>JAODGL010000168.1 GCA_025464585.1 Methanosarcinales archaeon
GGCTTTAAGTAAATCAAATCCATAAGAGGTAACAAGATGAAAACAACACACAAAATAATCATCGGTGATTCAAGGTGGATGAAAGAGGTTAAAGATGAAACAGTTCATCTTATCATTACTTCTCCACCCTATTGGCAACTAAAAGATTATGGAAATGGAAAACAGATAGGGTTCAATGATACTTATGAGGAGTATATAAACAACCTTAATTTAGTGTGGAATGAGTGCCACAGGATTTTACATAAAGGTTGCCGTTTATGCATTAACATCGGTGACCAATTCGCTCGTTCTGTTTATTACGGAAGATATAAGGTTATTCCGATAAGAACAGAAATAATCAAGTTTTGTGAAAGTGCTGGTTTTGATTATATGGGGGCTATTATTTGGCAAAAGGTTACTACTTGTCATACAACAGGCGGAGCAACAGTAATGGGATCCTTCCCTTATCCTAGAAGTGGGATTCTTAAATTGGACTACGAATTTATTTTAATTTTCAAAAAATATGGGAAGCCGCCAAAGGTAAGTAATGAAATTAAAGAGCAATCGAAATTATCCCGGGAAGAATGGAATGAGTATTTTACTGGGCATTGGAACTTCCCTGGTGAAAAGCAAGATAAACATCTGGCAATGTTTCCTGAAGAATTACCGAGACGCCTTATCAAAATGTTTAGTTTTGTCGGCGATACTGTTTTTGACCCATTCTTAGGAAGTGGTACAACTTCCTTGGCAGCTAAAAATCTGAATAGAAACTCTATTGGATACGAAATAAATGAGGCGTTTCTACCAACCATAAAGGAAAAAATAGGAATAAAACAAACCATTATTTCCCAAGAGGCAACTTTTGAGATAATCAAACAGGAAGAACCAAAGATAGATTTTAAAGAAGAAATTAAAAAACTGCCATATATCTTTAAGGACCCGATAAAGTTTGATAAAAAAGTTGACCCAAGAAAATTAAGATTCGGTTCAAAAATAGATGACTCCCGATCTGAAAGAGAGACATATTTTACTGTGAAAGAAATAATCTCTCCAGAGTTGTTGATTCTAAGTAATGGATTAAAAATCAGGTTATTAGGTGTGAAAGAGAGATCAGAAAAAAATGGGGAAGCAGTCAAATTCTTAAGAGAAAAAACAACTGGGCAAAAGGTATTCATAAAATTTGACAATATAAAATACGACGAGGAAAATAATCTGCTTTGTTATCTCTATTTATGGAACAAAACTTTCTTGAATGCACATATAATTAAAAATGGTTTGGCTGATGTGGATACTACATTTGATTATAAATACAAATCTAAATTTTTAGGTTTACAAAGGCAGATATTTCAAGGTGAAAAACTATGAAAGTAAAAATTAGCACTGGGGAAATCCGAAAGTATCTGGATATAGAGACCCCCGACTTTCCTAAGTATGTGGCTCCATTGAGCAATTTAGCAAATCAGTATGCGCAGGGGACACGACCAAAAGTAGTTGGCCAGATGAGTGAACTTATTCAGGAGTTTGAGGGAAAGACACTATCTGAGTGGGAAAAGTGGTATTTAGAGAAAAAGCCAGATGCAATCAGAAATGCAACAGAAAAGATATTACAGAAATTGAAAGAACTTAAAAATTCCCTGAACAAAATTGACCAAACAACGGTTGAACAATGGGTGCGAGATTTAGTAATTGTGAAAACTTTTGCTGGGTTAAGGTTTCAGGAAGCCATTCTTAAGAAAGGTGCGGAGGTTAAAGGAGCCGATTACCGATTGTCCGAGCCCGACGAAGAATCAAAGGGAGTTGATGGTTACATCGGAGACATTCCAGTATCAATAAAACCCCATACATACGAAGTGAAAGCATCTTTGCCAGAACATATAGACATTAAAGTTATCTATTACAGAAAGATTGACGACGGGATTGAGGTGGATTATGGGGAAATATTATAATAATCTACCACCGCATCGCCTAACACAGCATAAAAGGTTCGTGCCTGGCGGCACTCACCCAAATTTTTGCTTCGCAAAAACTTCTTTTATGCTGGAAACGTTATCTGCAATGTGCAATATGATGAAAAGGAATTGAGATAATGAAAACCGAGGTTGGAGAATACATTGTAGGTGCATACTTAAAATCGCTTATCTATGCGAGGTCACTACTCACATAAAGGGAGTTTTGTATAAAGATAACAGAACCACAGTTGAAAGAATAAAAACGAAATATGAGAAACAGAATAATAGAATATGCACACAGCAGATAACAGAGCGTATCCAGCTTCGTGCCTTCGGCACTTCGTCCAAATTCTCCTTCACGCATCATTTTTTCCTTTCAAACAATACTTCCCCTTCATACAAAATCTTGACGATGCGGTGGTGCGGAATTTCTGCTTCCTTCAGACTGAGAAAAGATGTTCCTATATGCACGATTTCCCGCCCAGAAATCCTTTTCAAATCATCTGGAGCGCCTCGATGCCGATAAACTACTTCTAATCGGTCAAAGTCCATCCTTTCATCCCACTTGACCTTATTCAATATTTCCCTAACTTTCATATTCCTATTATCATGCCATTGAGTTACTATATTCCACTTTCTCCAGCTCTCATAATCCCATATCTAACCCCTATTGGTCCGAGTATTTCAAAGACGACAGTCGTAGCTGCGATTATCGTAATCGCCATAGCGCCAAGTTCTTGCCCGACCAACCGCAACACCAGCCTGGGACAATAAAGTGAATCCCAAATATTTTTGAACTACTGGCTCAGCTCTTGTTGCCTTAGCGCCGATAAATGCGCCGCTCATCTTTCCTGCCGTCCTGCATATTATATAAATTATTCCTTGCACCTAAAAACATGCATGCCAGTATTGATGATAAATGGAAGATTTCTGCCAATCCGATGCAGGTTAAAATGCCAGCCAGCGAGATTATTAATATGCTCTCTCTTCCACTACTTTTCTTTGCTGAATATGCCAATATTGCCCCAATTACAATTCCTAATGCAATCGCACCAAGGATTTCTATCAACGGCTTCACGAGCGCGGAGGAAACGGATAATGACTCCTCACCGAGTGAAACTTTTAAAATAGCGATTGCAATTGCGAAAATAATTATTGCAACCCCATCATCCAGTCCCACTATTGCGGTGGTCATCTTACTCAAAGTACCTCTTATTGCTTTACAATCACGCAATGATGCTATCGTACCCGCTTTTTGTTGGAGTTGTTGGAGAAAAGATTTTTGTAAAACCACAACATTATTAAAAATTCTTTATCCAATATCCAGTTTATTTTATAGTTGAGTGAGAAAACATTGCAGAAAGAGAAAAGATGGTATCAATTGTCAGTGGAACAGGTTTTTGAAGCTTTAGAATCAGGCAGTGCGGGACTCAGCACCAGCGAGTCAAAAGCAAGGCTTGAGTCGTATGGCTATAACGAGCTGAAGTTCAAGAAGCGAAGCACGCTCATCCGCTTTCTGACGCAGTTTCACAGCTCTTTAATCTATGTCTTGCTCGTTTCTGCTCTTGTTACCGCCTTTCTGGATATGTGGATGGATACTGCGGTTATCCTGGCTGTGGTCTTAGCCAATACGATAATAGGATTCATTCAGGAGGGCAAAGCGGAAGCTTCGGTAGAGGCGCTGGAGAGAATGATGACGCCAGAGTGCACGGTGCTCAGAGATGGTGAGAAGCAGGTTATACCTGCACGAGAATTAGTTCCCGGCGATGTGGTTCTATTGGAAGAAGGAGACAAAGTGCCAGCAGATTTGCGACTGTTCTACGCAAAGAACATGAGTGCAGATGAAGCCTCACTCACCGGGGAATCAGTCCCGGTGCGAAAGAACATCGAATCCATCTCGAAGCCTGATCTATCGCCTGCTGACCAGTGCTGCATGGCTTTCAGTGGTACCTTCATCACGCGTGGCTCTGGACAGGGCATTGTAGTAGGGACTGGTGAGCATGCAGAGATAGGGAGACTCGCAGAACTTATGAAAGAGACACGTAAAATCACCACACCACTGATGCGGAAGCTGGCGGACTTCACCAGGTTTCTGGTCATCGCCATCCTCTCAATTGCGGCTCTTAATTTCATACTGGCGGTAATATTTGAATTTCCACTTAAGTATTCGTTCCTTGCATCAGTCTCTTTAGCGGTTGCAGCGATACCTGAAGGTCTGCCTGCTATTGTGACCGTAACCTTAGCCTTTGGTGTAACAGCAATGGCGCGTAGAAATGCGCTTATAAAGCGACTCCCAGCGGCAGAAACGCTTGGCTGCACCACGGTTATATGCACAGATAAAACGGGGACACTCACCAAAAATCAAATGACTGTGTCGCGGATATACTGCGGTGGTAAGGAATACAGGGTGAGTGGTGCCGGATATGAGCCTTCGGGGGAGTTCATTCTCGATAACAGGGTAATTACTCCAGAAAAAGAGAGTGCGGAGCTGATTGAAACCTTGAAAGCCGGTTATCTCTGCAACAAAGCTTCTCTCGCTGCGAATAAGGGCGAGTACAGCATTGTAGGAGACCCCACGGAAGGCGCTCTGGTGGTCTCGGCAAGCAAAGCAGGTATTACCGAGCATCTTCCCCGGCTCGATGAGATTCCTTTTGTGGCTGAACAGCAATATATGGCAACTCTGCACAAAGGTGTGAATGCGAATAAAAATGTAATCTATGTGAAAGGCTCGCCAGAGCAGGTTTTAGAGATGTGCCAAAACCAGTTGGTCAATGGAAGCATCAAGCCTTTGCACAGTGCAGAGATACTGGCAGAGGCGGATGAGATGGCAGGAGAAGCTTTGAGGGTCCTTGCTATGGCGTATAAACTCGTGCCCGCAGAAAAAAAGGCACTTAATTCTGAAGATTTGAATGGGCTAACTTTTCTCGGACTCCAGGGCATGATAGACCCGCCCAGAGAAGAAGCGATAGAAGCAGTCCAGAAATGCAAACGTGCAGGAATCAGGGTAGTGATGGTCACTGGCGACCACGCGCAGACGGCAAAAGCTATTGCACGGCAGTTAAGAATTGGCGAGGGCGCGGATAGGGTGTTGACCGGTGAAGAGCTGTCAAGGATGAGCGATGATGAGCTGTATGAGGTTGTAGATACCGTTTCGGTTTATGCCCGGGCTGCCCCGGAACATAAGTTCAGGATAATCACGCAGTTGCGGAGAAGGGGACATATTATCGCCGCTACTGGCGATGGTGTGAACGATGCGCCAGCGCTAAAGGCTGCGGATATTGGGATTGCTATGGGAATAACCGGAACCGAAGTGAGCAAAGAAGCTGCGGATATGGTTTTAACGGATGATAACTTCGCCAGCATCGTGTCCGCAGTGGAAGAGGGCAGACATGTCTTCGATAACATCAAGAAAGTCATTCTTTACACGCTTCCCACGAACGGTGGACAAACCTTGCTGGTATTGGGAGCGATACTGCTTGCGCCTTTTATATTCCTCTTCAATCCAGATCGAGGTGGTTGCCTTCCGATTGAGCCCGTGCAAATCCTGTATATAAATTTGCTTGATGCCGTTGCCCTCGCACTGACGCTTATCCGCGAGCCGAAGGAAAAAGGGTTACTCGACAGACCGCCTCGCAACCCCAAGGAACGGATAACAGATAGCCCTTTCTTCAAGAAAGTTGGATTGGTCTCCGTGGTAATGGCAGTTGCAGGATTCATGATGTTTTACTACTTCGGTGAGCCAGCCATTTCCGGTTCCATAGCGGACCCGGATAAACGATTGATGCAGGCGCGAACTGCGGCGTTCACCACTGTTATGCTGGTCCATATCTGCTATATCTTCACTGCGAGGTCAATAACGGAGTCTGCTTTTACGTTCAGTCCATTCTCAAATAAATGGGTGCTTATCGGTGTTGCAGTAACGCTCGGGCTGCAGCTTACCATAATCTACGCCCTTCCATCAGGCGTTAATCCGTTGAGAACCGAAGCCTTACCTGCCGAGTGGTGGATACCGATGATTTTAGTCTCGCTCCCGATGTTCTTCATAATCGAGTTCGAGAAATTCTTGACAAAGCGTTGGATGGTGAAAGAAAAATAGATTTTAGTCTCGCAGGTTTTTTATACAATTATGCTATTAATTAATGTACGTAAACTATGGAAATGGAAGAAGTTGTGAGGATAGCAGAGGAAGAAGGGGTAGTGCATAAAAATCCGATTGTGATCGAGGGTTTGCCAGATGTGGGTCTGGTAGGAACGATTGCAGCATCTTACATCGTGGAGAAGGCGAATTATAAGGAAATAGGCTACATCGAATCTGATTTGTTCCCCCCGGTTATGGTAGTGCACGAGGGTAAATTAAAAAACCCGGTGCGAATATACGGTAATGAAGGCGTAGTAATAGTCCTGTCAGAAGTTGCGATACCGCCAGGCGCTGTTTATCCGCTGACGCGTGCCTTGGCTGACTGGTTCAAAGAGATTGGTGCTGAACTGGTTATCCCGATAACCGGTCTGCCGGTAGGGAACAGGATAGATATAAGCAAGCCGGGGGTATTTGCCGTAGGGAACAGTGAAGAAGCAGTAAAAGAGCTGGAGGGCAAGCAGATGGAACTGCTGGAGGAAGGATTTATCGCGGGTCCTTATGCCATAATGCTAAGGGAATGCGGCAAGAGGAAGATGAATGCAATTTCTCTCCTCGCCCAGTGCTTCCCGGTGTATCCTGACCCCGGTGCAGCGGCGTCGGTAATTGAGTCGCTGGAGAAGTTTTTAAAATTGGGCATCGATGTGAACGAGCTATTAGAAAGAGGTGAGGAGATAAAGCTAAAAGCTCGCGACCTTATGCGGCAGACGGCACTCTCTGCTCCGGAAATGCAGAAAGGCGTGGAACAGGACATGCCCATTATGTATCGCTAAAAAATGTGGAAAATTCCAATCTTATATAGTTAAGTTCAATAAAATAAGATAGGAGGTGGAAAAGGAAAAGGGAAATGGGAATGGAAAGGAGGATAATTAGGACAACATGGAGATATGATGGCTGTTTAGAGCCGTTATACGAAGTGGAAGACAAGGAAGATGAGATATTGGTTACTTTTGACCTGCCGCGAGTAAGAAAAGAAAATGTGGAGATAAACACAACGGAAAACACGGTGGAAGTAATAGCGAAGATGACCGATGCAGTCTGCTGGGAGAGATGGGGTGGTATCCAGAAAAGGTTGACTTTTCAGGCTTTCCGGAAACAGATAAGGCTGCCAGAGCCAATAGACCCGGAAAAAGCATCTGCATCGTTTAAAAACGGCGTTCTCAGGATAAATTTGCCTAAGGTGAGGAGTAAGGTGTTTATACCGATAGAATAAAAGGTAAACCTGTGCGGGAGAGTAGCAAGAAAAAATAAGTTATAGACACAGATTAACGCTGATTAACGCAGAAGATCAAAATCAGTCAAAATAGAGAAGTTATTTATAAAGAGTTGAAGTAAAGATGTTTGATAATCGTAATTTTAATACTCAGTAAACTCCCGCTTTCTAAGCCCCGATAGGTCCAGTTCCCCACTTTTGGGGTCTAACTTGGTATACCATTCCTCCATGGTTAGAACTCCCACAATAGCGTCCAGTTCTCCATATTCGGTCCCGCCCAGGTCATCAACCGCGTAAGCCATCATATCGAATTCCAACCCATCAATCGTAGCGGTGAGGTCGCAACGCTCATCCAGACGTCGAACGATTCCTCCCAGACCTATGGTGATGGGGCGAACTTTCCGAAAGGATGGTGGGCGAAACTCGGACCTGATATAGGAGCGAAGAGAGCCAGTGTCAAATAGCGCCTTTAACCGTTTCCCGCCCACCACAATCTCTTTCACGATTCTTGCCATAATCAACCTCAATCTTTTCTTTCTCTTTTATTGTATATAAAATAATGTATAACTTCCTTCTATTTAAGACACTGATTTACACGAATTTACGCAGATTTAACAATTTATTTTTTCTTGTGTTGTCTCGCAATCTCTTCTCCTCATTTCCACCTTAGCTATCAAACCCTCAAATGGCTTAATCGACATTTTCGACTCTGATAAAATCAAATAATCCGGCAACTCAGAAATCTTAAATCCCATCCTCCCTTTCCTCTCTCCCTGTACAATCACCACCTCATCACCTCTAAACAGCCCAAGCTTCCTCATCGCTGCTGGACTTATCTCTACAAAATTCTTACTTTGAATCCCATTATTCCAAAAGAATGGATTTGTTTTATACCAGAGGAAATATCCTTCTCCTCCTTTTCTTTCCTCTATTTCTACTTTCGGCTCTGCCATCTCAAAACTCCTCTCTTTCCGCTTTACCGCGAGCTCAAACTCACTTATTTCAGCCAAACCTAACTTTCTCTTCACCTCTTCGTGAACTTCCTCATACGTCCTCCCTTTCCCCATACTCTCTGTTATTTGCAGTCCTTTTTCAGATTGCCCTCCGACTTCCAATACTCTACCCTCTATATTCACTATCGTTCCTCTTTTCATAAAAAACGGCTCTGAACTAATGGTTATATCGGCGGTGCTGGACAAAGGAGTTCTAAAAGCATTCTGCTCTATCAACAAGTCCAGTTTTGAAACGGTTTTTGTGACCCTTTCATCTCCAAGCATTGCTCCTGCAAGGTCTGTTTCAAGCAAATAGAGCGCTTTTATTTCCCCTCTTTCTATCCCGTCAATTATTTCAAACAGGTCTTTTCTCCTTTTAGAGTTCCCTCCAGGCAAAAAAGCACCTGTGGAATTCAAAAATGGCTTCAAAAGAAATAGCCTGGACGAAGTAGATGCATTTAGCCATAGCATCAACTCAAAAAATTGCAAATCCGTATAGGGCGTTAACTCGCCGATAATCAAGGAATCTTCAAATAGATCCTTTTTTTCTTTTATTCTCTCGAGCCCCACAGGCTCCACCAGAACAGTTTCATCTGCTATCCCACGCTCATTCTTCGCAAAAGATACCTCTACCACTTTTGCTCCTTTCTTCTTCGCCTTCAATACCCTTCTCGCAAGCAGCGGATAATGCACGAAAGGGTCAACGAAAAGAAGTATTATCCTGGATGCTTTCTCAACCTCACTAAATGGCAACCCTTTTTCGATGATATATCTCGCCTCTTCCGGTATTCCCCTGAAAAATCTTTCCAGTCCAAAGGATATGTTCTCACAGCCAAACTCTGATGCCAAAGCCACAAGGGATACTATTTCCTCGTTTGTTACCGTGCCGGGCAGTGCGACAAAAGCTAATTCGTCAGGTTTCATGCCCTTAAGTCTTCCCTTTGCTTCTTTTATCGCCTCTTTCTGCTCCACCTCACTGCCATCCACGGTGTCATTCAGTGCTTCCCTTTCGTAGTATGTATGCAATTGCGTCCCAAACTTGCACAGTTTACCCTCATTCACTGCTGCGTTCTTCCGGTGCAATACCCTCATTTTATTCGCCTCTCCATCCTTAGATTCCGCCAAATACAGCCCGCAACCTATGCTGCATCCCGGACAAATAGAAGAAATCACTTTCATTTCATCATGCTCTCGGCATTCCATCTCAATTCAGTCTCGTATAAAGGTGGCTTTTCATCAACACTCATTCCCGGCGTGTATCCTAAATGGCGTTGCATCCGCTCTGAGAATCGCCTTTGTATTAGCGTTAATGGTATATCCACGGGGCAAACATCCTCGCACTGACCACAGTGTATGCAAGAATCCATCAAATGAAATATCCGGAGCACGTTATACATAGAAATCGCATAAGAATCCCGTTCGTCATTCATATCCAAACATTTCGCTTCTTTCTCACATGCACAAACCGGGCATACCTCCTTACAAGCACCACAATGTATGCAGTTTTTTAGTGCATCCACGTAAAAGTCAAATCTTCCCGAACGTGATAAAGCGTTTACTTCATCTATTCGCTCTTTCCAGCTCTCTGCGAGTTTCTGCATCCCTGCTTCTATCTTCCTTCTCATTTCTATTCCTTCTCCCGGAGCTTCCTCTATGCACACATACCCGCTGTCTATTGCATTTTTTAAAATCGCTTCGCCTTTCGCGGTGAGCACCTCTACAAATGTCTTTTTCTCCTCTCCTTTTGGCACACCCCAGTTCCCGCATGCTAAATCCGACGAGGTTGGTATCTTCGTCACACATGATTTGCATGCATCTCTTCTGCCATACCCCTTCTGCTCCAGCTCATCTATCTTTATCGCAGTCTCTTTTTCCTTCCCTCCCGCCTCTTTACTTACCAAAAATATCTTTCCTTCTTTTATCTCCTCCTTCACCACCGAATCCGGGTCAAGCCCGTAAAAATCTGCTGCCATCTCCCTCATTCTCAACGGATGCAGCGTCCCACCACAATTAAGCCCTATCATAAAGATGTTATCAAGATTTACCTGTCGTCTCTTTGCCTGTTCTATTATCCCACGAGCATCACAAGGCTTTGTCGGCAGTCCTATCCTCTTTTCCGCTGCGTACTCAACCACATACTTCGTAAGATTTATAGGTGCACCGTGTAATGACCCAGCACATTCTTTCACCACTTCCGGGTTACTCGTCAATACCGGTATGCCCTCATACACGCTTTTTTTCGCGACTACAAGAGCAATGTCAATAAAGCCAGTTTCCAACGCACTTACAAGCGTGGCAGTGACAAAACCACCATCAGCTCCTTTTTCCCTTATTCTTTCATCCTTAGCCCATGCAAGATAACACCTCGACATTTTTTATTTACTTCTTCCAGTCTCTTCTCAAAGGGCTTGGTCCTATCTTCTTTATCTTTTCCGTGACTTCTCGAACCATATCAGCAAAAAGAGCCCCTTCTGATGCCGAAATCCACCTCAGCCAGAGCCTATCCGGCTCCAACCCAAGTTCGTCCACAAATTCCTTTAGAAATTCGTACCTGTTCCTCGTTTTGTTATTCGCATTCACATAATGGCAATCACCTATGTGACATCCTGTAACTAAAACAGCATCTGCACCCTCTAAAAGACCCATCAGAACGAAAGCAGGGTCTATTCTACCCGAGCACATTACCCTTATTACTCTTATCGTAGGTGGTACCTGCCTCCTTTCCATCCCGGCAGCATCCGCACCTGCATAAGAGCACCAGTTGCAACAAAATGCTAATATCTTCGGCTCCCACTCCTCTTCAGCCAATCTTTTTACCACCTCAAATTATTATTCAAATGAGGTTATAAAAGGGGAGTTTATAAATTTTGCGATATTTTTCCGTTCTTTTCAACCCACTTTCACATAAGATTTTTAAAAGGCTGTTAGTTAGATTATATCTGTAAGGTGGAAAAGGATGAAACACCAACCAGAAATAGAGGAATTGAATTCACAAGCAGATGCGTACTCAAAGAGGATAAATGATGCTCTGAACGAAATCAAGCGAGTTATTGTTGGTCAAGAGCATATATTAAACAAATTGCTGATTTGTCTTGTTGCCAACGGGCATGTTCTCCTTGAAGGTGTTCCCGGTCTGGCAAAGACATTGATGGTGAAGACGCTATCAGATACGCTTTCTGCAAGATTCCGCCGTATCCAGTTTACCCCTGACCTGCTACCCGCAGACATCATCGGGACGAAGATATATGACCATCGAACAGCGAGTTTTACCACGCAGAAAGGTCCCATCTTCTCTAATTTTATACTCGCTGATGAGGTAAACAGGTCTCCACCAAAAGTCCAATCCGCGTTGTTAGAAGCCATGCAGGAAAGGCAGGTGAGCATATACGGAGAAACGTTTGGATTAGACTCGCCATTCATGGTTCTGGCAACGCAAAATCCAATAGAAACCGAGGGCACATACAAGCTTCCCGAAGCTCAGGTCGACCGGTTCACTTTTAAACTCCTGATAGAGTATCCGAGAAGAGAGGAGGAGAAGATTATAATACAGCGGAATACACAGGGAATTGCAATTACACCTGCGAAGGTTCTAACTACCGGGGACATAATCGCGCTACAAAGGTTTAATCAGAAGATTTACGCAGATGAGATGATAGAGGATTATGTTACTGAACTCGTTGATGCAACGAGGTATCCAGAGAATTATGGGTTAGACGGAGATATTAAGGAGATGATAGAATATGGGGCTTCTCCAAGAGCGTCAATATGGCTGATTCTTACTGGTAAGGCTCATGCACTGCTAAATGCGCGTGGCTATGTTATCCCCGAGGATATTAAAGCGGTAGCGCATGATGTCCTCCGGCACCGAATAATTTTGAGCTATGAAGCCGAAGCTGAGGGAATTACCGCTGACCATATTATTGACAAGATTATTGCGAATATCCGGGCGCCGTGAAATTCAATTTAAGAAAAGTTTTATCAACTCTCGCCCTTC
>JAODGL010000172.1:0-481 GCA_025464585.1 Methanosarcinales archaeon
CCATGTTAATCCGCGTCTTAAATAGAAGGAAGTTATATTTTATTTTATGTACAGCAACCAGGTATCAAAATTCTAAACGTAAACATTAAGTGAGGGGAAATGAAAAGGGCAATTATAATTGTGAAGGGTGAAGTGCAGCGTGTAGGGTATAGAGATGCAGTGGAGAGGATAGCGCGGAAATTGAACATAACGGGTTTTGTTGAGAATTTAAAGCCTTATGACGTTAGAATCGTTGCGGAAGGCGAAGATGCGAATATAAGCCAGTTCATTGAGCAGATAAAAATAAAGAAATTCCCGATAGATGTAGAAAGCACCGAAGTGGGTCTTGAGCCGTATAAGGGCGAGTTTGAATATTTTGAGATAAAACGTGGCGATTGGCATGAAGAATTACTTGAACGCCTGGATACTGCCGGGGCTTTGCTTTATAAGTCGGTGGAACTCGGTGAGAAATCGGTGGAACTCGGTGAGAAATCAGTGGCGC
>JAODGL010000172.1:649-5131 GCA_025464585.1 Methanosarcinales archaeon
GAAAAATGCAAAAGTTTTTGGGGGTGGTTTTTTATCCCATTTTTGTTTTTTATTGACACAGATTAACGCAGATTAACACAGATGATAAAAATCAACAATGTTAATGAGGAACCAGGCTCTAAAAATTTTGGTCGTGTATCAACATCAGTTAAAATTCACCTCCAGCAGAAATAATTTCAACCTCACCCATTATTTAAATTCAAATATCAAATCAAAATCAAAACGTAAATAGGAGGAATAAATGGCAGTAAGAACGACAGAAGAGGGGCGAGAGCCATCAGGAAGATATGTAACAATGGAGGAGTTCCTGAGATGGAAGAAAGAGTTTCAAGAGTATAAAGCAAGGAACGAGGAAAGAGAACAGCAGAGAGAGAAGCTGATTGAGCAGAGAGAGGAGCTGATTGAAGAGAGGGAAAAGATGGTCAACAAATTCTGGAAAGAAAGAGCGGTCTATATCGCTATTATTGTGGGTTCTATATCTATTCTGCTGACGATTATAATGATGCTAATTCGGTGAAAAAGAAGCTGGAGTCAGCAAAAAGACTGGAAGAGCTAAGAAAAAAGTATGAAGCTAAAGAAAAATAATTCTGTGTATTTTAATCCCTATGGTTGCTTATCTTATTTCTAAAGCGATTATTTAGGAGGAATGTCAATAGAACATCAGAAGAAAAAAAATGCGGATAGCGATATTGAAGCGGGATAAGTGCCAGCCGAGGAAATGCGAGTATGAATGCATAAAATACTGCCCGATGGTGCGTACCGGGACGGAGACGGTAGTCCTGGGTAGCGATGGCAAACCGGAAATATCAGAGGAATTATGTGAGGGATGCGGTATATGCATAAAGAAATGCCCCTTCGCTGCTATTTCTATTATAGGCTTGCCAGAGGAGCTTAAGGGTGAGGAGACGCACAGATATGGCAAAAACGGGTTCATCCTTTATGGAATGCCGGTTCCAAAACCCGGTAAAGTAACTGGGCTAATCGGTGAGAACGGCACAGGAAAGAGCACGACGATTAAAATATTAACGGGATTGCAAGTTCCAAACCTTGGCAAAGTAGAATTAGAAGCGAGATGGGATGCGATAATAAAGAAATATGCAGGCTCGGAGTTGCAGAATTACTTCGATAAGCTGTCAAAAGGGAAAGTTAAGGTGGCATATAAGCCGCAATACGTGGACGCAATTCCTGAATTCTTTCAGGGCAAAGTTCACGAGTTACTGGAAAGCACAGACGAAACAGGAGTATCAAAACGGCTTGTGAAGGCTTTTGAACTCGAAGAAGCGTTAAGGAAGGATTTAAAAGAGCTGAGTGGTGGCGAACTGCAAAGAGTCGCCGTCATAGCTACTATAATAAGAGATGCAGATTTTTATTTCTTTGACGAGATAACGCCTTATCTGGACATTTATCAACGAGTGGGGGTAGCAAAAGGAATAAAGGATGTTTTGAAAGATAGAGCAGTGGTTGTGGTGGAACATGACCTCGCTATCCTCGACATGCTTGCTGATTACGTGCACCTCTTGTATGGAGAACCCGGGGAGTATGGCGTTGTAACCATGCCAAAGAGCACGAATAGAGGAATAAACGAATATTTGAGTGGATTCTTGCACGCGGAGAACGTTCGAATACGCGATAAGCCAATAGAATTCAGCGCTCATCCGCCGAGGGAGAAGCTAAGAGAAAGAGGCATTTTCATCGAATATGACGGGTTTGAGAAGAAATATGCTCGCGATGGTTTTGTATTGGATGCAAAGCCGGGTAGTATAGAGCAGAGGGAAGTATTGGGCATCGTGGGAAGAAATGCCATTGGTAAAAGCACGTTTGTGAAGGTATTAGCAGGTGAGATAGTGCCGACAACGGGTCAAATATCGTTTGACATTACCGTCTCTTACAAGCCGCAGTATATAAAGGGAGAGCTGGATATGCGTGTGAAGGATTTTATTTATTCGCTAAAAGGGGAGCTGAGCGAAGCAGATATTATTGATGTGTTAGACCCGCTGGGAATATCAGAGTTAGAGGGGAAGAACATAAGGGAGCTCAGTGGCGGTGAATTACAAAGCGTGGCAATAGCTGCGTGTCTTTGCCATGATGCTTCTTTATATATGCTGGACGAACCGTCAGCGCATCTCGATGTGGAGCAGAAGGTGCGGTTGATAAAGACCGTCCGGCGGTATGCGGAACGAAGAGGCGTATCCATGTTGATTGTAGACCATGACATATATTTAATAGATTTGTTGAGCGACAGATTGATGGTTTTCGACGGTGAACCCGGAGTGCGAGGTGAGATAAAAGGTTGTTTTGGGATGCGTGAGGGAATGAACTTGTTTTTGAAGGATTTAGGTGTGACTTTCAGGCGTGATGAATCTACGCTTCGACCAAGGATAAATAAGATAGGGTCGGCAAAGGACCGTGAACAGAAGAAGCACGGACGGTATTATTATTTGTGAGGTATGAACTAAAATCGCGGTATTTGCAAATTGCCCGAAAGCTTCAGAAATGTTATTTTCATCGGATTTCAATGATTTTATACTTCAATGGAAGATTTTGCTTTTTTGTTTTCTCACTCAATTCTATTTATCCACTCTTCAATTTCGGGGTCTGTGCAAACATCTACGGGTTTATTGTCGGTTAAGTCACAAATTAGTGCGGTTAAGACCTTAGCTTCCTGCTCCTCACCCATACTTGTACCTGCGCCAACCCTGTAATACTTGCAGCCCAATACCAAAGTGGGCACGCCGCCGCGAGGGTTATATTTACCAAATATTTCACTATCTCTGGTTGTGTCTATATTCTCATGAAATGAAATATATCCTTCGAACTTTGACGTTACATTTACCATTACGGGCTGTTCCCATTTGCAATATCCACACCTTTCCGAACCAAAGAAATAGATAATTGGTTTTCCATCCTCTCTGCATATTTCATCACCACTTACGATGAAATTGCCGATTGTTGTATTCTGCTGTTGCTGCGGCTCCCGAGTACGATTTTCTGCTTCCTTCCTCTGCTGCTCCACCCGCTCTTCAAATTCTTCTATCTCAATTCCACCTAAGAATAGCAATTTACCGTCTTTTGTCATATATGATTCCACCGTTTCTGATTTCCCCATCACGGATATATTAATCACGATTTTATACAAGTTCGCGTTCTCTACCTCTGTTACATTTATCAGTGCAATATCAATGCCGGGTGGGAGACGAAAATAACCCGAATAATTCGTGATAAAGTCAGTAACCTTTTTCCCCGCTTCCCCCGGTGCTAATTCATTTGCAACACTAACACTTTGAGTTCGAGGGAAAGCAAAAGCCCCAACTGCAACTCCTATTATTATCCCAATCATCAATCCAACAGCTAAAATACCGATGTATCCCGTCTTCATTCCCGCTTCCCCCGCGCCTTCGCTTTTATCTTCACCTGACATTTGACCACTGTTAATAGTTCAAATTTCAAGAGTATAAAAAGGCATCGTAATTTTTATTGTCAGAAAGCTTGTAGAGTATAATAAATGATTGAAAAATTCATCCTCCCGTTTATCGCAATAGGTCTTTTTTCCCTGGCGCTCTTATTCCGTAGAAGGAAGGTAGCGGCAATAGGTTGGATGTTCATCTCGATTTACTGCTTTTTCGAAGTTTCATACTATTTATCGCTGGAAGAATACTTTGATGCCTCATTATCACTGATATTTCTCGCCTTTTCGATTTTTTTCGCTTTCCTACTGGTAAAAACAGAAGAGAATGAGGATTTATTCTTCACGATAACAAAAGTTGCACTTATAACCGCAGTCTTTTACTTCCCTTTTTCTGAATTTCCCCCTCTCTCAGAACTCCTCATTTATACCACCACTAAAATCACCACCGTGATGCTAAATCTTTTGAACGTGGGCGTTTATATGGTGCCGCCATCCAGCATTTACACCACCAACGAGTCTTTTCACGATTTCAACAAACCGATAGAGATAATCTTAGCGTGCACCGCGATACAAAGTATGGTTCTCTTTATTGGTTTGATATTCGCCGTCAATGCTTCGATAAGAAGAAAATTAAAAGCTTTTTTCGTCTCTGTGCCCGTTATTTATGGATTGAATATTTTAAGGAATGTGTTTGTCGTATCTGCATATTTCGGGCAGTGGTTTGGCTCGCCTTTGCAGAGCTTTTATATTGCTCATGGCGTGATTGCGCGGATAGGTGCGATGATTGCGCTGATTGTTATTGCTTATGCGGTGTTCGTAATACTTCCGGAGGCATTAGACCTGATAGAGGATTTCTTCCGGTCTATTTTTAAAGCCACAAAACAGAAAGAGGGATTGAAAGATGGGAGCAGGAAGAGAAAGTTCTTTTGGTAATCGTTCCAGGAACAAGAAGAGGTTTGAAGTAAGAATAAGGGACGCGCATGATGAGGATTTGATGCGTATAAGTGAAGGTATGGGTCTTGCGCTAAATTTAGAAGAGATGACGCGGCTAAAACGATCTTTCGTGGCGAAAGAAC
>JAODGL010000119.1:0-1398 GCA_025464585.1 Methanosarcinales archaeon
CTTATCGTTGTAGGGGACATGCCGGTGATTCTTGTAACAGTCGAGATTCCGCCCCAGCCTAAGTCAAGTGCTTTAGCCGCAGCCAACTTACGTTTTAGTGCCTCATCTGCCAATGCCAAAACTTTCAACCAATTTTTATGCTTCTCTATATCATCCATGATGATATATGTGCACTTTTAGTTAATAAAACTTATCAACTTATTTCTTGGCAAGCCCTAAATACTCAGACACTGCATGTTTTACGGTTAGAAGGTTGCGCAGCGATATGTTCCCCCAGCGATTCGGAACAAGTTTGTCAAAAATAAAGCTAAATATTTCTGGTTCGCTCATAAACCCTCCAAGAATCGAACAGACCAGCAAAATACCAAAGAATATGTCATGCTCATCAAAAAAGGACGAAAAATGGAATTGTGCTTTGAAATCATCAATGAATAACGGGATATCCCTCTCAATCGCTAAAGATAAACAAGCTGTGTCACAGTCAGTTATTCCTCTGCGCCCTCTAACACCGAGAACCTTCTTATACCGTTCAATATCTTCTACTTCCACTGACTGAAAATCTATCTCATAGCTCAGTGATTCCCTGGCAAATAAACCTAAATCATTATCTCGCTTCCCAAAATCTTCTAATTCGTCGCGAACAGAATTTGGCGCAATTAACTTATACTTTTTAAGCTCTTGCAAATACATGCCCTTATCT
This sequence comes from Methanosarcinales archaeon, assembly GCA_025464585.1. Taxonomy (GTDB): domain Archaea; phylum Halobacteriota; class Syntropharchaeia; order Alkanophagales; family Methanospirareceae; genus QMVO01. The sequence goes on from JAODGL010000119.1 coordinate 701, forward strand.
TCAGATAAATGATATGCTGAAAACAGAGTTATAATCGTGCTCGTATCGCATACTATCTCTTTAACCATGATTTAAACCTTTTTGCTGTTCTAATTGTATTTGTAACTTCCAAAGCTCTCTCAAATCCAAGAACCGGTAGCAGGTCTTTATACTCTAAAATCCCCATACGGTATAGGTCAACTAAGAACTGCTCAACTATTGCATAAGTCTGATTGGCTTTTGCATATTTTTCCGCGAACAAAATGTCCTTCAATATGGTGCTAACTAACACAGACTGCGACACCCTTTTTTCTTTCAGATACGGAGCCAGCTCAGAGATGACGTCTTCATCAATGCTTATTACTTTCTCCATCTTCACCATTTCTTCTTTTATTTTCCATCTATAAATACCTTCCCCTCATCCTGAAGCTTTTTTGACAAGTTTACATTCCTCTGTAATCCTTTTCGCTTCATCAACAAGTACTTTTTCAACAGATTCAATATCTGCGCAAACACCAACATAAGGTGCAACCCATAAACATCATTTCATATCCCCTTTTGAATACTCGCGCACCCGATGTCGCTTTTGATTTATCCACAAGCACAGACAACTTACTCACAACCATTTCGTTTAATATCGCTCCTCGCATGCATGAATACCACAGCGCCGCCATGTATAACGCCTTCTCTAATCGTCGTAGTCTGCGCCAGTTGCCGTT
>JAODGL010000119.1:1448-5081 GCA_025464585.1 Methanosarcinales archaeon
GCCGTTCCTCATGCCCTTCCTGAAACTCGCGAGCAGGTCGGTGTATGTGAACATTTGATTAGGATTATCAACGATAATGCATTCGTTGAGAGTTTCATCCGAGAATATTGAGCTATTACCTGGATCTGTCTTCAGCCATTCTTTCAACCTTTTCTAAAGAGCCCTATATGTGACTCCTAACTCTTTCACTAAATTGTTTATATCTGTTCCAAAGTAACCACCAATGGCTTCTTCTAACTCTTGTAGGCACAATAAAATATACTCTTTTTGTATTCCCATGTCAGAAAATGGGGGTGGGAATGCTTATAACATTTTGTCATAACATAAATAACAAAAAGTTCACATCCTAGAACTTATATCGGAACAACTCCAATGGGAAATAAATAATAATCATGAGCGAAAAAATGGCTGACATTGTCGGATATTTGAACTCGAAGCTAACGAACAAAGCGAAAATGCTCATAATGTGCGGTGAGCTTTGTAGCAGGATCGCGCTTGGCGATAAGAAGCTATTAGATTATGTTATCCAACTCGCATCTAAAACAGATGCCACGGTTGCAGCGACTGGAAACACGGTAGTAGAACTAAAGAAGAGAGGACTAAAAGCGAGGAAGATGTTCGCGGCTGAAATAGTCTTTTACTTACAATATAATTGGAGAGAAGAATTAGGACTGTCAGCTAAACCGGAAGTTGTGGTATTGGTGGGTTACAATCCTGATATTTTGAAATCCATCGTCAGCGCGTTAAAAAGCGCAGGTGTCGATACCGTTGTCTTAGATAATATAGAAATAGAAGAAGCTACATTTTCTATCTGCGCGCTTTCATTTCAGGAATGGAAGGAAGGTTTAGAGGGGATAATAAACGAGCTATAATAGATGAAAGAAAGAGAAACAAAAGAGGAGGAACAGGCACAAGAGCAGGAGAGGCAAGAAATATGGGACTCATTGCCCAAGGGCGAGGTTTATCAGGCGCCAACGAATCCAGACGACTTTTTCAAGGGAATAACATACGACATCTCTCCAAGGCAATTTGGACTCCGCGTGAGGAAACATGACATGCATTGTGAATTAGGAGGTCCAAAGCACCGGTACAGCAGTTTCTTCTTCATCGAAGTGGTGAGCGATGAAGAAAGGATAGAAGATGGGCGAGTAGAGGTAATAGGACCGGAGATAAAGGATATAGAAGGGCAATCATTTCCTTTTGGGTTCTGGATACGGTACTATGGTAAGGAATTAACAGACGATTACCTGGATTTGCTTACAAGGTGGACGTATTTCGCATTGGAAGAGGGAGAGGGGTGGATGCTTCTTAACACTCGCGATACAATATGGCTGCGATTGCATAAAAAATATGCATCGAAGCATGACTTCAAGCATCTTGGTCAGGCAATGATAAACCTTTGCAAGATACAATTCCCGCTGGTGGAGAAGGCAGATGCGAAGATACTGATAGCAACCGAGGAATTAGGCGGGTCAAAGCTTACAAAAAAGATAATAGATACGGTGTGCACGCCGTACTGGGAGAGGGTGGATGAAAGTGCGAGGGAGTTTTCCGACGAGGACGTTGACACTTTTTATGGTTGCACTATCTGTCAAACCTTTGCACCAACCCATGTATGCGTGGTGGCGCCGGATAGACCACCTTATTGTGGGATAATCACATGGCTGGGTGCGAAAGTAATGTGTGACCTCGACCCGTATGGATATACATTTGAGATGCCATTGGGCGAATGTGTGGACCCCTGGGGAGGGGAATACACAGGTGTGAATGAAAAAATATACGAGAAGTCAAACAGGACTTACAAACGCGTGGTAATGTACTCCTCGATAACCTACCCGCAAACGAATTGTGGATGTTTCGAAGCTGCTATCTTTTATATACCCGATGTTGACGGCTTGGGACTGGTAGACCGGAGATACGGCGGAGATACGCCTTTGGGCATGACATTCTCAAAGCTCGCAGAACTTATAAGTGGGGGACAGCAGAACCACGGATATTGCGGCATATCTTTTAGAACACCGAAGTCGAGGAAGTTTGTTCGTGCAGACGGTGGATGGCATCGTATCGTGTGGATGCCCAAGGAATATAAGCAAATGCTTGCGGAATTTATCCCTGCGGAGATGTATGATAAAATAGCAACAGAGGAGGATTGCGTGGACCCGGAAGAACTGAAGGAGTTCCTTAAGCGTGTGAATCATCCAGTTGTGGCATTATGGAAGAACGGAGAAGTGCCAGAACCCCTGAAGATACCGGCGCCAAACACAGATTGGGACCCGGAGGAAGAGAAGATAGCGATGGAAAAAGGACGCCAGTTAGCTGATTAGAGGGTTGGTTTTTTACACATCCAAAACAACCCTTGCACGCCAGGCTTCGTTCTTCTTTATCTCCATCATGTTGTACGTGACGGCTTTTATTATTATGCCGGATTCATGTTTGGCGGGATTGAATTTCCCGCCCCTGCACTTACCTGTTATGCTAAAATTGGAGGAATCCACGTCTATATCGAATTTTTTCATGACCAGCGATTCTGACTCGAACAAAAAAATCATCTCGTCCAGCCAATCAAACATCAAGCTATAGAGGTCTTCTGATTTGATCTCTACCTCTCGCTCCACTTCTTCTTCTATCGCATCTACATCGGTCATGAAGCTGTAAGCTGCGATAGCGGCATTAGCAAATAGTTCCTCCAGCGTATCGCCATACGTTTCGAATCCCACGTCCGAAGGATGCTCGATATATTTTATCTTTCTCTCCATTTTAGCTTTTTATTTTAAATACCTAAGTTTCAAAGTATAAATAATAAAGGTTATAATGCTGCAAAGGATGTGGGTTTGAGAAAAATTAAGCTTAGGACAACAGGAATATGAGCGAAGAAATGGAAATAGAGATGATTCTGCATCCCAGACCGAGTGCAATTGTAGCTGCGCTTTATACGCTTCGCGATTTAGATGTGGACGTTGCAGTTATGCATGGTCCCGCAGGGTGCAGCTTCAAACACAGCAGACTGCTTGAAGAAGATGGGATGCACGTACTAACCTCTGCGATGAACGAGAGCAATTTTGTCTTCGGCGGGCATGACTCACTGGTAAGTGTGCTGATAAAAGCGGAAGAGATGTTTCATCCACAGCTAATGGGTGTGGTAGGCACCTGCTCGAGTATGATAATAGGAGAAAACCTGGATCAGGCGGTGGAGGATAGCGGAGTAGGAGCAAGATGCAAGGTAGTAACGGTGAACGTGCATGCAGGATACAGGGACAACACCGTGGGCGTTATCCTGACTCTTGAATCTGCTTATAAATCTGGTATAATTAGCAGCGAGGAGTTTGAACGGCAGAAGAGAATGCTTGAAGCGGCAACGAGGTTAGAAAAAGAAGTTGGAGCAGCCAGCAAAAGTTATATACCGCCATCTAAAGGTGATTCAAAAATAGACGTTGCAAACAGGCTGCTTGAGCTTATCGCGATGCGTAAGAAAGGTGTATGCGTTTTAGATGCAAAGAAAGAGACTGTTTTTGTGTTCGCCGACATATTAAGGGCGGTGAATAAAGTCGCTGCGCCTTCGCAAATTGTCAATATTGCTAATCTTGATACGGAAGTGGGCTTGAAGAAGATTCGTGGCTATTCGAAAAAGATTGT
>JAODGL010000173.1 GCA_025464585.1 Methanosarcinales archaeon
TGTTGCATAACTTTAAATAAGGTCTATTTCATATAAGACATTTTTATGAAAAAAGAGCGTTGGGGTAAGAAATATGAAGATAAGCGAAACTGGAGAGAATACAATGAAAAACTCGTAGCTCGTGGAGAAGCATATATCTCTTTGGATTTCATTGAGTCGTGGAACAAAGATTTGGAACAGTTGAATAGGGAGAAGGTGGGTGCACCGTACGAATATCCCGGATGCCTGATGGTGTTTCTGGCATACTTACACGTGCTTCTGAGCATAGATTACAGAGGGCTTGAAGGATTTCTTAGAGGATTATCCAAGCTTATCAGCTTTGACGTGCCTGACTATACCACCATTTGCAGGAGGGTAAATAAGGTCAGTATAGAGATAAAAAAGACGCTGATTCCATATAGAGGCAAAGAGGTGGTGATTTCCCTTGACTCTTCTGGAGCGAAGGTAACGAATCGTGGAGAGTGGATGAGGCAAAAGTGGAAGGTTCGCAGGGGTTGGATTAAAGTTCATATCTCGGTAGATGACCAAAATAAGCAAGTGGTGGGCATCGAAGCCACAGATGAGTCCGTTTCAGATACAAAGGAATTTGAGAACCTGATAGAGCAATCGGTGGAGAACGTTAAGGCTGCGGGCGGTGAGGTCGTGCAAGCAAACGCGGATGGAGCATACGACTCCAATGATAATTTCAAAGTGCTCGAATCGCATGATATTACGCCAGCGATAAAAATAAGGAAGAATGAAGGACCAACATATCGAAGTAAGAACCCAAGGAAGGAATATGCACGAGAATTTCGAGAAATAGGCTACGAAGGTTGGCGCGACAAGTACAAATACGGAAAGCGATGGAATACGGAAGGTACCTTCTCGGCAGTAAAGCGTAAATTTGGTGAATTTGTACGTCTACAAAGGTAAAAATATGTTTAATGAGATAAAATTGAAATATCTCTTCTATAATGCTATATTAAAGTATGACATGACTCATGGGTCATTATTCGCAAGCTTGGTCTGAATAAAGAATATATCTGTAAGAATCATATAGCGAAGAAAGTTTAATTATGCAACACAGCAACTTGCCACGAAAATCCCTCAAAATTAACTCCTTTAGAGGCTGGCGGAATGTCATATAACGTAGTATATCCGAACTTTCTTCGAATATCTTACATGGTTTCCAATTTTCAGATAGATGTGAATATATATATAAATAACTTACGACACCATGTCCGTTCATTCAAATTCAAAATCCAACCGAATTCCGAGCCGATGCCTGCTCGCAAAAGTATCCTATTGCAGGGATAAAATCTTTCTTTCGCGATAAAGTTCTTGGAATAACACATTTATCATCCTGTATTTTTACGGCGAACGCTTTTTCTATTATCCTCCCATCTCCTTTGACCAAAATCTCTTCTCCCTTTCGTAATGGATTTGTGATGAGGAAAGCGACCAAATCGTATTGCTTCTCCTTACGTAAGCGCTCCATCTCAGATTTAATATCCCTTTCTTTCGCACCTATCTCATCCTCATCCAAAGCCATTATTTGACCCACACCCACTTTTTTCGTGCCCAGCATATATTCTTTAAAATCATGAAGCAGGATTTCTCTGGCGTTTTTACCCTTTATATTTATACTCGTGGTTAAAAGTTCTTTGCCGTATTCTTCTATCTCAACATCGAGAATACCAGCCAATTTATGTGCATTTTCTTTATCTCGTTCCGTGGTGGTGGACAATGTCAGGATTAAGGTATCAGATAGAATGCCAGAGAGAAGCAATCCCGCTATCTCTCGCGAAATATCCATTTGATGAAGGAACATAAATCCAGCAATGATGGTGCATGTACTGCCAATAGGTTCATTGTGAACATGGATAGGCATCAGTGTGGATATGTCTCCAACCCGGTGATGGTCAATAATCTCCAGTATCTCGGCTTCCTGTACTCCGTCAACCGCCTGCGAAATCTCATTATGGTCAACCAAGATGACCTTTTTTCTTACTGGATGCAGTAAATCCGTCCTTGTGATTATACCTATCAAACGGTTGTCTCCGTTTACCAGTAGCACACAGCGATATTTAGATTCTGCGACTTTATGTCTTATCTCAGAAATCCTGGTATAAAGCCCTGCTACGGGCACTTCTTTTGACATTATAGAATGTAGAGGCGTTGATAGAGCAAATAACTTTGCGGTATCAAACGTGTGGTACGGAGAAGAAACAACTAACGTTCCTTTTTTGCTTGCTAAAGAGATGACTTCCTGGCTAATGGTGGAATTGCCGGTAATTATAAGTGCAGAACATCCGGAATTAATTAAATCTATTTGAACATCCGTCCTGTCGCCAAGAATAACGACGTCACCCGTCTGGATTTCGTTTAAAATCGTTGATTTCTGCATTGCTGCAATAAATATTCTACCACTTAGTTTATCAATGTTCCTGGGATTGGTAATCACTTTTGCGTCTAAGGTATCAACCAGAATATTCAGGTCAATCGGAGTCGTTGATAAGTCACCAAACCCCATGGTACTAATATAGTGTTCAGCGATGTCTTTCAGACCAATAATTCCAGATAGCCTTTTGGTGGAGTTTACGATGGGAACGGTGCGAATACCCCTTTCTCTCATCAAAGAAGCGACATCCTTTAGGGAATCGTAGGGTGAAGCGACAATGGGTTTCTTCAATTCCATATCACTGGCAGTGGGTGCGAGACTTTCTATCTCGATTGGAGGCTCAAAATCAAATTTCTCGAGTGCAAATTTTGTTTCGCTATTTATTTCGCCAGCCCTTGCGGGAATATACAGGTATCTCTTATCAACCATATTTTTGAAGTATGCATACCCGATAGCGGAGCAGATGGAATCGCAATCAGGATTTTTGTGCCCGATAATAAATACTTGTTTCTGGTTCATCTCTTCTCCCACTTATATAAATCCAGCACTTGAGAAAGTGTCTTACCTCTCTTTATCTCCTCCCTTACTCGTTCCTCGTTCTTCCATACCTCTTTCGCACGTCTTGCTATTTCATACGCGTGCTCCTTTGGAACGACCACAACACCATTGTCATCGCCTATGATCCAATCTTCTGGTTTCACTTCCTGTCCGCCGCACTGTATCTCAGCATTTATTTCTCCAAATCCCTTTGGCTCACCCGCATTTGGCACCACGTATTTTGCAAAAACCGGGAATCTCAATCGCTTTATTTCCCCTACATCCCGCACTGCACCGTCTATAACGATACCTGCAATCCCTCTCTGCTTACAGCTCCACGATGCGAGTTCACCCCAGGGTGCAACATCCTTCGAGCCTGCATAAACTACAATTACATCTCCTTCCTTTGCTACATCTGTTGCCTCTACCGGTTTTGCCCAGTCGCCCTCAAACGTCTGCACGGTTACCGCCTTACCCACGAGCTTTATATCCTCAAATAGCGGTTTTATATCCCGCATCACTCCTTTACGATGCATTGCATCTGATATGTTCGGTGTGGACACCTGCATAAACAACTCGAAGATCTGTTCATCCAGTGCTCTCTCCCTCTTCCTTGCTCCTTTCTCCATTCCCAAATCCATGCTTTCTCTTATCTTTACCGTTGATTCACGCACATTCGCAGACCTCGTTATGTTCCCACCAACAATAACAACCTCAGCGCCCAAATTCACCGCTTCTGATGCCAGTTCCGCATCCAAACCTCCTGCTACTGCTAATGGTGTGTCTATCGCAGCAGATACTTTTTCCAGAAGGTTCAGTGTATCCATACCTCGCATCTGCTGGTCTATCCCTACATGCACACAGACGTAATCCACACCCATCTCTTCCATCTCCTCTGCTCGCCTCACCGGGTCCTCTACGTTCATTATATCAACCATAATCGCCACACCGTATTTACGAGCAGATTTTACCGCCTCTTCTATCACGGCATTATCCGCAACTGCAAGTATAGAGACCACAGAAGCGCCAGACTTCGCTGCCATCTCCACTTCTATTGCACCGGTATCCGTCGTCTTCATATCTGCTACTATTTTCACGTCTGGAAAAACCTCTTTCAGCATTCTTATTGCATTCATTCCTTCGCTTTTTATCAATGGCGTTCCTGCCTCTAACCAGTCAGCACCACCTTCCAAACTCTCTTTTCCTATTTCTATCGCTCTTTTCAGCTCTAACACATCAAGGGCAACTTGCAGTATCTTCTTCTCCATAATGTAAAATAATCAGCAGGATAAAAAATGAGAGCGCAGAGAGGTCACTTTACCCTTATCACGCTATACTTCTCGCGCATCTCCTTTGTGATAAAACCAATTCCGCATCTATTCCCTACTATCTCTATTGCTATCAGCTTATCCGGGTTCTTAAGGTTCACTTTTGGCTTTCTACCATTTATCTTCTCTACCAGGTCGTAAAAGTACCCGCCAACCTCTCTTTCTACCGCCTGGCTTGAAAGTTCTTCTTTCATTCCCCTTCTCTCAACTCTGAATCCGAAAGTATCCCCTGGCTCGATTTCATCTATATACCGCTCTATTCTCCTCTTCAATATCTCTACCACGTTCTCCGGCGACACAAAGAACGCGTCATCAATGGGGATAACCCTGTTTAAATGAGTATATCTTTTATTCTCTGCATCCTCCAGGAACTCCACTATATCCACCACTCTTCCTACCAATACATCTTTGAATCCGGAACGTTCGAACTCCCCATCTTCTTCCAATTCCTTCAATAACTCCGCTTCTGTATTCCTCCCCGCTATTACCAACACGTTCCAATTCTCCAGCATTTTTCATCCATTATTTTTTAACTATAAGATAAGATAAATTTTGTCTGTCCATATGCGAGGCGGGTATGAACAAAACGAATAGAGCGATGCAAAGGGAGGATTGCGAAACTCTTCTGGAACTAACGAGCGTGGTTCAGGAAATGGGCGAGCTTGTAGATGCTGTTGTGGTTGAAGGCGCCCATGATAAGGAAGCATTGAGGGAGATGGGCATTACGAAGGAGATAGTGATGTATTCCTCCGGGTCCTCTTATGTCGACTTCCTCGATTATCTGAGGAGCAGATACAAGCGCGTAGTTATTCTAACCGACTATGACAGAGCAGGGAAGGGATTTAACAAAAAATTGTCCACAGGGCTGGAACGCGCGGGTATAAAGGTGGAGCGGAGATATAGAGAAGAAATAGGTAGGATATTAGGCATCAGAGGGATGAAATGCATAGAATCAATAAATTCGTTTAGAAATAAAGTTCTTGCTTTGCTGGATTTAAGTTAAGGATTTCTTCTTTTTATCATCACGCATACATCATGCACTACTTTTATGTCGTTTTTACGGCAGAAATTTATTGCATGCTCGGATTCCGAACCCGGCTGCAGCCATACTCGTTCTATTCCCAATTCCTTGCATTCCTCAACTATCTTCTCTGTTACCTTTGGTGGGACTACGATGTCAACAATGTCTGGTTTTTCAGGCAGTTCACTTAACGAATGATAGCAGGGGTCGCCCAGGACTTTGTCAATATTGGGGTTCACGGGGTAAACCACATAGCCCGCCTCTTTCAGGTCTTTATATACCTGATGCCCGTACTTCGCGGGGTCTCTCGAAACGCCGATAACTGCAAAAACGTTTTCTTTCCTTATAAAGTCTTTTATCAGGTTCGTATCCATTTTATACTCTTTCTTTTATTGTCTTTCTTTTAAATTAAACGTTTAAAGATTTAAAGGTGAATAAATGCAAATGCACGAACTAACACTTTCAGGGACTATTGTATATGGCGCGGAATTCGAGGAGAAGGAAGGATATGTGGTCATTGAGCAGGGGAAGATAAAAGAGATTGGCGATGACAGGGTAGAAGCAGCGGTAAAAGGCATTGTTATTCCCTCTTTCGTCAACGTGCATACACATATTGGCGATTCCGTAGCAAAAGAACCTGATTTTATGCCCGTAGAGAAGTTAGTGGGTCCCGGTGGGTTCAAGCATAGAATACTGGCTGAAATACCTTATGATAACTCTGTTTCCGCCATGAAAGACACCATTGAGGACATTTTTGCCTCCGGTACACAACTGTTTGCGGATTTCCGCGAGGGTGGCGTTTTTGGTGTGAGAGCTTTGAAAGAAGCTTTTGGTTCGACCGGTGGGAAAGCGGGGTTGAGCATGAAAATATTTGGCAGACCAGCCGCCGGAACCGGGACTGAAGATATTTACAGCCTTCTTGAATCGGTGGATGGGATAGGCATGAGCAGTGTTGCGGACCATCCGTGGGAAGACCTGAAACTTTTAGCTGAAGGGGCAAAGAGAAAGGGAAAAATGTTCGCACTTCATGCCGGTGAAAGGAACGCA
>JAODGL010000003.1 GCA_025464585.1 Methanosarcinales archaeon
CACTCTTGGGAAATCTATCTTCAAAAATTCCTCGTAACGTTTGCGGTAACTCGGCGAATATAGAATGGCGTAAATGTAATATAAAATCTCCTCCGGTGTTGGTTCGGTGTCTAATGCATCTTTTATGGCTTGTAAAAAATCGTCAGCGATGTTAGGGGCACGTTCTGGTTTAGATGCTTTCGCATCAGACAATATTACTTTAGGCTTATTAAGATAGAGATATAGCGGAAAGAGATAATTAATTTCTCTGGTTTTATTGGAAACCACACAAGATTCAACAATTTTTCCTGAAATAAAAGCATGATAAAATCCTACTTTATTCTGCTGCCTACAAATTAATAATCCCAAATTTTCCAGCATCATATGCCGCATGACTTCAGGGCGCGGCCTACAGATAAATCCCCGGGAACGCCCCGTGTAATACGTATATTTTATATCAAATGGGCGGTAGAGAATAGGAACAATGAGTTCTCTTTTCAAACCGGATTCTTTTAAGTCATTTTGAGCTAACGATACTTTCCAATCTCGAGCATCTTTTCCTAAATTATACTTACTTCTCGCAATATCTTCAGGCAGAGCTGAAAAGTCCTGAACTATTTCCCAAACCTTTTCGGGCGAATCCTGAATCGTTAAACGGTCTCTGGCAGTAACTATCCCGACTGAATTTTCAGGCATTATGTCTGTTATCTTCCACCCTGATTCATATTCCGCTTTCAGTTCCACATCTTGTGGATAGAAAAAGTAAAAGGGTGAAGTGGGAGTTACTTTTTCCCATTTCATGGTCTCAATGCTACTGTCAAAAAGCCGTTGGTATTTTTCCTCTCTAAGACCCCATAAATCAGCATGATGAACTTTAGCAGGACCGGTTTTTTTAGGATTCTTAACAAAAATACCAATAGCAACACCCTGTTTGATATCAAATACATTTTCATCTTTTGAACCATCAGGGCACTTCTCCTTCTTCTTTAAATTTCCATGTAAATCCAAGATATATATATCCGTAAACGATTCCATTAATTGTTGCCGCATCCCTCTAAAAGTTGGATTATCAAGATAACTATGGTTGGTAATGAATGCTAATATGCCCTCTCCTGTTTTATCAATTCTCCATTGTCCAAATCTAATAAATTTAACATAGTCATCATTCAACCATTTTGGATTCCTCTCACCGAGCGGTTTCCCGTCAACTTCAAAATAATTGGATTCCCTTGCACCATCTGATATTCTCCCTCTCAAAAGATCCGCTATCCAGTCACAATGAATATTAGCAGAATGACCAGAATACGGCGGATTCCCAATAATGACGGAAATATTCTTAGCCGTTTTTACGTAATTGGCATATTTACTCTCCTGTGCTAACCAGCCTAAATAAGCATCAAGCTTTCTCGCAGATTCTCTCCCGGACTCCAGTGCATTCGTCAAGCATACACCCAGCCTTCGATGCGATGAGAAATCATAGCCCGTCTCTTTCAATTTCAGCCCCAATTTCAGATGCGCAATCGCATAAGGCGCCATCAGCAGCTCAAATCCAAACACCCTCGGCAATAAGTTATTATCAACGTATCTGTTCCATTCTGTTTTTAATTCCTCAGCACTCAAATTCTTATGGTTCTCGTCAAAGGTCTTCTTTATCGCATCTATTACGTATTTAAGAAATGTTCCGGTTCCAACAGCAGGATCGAGTATCTGAACCTTAGGTACTTGTTTTATCCCCTGTTTGGTCTTAACAGGAATAGTAGAGGTATCTGCCAGTCCATCCGGGCAATCAAATTCTGTCCGGAGTAGATAATCCACAGAACGAACGATAAACGAAACAACCGAATCAGGGGTATAGAAAATCCCTCGCTTCACCTTCTGTTTCGGGTCGTATTCCCTCAGAAAATCCTCGTAAAAATGGATGACCGGGTCTTCTATCCTTTTCAGCTTCCCGAAATCCTGTAATATCGCTTCTATATTAACATCCTTGAGCATCTTTACCAGTTCCGTAACGCCGAGTTCTTCGAGATCCAAACTATCCTTCTGGGTCTCCCCGATTCGAGTGCATTCGTCAAACAGGTTTCGCAAGAACGGATTGGTATTGGGTATTATTGCGGAGACGTCTTCAAGTGCAAACTCGCCTTCATGGGTCGCTTTCGCTGAGAATAATCCGTACGCAATTGTTTGCGCGTACATGTCCGCAAATGTTTCAATTTCCAGGTCATGAATCAGCGTCTTCTTGAAACTCTCAAAGAGCTTGTGTAGCGGACCGCTCGCCAATTCGTATTCAAAAACCGCCTTTACTTGATCACGTATCTGTGCAGCTAACCGAGCCATCTCGACTGCCAGGTCTCTTGATGTTGTGATGACGTAGCGATGCCTGAGTGTGAAGGCAGAAGACCACTGTGCACGCCATGCTGCTACATCGGCTTCGTTCACGGGCCACCGTAATTTCTTAATATCCAGTATATTCTGTAAGTAATGGAGATACGTATCACTGGCGTCCCATGAGAACGTCCTTAACTCCGGCAACCCCTTCTCGGTATCAGAAAAGTGTGCAAATGTTATCTTCCGTTCGTTCGCCTCGCCCAACGCTGAGATGAAGATCAAATCATGCAGAGCCCATGTTTTCATCCTGTCATCTGCGGATCTACGAGAGTGAATAAGCGCTCTGAGTATCCGCCTCAAAACAACTACGGGTAATTTCTTCGGCTCAAACTCGATGTAGAAGAGCCCCCACGGCTGATTATCCGTCAACGGTCTTATCTGCTTTATCGTTTTTATTTTCGCCGCGTGTTTTTTCTCTATTCCCAACTCCGTTGGATTATAATCAAAGGTTATATCCTCCGCATCATCAGCTTCTATTGGCCAATCCAGTTCATCTCGCAGATACTCCACCAGACCGCCGAAATCCTTTACCGATTTTAGTTTCTCTATCTCGACTTCTGACATCTCTCTTCAACTTCCTTTTCAGGTTAGTTCCATCCACGCTTTTATCCTCGCTTTTACACCTATCGGAGCTTGAACAGACTTCAGATAAGTATTTTTAACATGTTCATCCAGCTTCTTTCTTATCTCTTTTAAGGTCTCTTTTGTCATCTCACGCTTTACTG
>JAODGL010000175.1:0-1934 GCA_025464585.1 Methanosarcinales archaeon
GTAAAGTTTGTTGATAGAAAGTCTATTATTATTTATACTCTGAAACTTAGGTATTTATGAACAAATTTCTATATAAAGTTTCATAGGTATGAATTCTTCTTGCTTCGCAAGGGGTCTGCTGTTAACGACGCAACCTCCTTTCTAAATTATTTTGATTACATTTACCATGTATTCATCTCCTTTTCTAATCTTTCACTTTTGGCTGGCAACTTCGTCATCCCATCCTTTATTATCCATCTCGCATCCTTATCTGGATTTGATTTTGCCCATCGTGTTAAAAATTCTGCAACACCATCCGGATTCTTCTTCGTTATTTCTCGCAAAACCCACGACACTGCTTTCTTTATGTCCTTTTCATTATCTTCCATAACTCTGTAGGCATCAACATCGAGTTTTAATTTTAGCGCAGGGTCAAATTTATCATTTTCTATCAGAGCTTCTATCTCTCCTAAGGTTATCGCTTATTCCCCCTCCCTTATACTTTGTTTTTATATATCTACATACCAATAGATATATTATAGGAACTGCTGAAAGGGAGGGGACAAACGATGGAGTTCAAGGAGAAATTCAGGAATCCTGAAGAAGCGATAATAGATAAAGTGCTCTTGCTTTACTTAATTAAAAAGGCAGAAGAAAAAGGGAGGATATGGGGTATAACCAAATTAATGAAGCTTGTATTCTTTGCTGAACGTGAGATGGTAAAAGATAAAGTCAAGGGGTTCAATTATAACTTCTACCGGTGGCATTTGGGTCCTTTCACACCAGAAGTTTATGAAGATCTGGAATATCTGATTGAAAATGAACTGGTTGCCGAGCAGGAAGGGATTGGAGTCACAAATCAAGGTGGGGAGGTTCTAATGGAATTGGAAGATTTGCTGAAAGAAAACAAGGGTGTATTAGAATACATAGAGAATTTGATGGGAAAATATGCATGTGAAGGAACAGACGAACTCATGAAGTCTGCTTATGAATCTGAAGTAGAACTAATGCCGTTTAAAATAAAAGCGAAGGTAAGAGATGTCCCTATTGGCTATGACCTCCTGACAAAGCTTGGCGAAACAGAAGCACGAGATGCATTTGAGATTGACGATGCGTGGTTGGAGACCCTGGACATCATTCTTGATAAGCAGGCATACGGGTCTTTAAAGGAAGCAATGGAATCCGCGAGAACGAAAGCATCTAAGAAGGTTGTCATGACTGAATTATGAGATATGAGCTGTATGAAACAGAAAAGGCGGAGAAAAATCGTAAAAAGTTGGAGAAAAAGGATGCACGTATAAATGACAATATTAGGAAAGCATATGAAAGACTTTCTCAAGACCCCTATTCCGGTACTGTGTTTCTTATCGGGACTCTCAGAGGCAAGAGGAAAATAAGGTTCATGGGAAAGAAATTGCGAATAACGTTTGCGATTTGTGAGGAATGTAGAAGACTTGGACATAGGGTTTTTAATGATTGCGTGGATTGTGAGTATATACCAGACAATGCAGTCAAGATTTTTGATGTGTTCCTCAGGGGGAGGGGTTATTGATTTTTCCTCTCAAAATCGGCAATAGAAACCTGCCCCTCATCTGGTGTTATATCGGCACTGAGAATCCGCTGTGCAACCTGCCTTTCCACATCGCCTGTATCCACAGGCTTATCTCCTTTTATCACTTCTCCCATCATCTTCCCTTATCCTAAAATGGTACTCTTTAAGAGATAAAATCCACAGCAACCAATTTCAGCTTGTTTCTGTCAAAAGGTGGTATTTCAGCCTGGCTTCTCACTCTCATTCCCGTGAGAAGAACTTCCATCCCTTTTATTAACCCTTTCCAGTCACCCGATTTCTTATATACCCTCCATTGCTTCCTCAATATTTGTAGCCGTCTTTTAGTTAGCGATACCTCCAATAATTTACCCCTTACGGTATCCCACAGCTCCTCCCACTCGCG
>JAODGL010000175.1:1970-3970 GCA_025464585.1 Methanosarcinales archaeon
GGGTAATCGTAAAGATACTCCTCCAGGTGCAGTTCGATTTCCTTTATCAAATCTCGTATAAATCGAGAACTTCTATCCCTCGCTATTCTTACCAACTCTGTATCTGTCCTCTCTTTCTGCTCAAGTTCTCTATACAATTCCTCTATCCTCTGAACTATTATCTCGTTTACTTCATATATCCTGTCAAAGAAATCAGGAATAACTCTTTTCTCACCGGGACTGCAAGAGATGAAATCAATTATTTCCGTTTTATTGGTCAGTATGCTCCCGGAATCAACATCGTAGAGATACCAGAAATGGAACACGTCCGAGTATTTGTAATAAAAGAATATACCCCTTAATTCTCCTCTCTCCAGACCACTATGAATCCCAGAGGGCATATTCTCTATTTTCTTCAGTTCTTCTAACCCATGCCTCCTTATGAAGTCTTTAATGGGTTGATAGAATTTCTCTCCACCACCAAAGGTCATCGCATCGAGTTCATCAAATATTTTCGTATCTTTCTCCTTTATTCTTCTGATTATGCCAAACACCTTCGGATGAATCTCTTCGCCCAGTATTTTCTGGTCTAATCCTACTGCCTGGTCTATCTCGCTGATTTTCGTCTGTAGCGTTTGAACGATATTAAGCAGTCCTTCGAGTTCGTCTTCTGGAAACGTATTGCAAACAGTTATCTCTCTATATGGAGACCCTATCCGGTCTATCCTTCCCGCCCTCTGGAGCATCCGCATGGGATTCCAGTGGAGGTCGTAATTGATGACGATTTTTGCAGATTGTAGATTGGTTCCTTCAGACAGGACATCTGTGCTGAGCAAAATATCTATTCTCCCACGAAGAAAATCCTTTTCTATGCGGGCACGTTCCTTAACGGGAGTTGAACCTGCAATTTTTTCTATTCGCAGACTGGAGAACTCCTCTGATTTAGTTATATTATCATAGATGTAATTTAGCGTGTCTTCATAATAAGTAAATAAGATTATCTGACCTTCTTTTGAGAGTCTTAGAAGTTGCTCTTTTATTTTGTTCAACTTTGCATCCTTTTCAGGTGTTATTTCACTAACTATATCCAGAATAGTATTTAAAAGCGAAATATCCTTATCTATGTCGTTAAACAATTCTTCTTCTCGGTAATCTTCAAGATTGAAGTCTTGCAAGTTCTCTATAAAATTAAAATTCAAATCTTCTATCTGTTCGTCAGTCCGCATAAGGTATTTGTTAAACGCATCTCTGGTCAGCAACTTACCTCTGTTCATGTATTCTTTCAACCGCTGGAGGAAATTCATATGATTGCTCATGCTTATTCTGAAAGCTTCTATGCTGCTTTCGAGCCTTTTCAGGAATATGGTCTTCAGAATACCGGAAAGCGCTATCATACGGTTTAAGTCCCACTCCTCTTCTCCTGTGAGGTTCTCAACCTTCTTGTATTTTAATAACTGATAGCACGCCATTGTCAGCTCAGAAGTTATAGCGCTGGCAATTCTCTTATACATGCCCTTATAAGTGTCGCCAAGACTGTATTCTATGTTTTCAAGTACCCTTTCGGGGAAGGTTATCGGTTTACCTTTTACCGTTGCATCGGGATAATTCTTCTTTATGTAATCTCTTGTCCTTCTTATAGACAGTTCGTTAAGCAAATCGTTGAGCATGGATGGGTTGCCAGATTTATCCACGTTCTTGAAGAACTTGAATATATCAGGTATGCCTTCTTTCATAAATGCCGTTTTATCCATGCCGACGAGCAGCATTATTTGCCAGTAGAGGTCCCAGATGGTATTATTTATCGGTGTTGCCGTTAAGAACAGTATGTATGGTGCAGTGCCACGCCTGGCAATGTGGTCCCATACCAGGGTATAGAAGTTCTCCCATCTATTAGAGAGGGGATTTCTCAAGTTATGGCTCTCGTCCACCACTATCAGCTCAATATCCTCCATGTGACCGCCAGTAGCCCTTTGCACCTTTTCCTGGAAATTATCCGCGGCTAACTCCTCCAGGGAGACAAT
>JAODGL010000177.1 GCA_025464585.1 Methanosarcinales archaeon
GGATTACCGAGAATGTCGAGCTGAATGTGCAAATAAAGCATGAAATAGAAACTTTACAGGAGCTACCATGCACTGATGAAAATAGCATCGCGATATGGCGGTGCGTTCCTTTGTGATAGCGTGGGTCTTGGCAAGACATTTATTGGGTTGATGTTGATTGAACGTTTATTGCTGAGAGAAAATAAGAGGGTCGTTCTGATTGTGCCAAAAGCAGCGAGGAAACCTGTGTGGGAATCGAAGATAAAGAAATATGTGCCGGAAATATTGAATGAATTCCTGCCGTTTAGAATTATCAATCATTCTGAGCTAACAGCAAGTTCAAAAGAAGACCTGGTCAGGAACATTAAAGAACACGCGGAGGTTATTATTATTGACGAAGCGCATCATTTCAGAAATCTACCGACTTCAAGATACAAAAAGATGTCTGAGATTGCAGAAGGAAAGCAGCTATTTCTTCTTACCGCTACGCCAATAAACAACACATTGCTTGACCTGGTTCATCAGATTGAATTATTCACGAGGCGAAAAGGGGATTACTTCAGCGATATTGGTATCCATAACCTGAGGTGGCACTTTATAAATATGGAACGTGAATTGAAAAGGAGGATTAGTGAAACCGCAGATACCGGCGAAGTAAGCATAGATGAAAATGAAGCACGCGAAATCCTCTCGGGTGATGACCTCTTCAACGCCATTGTTGTCCAGCGAAGCAGGTCGTATGTCAAAGAGAGCCAGGGAAAAACAGGAGGGGATAAAGTGCTTTTCCCGGAAAGAGAACCGCCGAGAGTGGTTAGTTATTCTTTAAAAAGGACGTATGGTAAATTACTTGACGATTTAAAAGTTGCTTTTAACAAAGAAAAACCACTCTTAACTCTGGCAATTTATTATCCATTAGCATATTATAAAGGCCCGGATGAGACAATAGACCCGATGAAGGAGGGGCGACAGAAACAGGTTGTGGGTCTGATAAGAACCTTGCTACTGAAAAGATTTGAAAGTTCACGGGTGGCTTTTGAGTTCTCCTGTGAAGACCTGCTATTGAAACTCCTTGCGTTTGTAAGGAAATACGATGAGAATTATAGTAAGAGATGGGAAGCTCAGCACAGGAAGCTGTTAGAGCACATATACCGGCAACTCGGAGAGAGGGGGGAGATAGAGGAGGCGGAAGAAGAGGCGGAAGAGGATTACCTGCCTGAAGAACTTTTAGAGAAAGTTGAAGACCTGAAAGAAGATGAATACGATATACTTATATTCGCACCATCTATTTAACCGTTTTTCCGCAATCTTTTTAATCATCAACCCCTAATGGCTTAGAGATGAAAGGAGGAATTAGTATGAAGGGGACTGAATTACTGTTTAGCATTCCAGCGAAGTTGGAAGAGAGAACACCGTTGTTTCAGAGTATATTGGAACTGATAGTCATGACATTGAAAGTACCGCATCTATCGATAAACGGGGCAAATAAGCTTGGGTTTCTGCTTTTGAGCTGTTCAAATCATTATGAACACTTAGCAGAGCTGGGAAAGATGTTTATTAACGGGAAAATCTCCTTAGAGGACTTCCTTCCTAATTTGCAGTCCAACACCAATATTTCCGATGCAACACTCATCAAAAGGAAAGGAAAACGAATTTACGGAGCAAAGATGTTAAGAAACTACGTATCTGGCGTTAATGAGCGATTACAGGACGTCTTATTAACGGTGAAGCGGTGTAAGGGTCGCAATTACATCTCTATCTTTAAAATCATAAATCATAATAAGAGACACCTCAGCAAGCCAAAAGAGCTGGCAAAAATGATTAAAAACGGTAAAATAAGGCGTGGAGACTGGTTCATCTATGATGGCGGTTTAAAATCGCGTGAAAACCTGAAAGAAGCAAGAAAGGCGGGTGTAAGGGTGGTGACAAGGTTGAACATCAATTTCGTTGTGTACCGTTTTGGGAAGGCAATCCGAAAGGAAGACCTATTATGCGGTGCTAAGGCGATTAAGCGCACGATAGATGGCGTACCCTACATCATCTATGAATTTAAAAGGTGTATTTGGCAGGGGACGATGGGAAACCTGTTTTTGATTCGTTATGCGGTGCCAGATAAAATAGATACCGGGTTAACAGAGGCTATGATCCTATCAGGCGTGGTAGCTACTTAAAAAAGGAAAATGGAGCGGTGTGAATATAAGTTTTATAAATTCCTTAGAACATTTGTGGTATGAGTAAGTAGTTTTGGGAACGTTAGACATGTAAATAACCAAAAACAGAAGTTTTAAATAAACAAATGGTGGAACCTTTAGATTGGAAATGCCCGAAAATAATGAAAGCGAACTTGTATTCACTAAAGAAGGGATGAAAGTGCGAAAGAAAGTGGAACTGCTTCACCCTAAAGGGTGTAACGTGGAGAAGGTATGCTTTAATCCCACTTCCTAAGCAATATCGCGGTTACTTCCCGGGATATAAGGTTCCATTCGTTTTAGAAACAGATATTGGTGAAATCACAACACGGGTAACATCT
>JAODGL010000066.1 GCA_025464585.1 Methanosarcinales archaeon
AAGTAGATAGTCTTTTGGTACGGTAACTATCCTATCCTGTTCTGCATATCTATCTGTCATAATACCATAAATGACTTATAATTCTTCCCTATACCCTTCTTCCACATAAATCACTCGTCTTCTTACTCTTTCTATATTTTGACGTAACTTTCTGTCACAATTTTTATGCCATATATAATCAACTCCGTTGCTTAAATCCATGATATAACCATAAGCAGGCTCTACTTCGTAACTAGTCCACTGAAAAGGTCGTGGGTCAAGTAACACCGGAGGCAGAGAGATATAAGTGTAATTAGCTTTAAGTTCTTCGGTTATAAATTCATCCACCTGTCTTTGAAATTCCACGAAATTCGTTTCCTTTTTGGTTTGTTTTAGTTTGTTATAATCAACCAGTGCAGGTCCTAAATAAGGAATCGCAGTATGCGGAGGTGGTGAAAATACCATCTTGAGAAAAGGTTTTTTCTGATAGAAAAGAGGAATAACCCCCACAGGTTCGGCTCCTTTGTAACCAATTAATGGATATAACTTTGAATTTGTATGCTTTTCAGCTATCTTAAGCCATTTCCATCTGTGGAAAATTGTACCATGTGGGGATGATTCAACGAGCCTATCCCAAAGTTCATCATCTTCCTTCGCAACCTTAAGTTCCACCTTTGACAAACTTAACCCCTCCTTCATCCAACTCTCTCTTCAACCACCATTCAGCTATACTGTATGCGCTGGTTATCCATGCGTTCTTACCCCTGCAGGTCTCGATAATCTTTTCATAAAGTTCCTTCATACCGGGATACTCCCTCTCATTAAATACGGTATGGTGCCATAAGAGTGTTAAAACTCCTCCATATTCTTCCACCGTATTTATGATTTCGAGACATCTCTTCCATCCATTACTGTCTGGAGTAACTGATATATCCATGATGGTAACTGGGATCTCAAGGATGGACATCATCCTGCCATTATTGAATGGGTGGAATGGAAAACAAGTCCCCCACCTGAACCCAACCCCCTCACCACCCTTGAACCCCAAGGAAGTATCATACTCAAACCCGGCTTCTTCCTGATGCTCCCATGTCTCCGGTATTTTCAGATTGAGATGATGCTGCCTTATTCCGCTGACCTTCTTCTCCAGTAACTCTTCTAATTCTTTTTTTTCGTGTTTTAACTTTTCTTTATCATGATATGACTCATAGGATCCATGCAGTCCAATTTCCCATCCATCAGATGACAACTTCCTTATAATATTGGCCACATCTGCTTCTTTAAAATCGTATTTTCTTCCATAATGGTGCCACGTTGACGGTTTGAAGATATCCACCTTAGCGGTCTCTTTCAGGAAGAAAAATGTTGACCTGACGCCCAGTCTCTCCTCAAGTTCTATGATCTCTTTGAATGTCCAGTATGGATTTCTTCCAAGTATCTTATCTGTGAAGAATGATCTCAGCTGATACACAGCTTTTGATAGCTTTCGATCTCTCAATCCCCTAACAGCTTGGGTGAGATACTGGTATGTCTTTCTGATCTCATCGACATCATGTGTCAGACATACCGCAAATCTCTTGCCTTCCGGCCATAAAGGCTTTTGTTGAATAATTAATGAGCATTTCTTAGAAGCTTTTATCAGAAATTCAAATAATTTTTTTTCGTAATGGTCTGCTATAGGAATCTTAAGAAGTAAATCTTTAATCCTTTTATCTTCTGCGTAATTCTCAAGGGCTCCTGATAAAATGTAACCTACAACTTTAAAAATATCTAAATAAATATCAATTCGATTCTCTGAAAATTCAACTTCTTTGTCAATATTGGTATGAATAAGATCCAGAAAGTTGTTATCATTAAATTCTGTCTCGCTCACATGAACAATGAGTCCATTCTGATCTCTTTCCTCACATGCCAGCGAGATCTGCGATTTTATATTTGCAGATAACCCAAACTTCTGGGTGAAGTGTTCCAAACCATAGAGAATAAGCTGGTCATCGGTTTTACAGTTAAAAGTTATCATGTTTTTCCTTATACTCATAAAAGCTATCTGGATACCTCTCAATAAACTCAGTCATCCATGTTGTAACATCTATTTTATCCCTCAAAAGTCTCTCTTTCTTCTTTCGCCATTCATTCTTTGAATTTTTATCTTCTAAGATTCTTATTGCCTTCTCCAGCGCCTGATTCTGGTCTGGATAGAAGTATAACAAACCATATTTATTCCTTAATTCAAGAAAATTACCGCTTAATTCGCCTGTTGCAATTCCTTTAGATGTTGATTCGATATGTATAGATGGTGTTCCCAGTATCGCCGCTTCTGTTGCCATCGTGCCTCCTTCGCCTATATACAGCGAAGCGTAATAAAGTAGAGAATGAATTTTATGAGGTGGAACAGTAAGCCGATATTTCTCTAATTCTTTACTTAGTTTTCTTTCAGATGTTATAAAAACGCGTCCGAATTCTTCCAGTGCCTTTATAAACTCTGCCTCCTCCCCTTTTTTCAAGCCTTTGAGATCTACGTCGTGATGTGCACTCCATGAAATAAATCTCAATATGATAAAATTATCGTTCTTGGATACTCCCAGATAGTCTAAGACAGCATCATCCGGCTTGAAATACCTGGGATGTAGATACGCAAGCTCAAAGTATCCGTCAAATCTAACATGCTTTTTGTGATTCAGCCTCCGGCGGTAACACGATGGTGTGCATATTACATCTGTGAAGGGGAACGTCAGCCATATCACAAGACTTGCTTGCTCTGTATCTGTGAAGGCTACGTGCGGTCTGCGCATCAACCTGCTGACATGAGCAGCGTAAGGGGAGCTAAAACTCAAAAAAATGTCAGGCTTAAATTCTCTCGCAATCTTAAGCAACATGTAATCCTTCTTTAAAATGCTATATGCTTTGGCTGCCAAGCCACTCGCGGCACTTCCTATCACCACGTACTCAAACCCGTAAGCGTCAAGTAGCTTTAAAGTCACATCTTTATCCCTTGCTGTTATCCTCACATCATGCCCGTGCTTTTCCAAGTTCCAGATAACGTTTTTGAAGTAATGAAGGTGTGCAGGATGTCCTATATCTGCTAATATCCTCATATCTCTTCTTCACCTCCGCCCCTCATCATTTCCTGCCTGAAAACACCTCTCTT
>JAODGL010000190.1:0-1084 GCA_025464585.1 Methanosarcinales archaeon
AGTTATACAAAGGCAGGTACGAACTCGTAGCTGCTGAGAACGCGCTAAAAAAGGCATGTAATGAAAATAAAAGCGCCGTCTCGTTCGTGTCGCAGATAGCGAGACATCCCGGTGAGTACGAAGGAAGGAGGATAAGCGTTGTGGGTTACGCCGAGGACGTTTACAAGCATGTTCTTTATCTTTGCGATGACGAAGGTGGTTATCGGATGAGAATGAAGGCGAAGGCAGGTATTCAAATCCCAGAGTTGCAAAAGGGGGATAAAATAATTGCAGAAGGCGTGTTTTCTTATAACCCGGAGAACATGGGGTATGAGCTGAACTTGATTTCTCTGAGACGGTGTTAACGAATTTTGTTTTAGGTTCACATCGGTCGAGTTCTTTTGAAAGGAAATCGAAGCTCCTTGCCCATACCATGCCGGTAATCGCGGAACCAAAAAATTCCGGATGCGAAGCTGGTCATTGACTGCTGTTTCCTCCAGTAGGTTGTATGCCTGATTTTTCTCAAAACGCTTTCCAGCTCTTTTCTTTGCTCTTCTATTGGTATTTCCGCCTCATTTTTACCTTCTATATCGTGATAGAGCCGTTCCATACTGTTAAATATATCCTTCAGCTCCTTGTCGTCCACGTAATAGCTCATGAGCTCGCTCAGTTCATCGTACACTTCTTTCAGTCTTGCCTTGTAGCGGTTCAACTTTTTCCCTGCTAAGAACACTTCGCAGTCGCTCAAAGAACGCTCAAGCCGATCAAGTGTCCATCCACTCGCTAAAACTCGCACCTCCGGATAAAATCTCTTTACATACTCTGGCTTCAATGTCAATATGTTTCTCACGCTTACAATGCCGATGAGCACACCATTTTCAACCACTGGCAGCCTTTTTATAGCATTCTTTGCCGCGAGCTCGCACGCTTTCTCTACTGATGCCTCAGGTGCGATGGTGACCAGAGGGGAAGACATTATTTCTTTCGCTTTTACATCACTTGCTCTTCTATTCTTTAACAGAACTTTTAACGCTAAGTTGCGTTCTGTGATCATTCCTGCTGGTTTACCTCTGGATGTGATAACTACGCTACCTATCCCCAACTC
>JAODGL010000190.1:1212-7353 GCA_025464585.1 Methanosarcinales archaeon
CGGTTTTGAGACCGCTCTTCCCACACATCTTATCTTCTCTCCTTCAATCCGGTTCGACATAACCATCCTCCCAAAGTTCCTTAAGAATATCGTTGACGAAAGTCAAATCGAGTCTCAAGGCATCCGCTATCTCATCCGCCCACACTCTCTCCTTCCCCTTTATGAAATCGATGATTTCTTTCCTCGCCTGTTCCTTAGGAATATCTCTAAGTTCAACGACTTCCACACCTTTCAACTCCGTTGCAAAGAATCTGATTGCTTCCCTTACCGCTTCAGCCCTGGATACCTTGAGCTTTTCTGTGATGCGCTTCAGCTCTTCTTTCACTTCCGTTAAGTCAACGGGATATACATATTGCATAATTATAAGTCTTATAGGGTTGTATATAAATAAATATAATATAAAATTATGCTGAGAAAAGAGGTGATTAAAATTAACTATTTCTTTTTGTAGCTACCGAAAAGACATTATTTTGAAAAGAGATGTCGAAGTTCTCGTTCCCAATCTCTATTTTGAATTCAACTATTTTTCCTGCTTCCATCTCCTTTTCAATATTTTTAAAAATGTCATTTAATAATTTAAGGATTTTACCGGGCTCAGGTGTATATGTGGCACCGCTTGTAACAATCTTCTTGATCAAAAAGGGAGCACAACCCTCGGTTCTTATAGCCTTTCTGTTTGTCCAGAAAAAGCACCATAGCAATTTTCGTTTCACTCCCATATCATTATCAATTATCATTGATTTCATCGTTTGCTTATTGTCATTGTATATAAAGCAGGTATTTATAAAACTAATTTTTTCAGGTTTTTGAGGGAAAATATATCAGCCCCCCTTCTAATTTAGAGATAGCTGGTGTTAAAGCCATCTTAGGAGGGGGTGATGAGCAAAGTCAAAGACCTGCTGGCGTTCTTGAGGAAGAACCAATTCTGGAAATGCATAATCTGTGGCTTCCGTCGTCGTCCTTGTATCGCAGGCTTACCGACTTCTTATACGCATGAATCTTCGCATATCCTCCCTTTGCTCGTTTTATACGCACAATTTGCCAATCCTTTATATCCTTGACTTCCTCGAACATTTTCTATTTCATGACCCTTTCCTCATTCCTCCACTTCCTCAACCATTGTTATTACGCCTCTCGGGCACTCGTGTGCGCAGATTCCGCATCCCTTGCAATAATACAAGTCGGCTTCAAAAAAACCATCTTCAGTCTCCTCAATGCACGCCTCCGGGCAGTAGATATAACATATCCCGCATTTTATGCACCGCTCATTCTCTCGCACTGGTCTCTCCGAGCGCCAATCACCTGTTTTATACGCCGATGCACTTCCAGGCTCTGTAACCACAGCACCGATTTCCAAATCTTTCCAGCCTATTTTTTCTACACTCATTTTTAGCTCACCACCGTTTCTTCATACGCTTTTCTCATCGCATCAATGTTCTTCGCCGCGACTTTTCCAAAACGTTCCCTCATCGGTTCCTCTAAGGATTCCAATTTAACTATTCCCGTAGCTTTCACCAGCGCTCCTATCATTGTCGTATTGACAATGGGCAAGCCTAAAACCGACCTCGCGATGCTCATCGCATCAACCGAAGCCAATTTATTTGCCACTATTTCTGATTTTATCTTTTCATGCGATTTCACCGTATTGACTATCGCTATTCCATCCTTTTTAAGCCTTGAAACAACACCGCCAACTTGTAGCAAACCCGGGTCTAGCACGACTAACACGTCTGGCTCCTCTACTTCAGCCCTAACTTTTATTCGCTCTGCCTCGTTTATTCGCAGGAACGCGAGAACTGGCGCTCCTCTCCTCTCAGGACCAAAAAAAGGCATTGATTGCGCATGTTTACCCTCTGAAATGGCTGCATGTGCGACTAATTCCGCTAATGTTACTCCTCCTTGCCCTCCTCTCCCATATATACATATTTCGATCATTTTATCCTTCCTTTTTCATTCATTTGTGCCATTCCTTTTTATAACCCCTCAGATTACACATCGTATATCCTGTATCCTGCATCATTTTCCTGTTAACGGCGGTATATAATCCCCGTATTTCTCTCTTGCCCTATATAATCTTTGCCTTTGCTCTTCCAGTACTTCAAACAATATTTGTGGTGTATCCGGAACTTTTGTCTTGTAGAACTCTATTACACGCTCGATCTTGGCTAAATTCTCTGCAACTCTTAACGTGAATTGCTGGCGATAGTCCTTCTCTGGATACGCTTTATCGAGCACCTCCCGGAACAGCCGCTTAAGGTCTTCATATTTTGGTATGAGTCCCGTAGGTGTTTTTATTGCCTCAACTTCGTGATGAGAACGCAGTTCCATCCATTTTAGCCACACTGCCTTATCTGTTTTATCATTCATGAAATTTCCATCCGCATCTTTTAGAAAGTAATTCACAGAGAATATAGGTGGTTGATTCCTCAATTTAGCTCCAAAGTTCAAGTGATTCTCTATATATCGCCCGATAGGTATTGAAAGGAAATCTAAGTTAGACATAGGATTAATCTTTCGCACTCCCTCTTTTCCCAATGTTGCGGCTGTTGTTTCCGACTCCAGTGCGGCGCCCATGGTGATAACACCATGCACCCAGTCAAAGGATTCCTCAACCGGCACTTTTGTGTCTGAATCTCTCCCACCATAGATTATCCCCCCTATCGCAACACCTTCAGGATTGTCAATCTCCGGATCTAAATTCTCTATGAGTCGCAGGTCAAGTGTAAACCGGGCATTGGGATGCGAAGGTGATAGTTCGTTACCCTCTTCATCCCTCTTCCCCGGTGTCCATTCACCTGAATGATGAAAACCTTTTGGGGGCTGGGCTTCATTCTTACCAATCCAATAGACGCTTTTTTCTTCTGTAACCAGTACATTTGAAAATATAATCTCACCCGGACTGTGGAGTGCCTTCCATATAAGAGGGTCGTCCTCGGAGTTCACGCCCTGTATTACTCCAAATATCCCCTTCTCCGGGTTCACTCCACGCATTACCCCGCCCTTATTCTTGAAGTAAGCTATATCATCTCCAATGATGGTTTCCCCTTTTATCATGGAGGTGGAAGTCTTTCCGCAGAGTGAAGGGAACGCACCTGCAAAATAAGTTACCCGCGCAGATGGACCATGCACACCCATGATAAACATGTGCTCGGTTAGCCAGCCTTCCTTCGACGCACGGTTTATCGCCGGGCGCATTGCTAACTTCTTGAGTCCTATGGTGTTGCCCCCATATTGGGTATTCACACTATATACCGTTTCATCCTCAAGGTCAATATACACCCGGCGTTTATCAATATTCACGGAGGTCTTTCTCTCGTCCAGCTCTCCCGCAGAATGCACAAACTTGAAGAACTTCGCATCACGACCCAATCTTACAAACTCGCTATACCCCTGTCTATACAATAAGTGTTCTGAATGAGCTACATAGCCTGAATCGGTTAGTTGAACCGCGGGTATTGAGAATTGCGAATTGCACGGTCCCAAACAGAAGAGAAGCACGTACAACTGGTGTCCCTGCATGATGTCTTGCATGATGTCATGAATTTCTTTGAGTCCTTCCTCCCTATCTATCACATTCATATTAGCACCCAAATCAACACCCGGCGGTAGAAGGAACTTAGTATTCTTTTTATCCCTTGCCTGGTCGTAATAGCCGTCGAAATGAACCGTATGACCCTCCATGGCAAGTTCCATCTCCTCTCCAGCCTTTATCGCTTCTTGTCTGATGTACTGGATGTCTTCTGGTGAATCAGTGCAGACAAAAATTGTATCTGGATTGCAAAGCTCAACGTACTTAGCGATAAATTGATGAAGCTCGGGATTATCTATCCTGATAAGTTTCTGTTGGTTCTCCACCCCCAATCTCGCTTTTAGCATCTCCATTATTTCTTTATCTTCCATCTTTTATCCTTCCTCTTTTTTTCCTCTTTCGCTTTCATCTCCATAAACATAAACCAAAAAAGCTATATATTATAATCACTTTATAAAGTTTTCGGTATTTAATTTTTACAAACGATGGGAATGTAAGCGAAGAAAGAGGACAAATGTATCTTGAGGGCTTGAGAACAAGAGGCTTTCTTATTCAGAGCTGGATAGAAGGTGCGGGATAAGCTCGGATCCTCCTTCAGGGCTTATGTTTTATCCTGCTCTCCATATCCTCACAACAAATTCCCCGTCCCTCTCTTCAAATTCCGGCTCTTTACCGGTATGCTCTTTCAGAAGCCGAATCATCCTAACCACGCCAGTCCCTATTTGTGTCATATATCCCATCTTTGCGAGATATGATACAATGAGTGGATTTCGCTCCGAATGAACGCCTAATTTTATATTCGCAAGCGTTACCAGGTTTGGCAATTTCCCGGGACTTATAACCTCTATTCGGTCATCAAACTGTTTTTCTTCTTCTTTACTTTTGCCAATTATTTTTATATAATCTTTCCCTTTTTATATTTTTATTTTACAACTGATGGAAATCCAACTGAAGAAGAAGGACAAATGTATCTTGACTGCGCTGCTTGAGAACGGGCGGCTTTCCTATTCAGAGCTGGGCAGAAGGTGTGGGATAAGTCGGCAAGTAGCTTTTGAGCGCGTAAAAAAGCTGTCTGAGGAAGGTGTGGCAAAGGGTTTCTCAGTACGTTTGGATGCAGATAAGCTTGGTTTCTCCTTTAGGGCTTATGTTCTGCTCATTGCGAAGCCGGAAGAGAAATTGAGGAATGAACTCGCGGAGTTCTTGAAGAACAGTAAAAACGTAAGGAAAATTCAACTTCTCTTTGGCAGGTTTGACTTCTTTTTAGAGCTTCTTTTCAGGGATAAGGAAGAGCTGACTGAATTCTTAAAAACAATGCAGTCTTTTGGCGTTGTTGAGAGAACGGAGACGTTTATCGTATATCAAACGATAAAGGACAAACCAGAAGACCCTTTTTTGGCGTGTTTACGCGAGTAAGCTTCGTACGACAACTAAATATACGACCTGTAAGCAGTTCTCTCCTTCTCATATATTCTCCTCAGTGCATCTGCCATATCGGCATAGCACCAATAACTGGAATGAGATGCTTTGTGCTCATACTCAGAAATAATCCTCTTGACCCTTTCTATCGCATAGTCGAGCTTTACATACCTGAGGTCAACCGAATCCTCAGGTTTGTAACCACTATCCGGAATC
This sequence comes from Methanosarcinales archaeon, assembly GCA_025464585.1. Taxonomy (GTDB): domain Archaea; phylum Halobacteriota; class Syntropharchaeia; order Alkanophagales; family Methanospirareceae; genus QMVO01. The sequence continues at coordinate 6,374 of JAODGL010000190.1, forward strand.
TTTGTAGTATATCCCAACTTTTCCAGTTCTTTGGTAATTTCTTCATATCTCGTTTCACCCCTTACATATCTGCTAATGATGTTTTTTGCATAAGTTAATTCTGCTCTACTTCTAATTCCATATTTCTTATCCGCATTGAATGCTGGTGGAGTCACCAAACCCGCGAAAGAGAAGATAAAAGGCGTATCTAAGAATTCATTAAAAGCAGATTCTTTATCCTCGCTCATTTCCTTAAAGAATTTTAGTATATTATCTCTTCTCGGCATTCCTATCAAACCCAACGTTTCTATTATTACAAGCGGCTCTTCATAAGAACCCATCCCCTTCTCTTCGCTCCGCGTTTTCAAAAAACTCCGCAGTCCTTCTTTTGTAACCTCGACAATAGCGTCGGGACTGAAATGGGCAGCACGCAAATTCGCCCTCTGTAGCGGCGTAATGAATTCCTTCTGTTCCCAGAGGAACATCGAAAAATTGTGAGGATAATATTCTTCAATATCCGCAAGGTAAGCAAAGTTATGTGCAGTGATACCAAATTTTGCTAACTGAGAAGGATAATAATCGAAATTTATGCGCGAGTTTGGCGTTGAGAACCTCATTTCTCCTTCTGCCGGGAATATAAGCGCAGGGTTTTTGAATTGATACCAAATAGAAGCATCGTATTCAATCTTGAACCTTTTGAAAACCTCGCTTTCGTAGTATTTCTGCATCAGTTCAAATGCCTCATACCACTCGTTCTTTATCTTTTCCATTTGCTGCGAAAAATCTTTCTCTTCCATAACTAACACCTTTTTGCAAGCAAAAAGCTTTAAGCTTTACCAATCAAACTTTTATTAACAAATAAAAATGCATATCATACGAACCACAAAAAGCATCTGCCCGGTATGCTATCGCACCATAGATGCGAACCTGTACGAAGAGAACGGCGCAGTGTACATGGAGAAGAGCTGTGCGGAACACGGCACTTTTAAAGACCTATACTG
>JAODGL010000092.1 GCA_025464585.1 Methanosarcinales archaeon
ACCTTGGATAGTCCAAGATCGACATTCATGTCGTTGATAAACAACTGCCTGTCCGATTTGTTTACCAACCTCTCCAATTCTTCCTGGTTCATGTACATCACCTTTTTATAGATTTAATGCTATCATGAACCAGGTGTCATATGACACAAAGGTCAAATATCAAAATCTCAATGTTCAAAACAAACTTTTTCGCTGCTTACTTTTCGAATTTTGAAATTAGGATTTGGGATTTATTTGTGATTTGATGCTTGTGATTTGGAATTTTTCGAGATAATTTTTTTATGAACTACATATCCACAAAATTACGTATCAACTTAACCCCTTCCTCAGTCAATAACGACTCAGGATGGAACTGCACACCGAAAACATCGTGGTCTCGATGCCTGATTGCCATTATCTCTTTGTCGTCCAAACTTCTCGCTGTTACTTCCAAACAATCTGGCAATGAATCATCAATCACCAGAGAATGGTATCTCACGACGGAGAGAGGATTCTTCAGCCCTTTCAGCACGTTCTCTCCGTTATGCTTCACTAAACTCACCTTCCCATGCCTTATCTCTCTTGCACGCCTTATCCTTGCACCAAAGACATAGCCTATGCACTGATGCCCCAAACAAACGCCTAAAATCTTCTTGTTTTCATTGCAAAACTTCCTTATCACTTCATTTGAGACACCCGCATCTCCTGGCGTCTTGGGACCCGGCGAAATTATTATGTGCTCTATTTCCTTCGCTCTGACTATTCTCTCTATATAGCTAATATCCACGTTATTCTGCACCACTATCGGCTCGGCACCCAGCATCCCAACGTATTGCACGATGTTATACACGAATGAATCTATATTATCCACAATTAGCACATTCATTTTCTTTTCTTTTCGCCTCCGGAAATGCACTCCAATAACGCCGCACACTTACTCATCGTCTCTTTATACTCGCGTTCAGGGTCAGAATCCGCAACTATTCCCGCTCCTGCCTGTATATAAACTTTCCCGTGCTCAAATACCGCGGTTCTTATCGTTATCGCGGTATCCATTGCACGATTAAATGAGAAATAACCTACACATCCTGCATATATCCCCCTTCTTGTTGGCTCTAACTCTTCTATTATCTCCATCGCTCTTACTTTCGGCGCTCCGGAGACCGTTCCTGCGGGAAATGCCGCTACCAGCGCGTCAAACTCGTCCTTGTCCCTTCTCAGCTCTCCCACCACATCGGTTACTATGTGCTGTACATGCGAATATTTCTCCGGATACATAAACCTCGTAGCTTTTACGGTCCCAAATTCAGACACTTTTCCTACATCGTTCCTTGACAAATCCACGAGCATCAAATGCTCTGCGCGCTCCTTCTCATCGTTCAGCATCTCGCGCTCCAAACGCTTATCCTCCTCTTTATTTGTACCACGCGGTCTTGTCCCTGCTATCGGACAACTCTCTACTTTCCTGCTTCTTTTACCCGCAGCTTCAACCCTGAGCAGCATCTCTGGACTCGACCCCACTATCTTGCGCTCTCCGAAATCGAGTAAATACATGTATGGCGACGGATTCACCTCGCTTAATCGCTTGTAAAACGAAAAAGCACTCTGATTTCCATCGCTGCTGCCGGAATCAACATCTGCTTCCAACCGCTGTGAAAGAACCACCTGAAAAATATCTCCTGCACGAATATATTCCTTCGCTGCCCTCACGCCCCTCTCGTATTCTTCTTCTTCCATATTTGATGTGAACTCCCCGTGCTCCGCTATTTGAACGTCTTCTCTTCTTTTATGCTCGTTATTCTTCGTCAACTCCCTAAACTTTAGAAAAGCTTGCTCTTGCTCAAAATTCAAACCTTCAAAAGAATCATCATAAAATTCGTTGAATATGAGGAACGCCTTTTTTGCCTTATGGTCCATGATGACATTCTTTTTTGTCAGGATGAATTCGCAATCCGGCTGCTTCAGGACATCAGTTGCGCTTCCCCCCACATCCACAAAATAGCGGATGTAATCGTAAGCAAGATAACCAACGAAACCGCCGATAAATCTTTCTCTTCTCGCACCCTCTATTTTCAGGTCGTTAAGGAGAACTTTAATCATACTTAGCGGATTTTTATTCTCGCCGTATTCTTTCGCCGCATTGCTCATCTTTTTGGCGAAAAACGAATCATAAGACTTTGTTTTTAATATTCCGTTCTTTACCGAGAATTTGAACGCAGGGTCGAAGCCTATAATGGAATACCTTGCCAATTTATCGCTCCCTTCTCGTGATTCCAGCAGGTAAGATTCCCTGCCTTCGCTTCCTTCTTCTGTCTTCAAATTCAAAATATCGTATAGCAATGAAGGGTTTGCAAACGGGATTTCCTCATAGCTCTGGATAATGAACATTGTGTATCATATTTAGATTATATTGTATATATAAATACCTTGAGGGACAATTATTTCTCTGAAACTTCTTTGCCTCACGAAAACTTGTAACAAATAAAAATAAGTTCTAAATACGATAACCGACATTTCAAGCAAGGAATGGCAAATGGAAGAAGCAGAAGAAGCAAAGACGAAGGAAGAAGTATTTGCAGCAGTGGAAGAGCAAGATGTGAAATTCATCGGGCTCTGGTTCACCGATATCTTAGGGCGACTAAAGAGCGTTACTATTTCTGTTTCAGAATTGGAAACCGCGTTTGACGAGGGTATGGGCTTTGACGGCTCTTCGATAAAAGGATTCGCAAGGATTGACGAGAGCGACATGCTCGCAAAACCTGACCCTGCTACATTCCAGATTGTTCCGTGGAGACAGAAGGAGGATGTAGTTGCGAGGATGTTCTGTGATATTCTGAATCCAGACGGCAGTCATTATGAAGGCGACCCGAGGTATATATTGAAGCGGAATCTGGAGCGGTTGCGAGTAGAGTATGGCTACACGTTTTATCTCGGTCCTGAACTGGAATACTTTTATTTCAGCGATGAGAAAAATCCGGTGGTGCTGGATGAGGGCGGATACTTTGATTTAATGACTCTGAATGCGGGAAGCGACTTCCGAAGAGATACTGTCTTAATGCTGGAAGCAATGGGGATAAAAGTAGAAGCCAGCCACCATGAAGTTTCTCCTTCACAGCATGAGATAGACCTTCGTTATAAAGATGCGCTTACAATGGCGGACCAGGTGATGACATATCGAATCGTGGTAAAGGAGATAGCCAGGCAGCATGGTTGTTATGCCACGTTCATGCCAAAACCCATCTTCGGTGTGAATGGCTCAGGAATGCACGTGCATCAATCGTTATTTAAAGGTGATAAAAACGCATTCTTCGACCTGAATGACGAATATCATCTGTCTGATGTAGGTAAGAAGTATATCGCAGGATTGTTAAGACACGCACCGGAGATTACTTCGGTTACCAATCAATGGATAAATTCGTATAAGCGGTTAGTTCCTGGTTATGAAGCACCGGTATACATTACATGGGCACGGCGTAACCGCTCTACACTCGTCCGGGTACCGATGTATAAGCCTGTTAAAGAGAAAGCGACACGTGTGGAATACCGCAGCCCTGATCCGGCATGCAATCCTTATTTAGCGTTTTCCGTGATGCTCGCTGCTGGCTTAGCAGGATTAAGGAACAAATATGAATTGCCACCGCCGGTGGAAAAGGATGTTTACCGGCTAAATGAGGAGGAGAGAGCGAAGGAAGGAATAAAAACGCTGCCCGGGAGTTTGATTGAGGCAATAGCACTGACAAAGCGTAGCGAACTGGTGAGAGAAACCCTTGGCGACCATATCTTTAACAATTTTATCACTTCAAAGCTCGTGGAGTGGGACCGGTATCGCGTGAACGTAACAGAATGGGAGTTGAAGGAGTATTTATCGGTGCTGTGAGCTTGAGCTCATAGCCTTATACCGGATTTGTATTTGTTGGTGAGAAAAGAGCAAAAGAAAAAGAGGAAATGGCATGCATTGAAAGAAAAGCCGCTCTCAATAGCTCTTAAAAGTCACTTCGCCTAACAGAGCATATCTGGCTTCATGCCTTCGGCATTCCGCCCAAATCCTCCTTCGGTGGACTTCAGATGCGCTCGAAACGTTATACGCAATCAGCTTCTGAACGCTTTCAAAAACATTTTTCAAGCATTTCCTTCCACAACTCAATTGTCTTCTTCGCTTCGTGCTCGTCCATTATCTCTATTGCAAAACCCGCATGAACCATTACATAATCGTCTACTTTTGCATCCACCAGCGATATATCAATCTCACGAGAGATGCCGCCGAAATCTGCTTTTGCCTTTCTCCTTATCCCTTCTTCACTGCCGCTAATCTCCACCACTTTCGCCGGTATTGCCAAACACATATTTCAAAAAACCTCGTTTCTTTGTTCAAACTTTTTTTGTGAAAGAAAGTTTGTTTAAATGCCCAACCACAACATTTTGCCCGATTGAAATCCCTTCATCTCCATTAGGTATCTTATTATGAATTAAAAACTTTAACCCTTTCTCTTTTACCAACTCTTCAGTCATTCTAACTATTGGCACATCATACGAGACACCACCTGTTATCCCGATACAGGATATGTCATTACCGACACAAGTATCCACTGCAATCCCCACCATTTCCTTAATCAAGGCATAAACAAAAGAATATGCGAGGTCTGCCTTCTTCTTTTCCGTGCTTACGCCATTTGCACTGTAATCTGCCAATTGGTCAAACAACGGCAATGTTTTCACAATTTTACGGTCTTTGGGCTCAACCTCCGTCTCAAATTCATACTTTCGCTCTCCGCGCGCTAAATATCTCTCCAGTTTCATTGCCGGTTCACCATCATAAGTCATTCTTTGACAGATGCCGAGATAACAGGACAAAGCATCTAATATTCTGCCGAAACTGCTTGTTTTTGGTGCTTTCTGCATCAGCTTTTCCATTACGTTCGCTTCCTTTTCATCCACAAAATGCGCCGCAATTGCATCTCTGCCCAGGAGCGAAAAAATTGCAAATACCATCCTTCTTGGGTCTTTTATTGCTGCATCGCCACCAATCAGCGGTATCTCCTCCAAAGACCCCTCCCTTTCAAAGCTCGAAAAGAGAGAATGCAGGATTTCTCCTCCCCATACTTTACCATCCGTTCCATATCCCGTCCCATCCAGGGTCAAAGCAACCACTTCATCCACACCCGCATCGAGCATCAATGAAGCTGCGTGAGCCCAATGATGCTGTACCTCTACCAATCCAGTTGAAAACTCTTCAGACAGTTCTTTTCCGTATCTTCTCGTTGAATACCGTGGATGCATGTCTACCCCAATCGCATCAATCTCATTCATACTTAAGCCTAAAAGTTCCATCATTTGCTTCTTGCTCGATGCCAGGAATTCCAAAGTTGGATAATGAGATGTTTTTCCGATATATTGACTCGAATAAAGATTGCCATCTTTTGAAATGCTGAGTGAAACATTTTCTCCCGCACCTAAGGACAAAACTCTATACTTATACGGAACTTTTATAGCAGTTGGCACAAAACCCCTGGATTTCCGCAAGAAAAAAATTTTACCCTCGCAACAGCGAACCACAGAGTCATCAATCCTGTTTACTATTTCTCTGTTATGTAAGAGGAAATACTCTGCTTTGAGCTCGAATGCATCCTCATTACGAATGACCATCGGCTCTCCTGAGACATTTGCAGAGGTCATTATAATCCCATCCGAGTTTAGATAATGGAACAGAACATAATGAAAGCCAGAATATGGCAAATACACGCCAACATTTCCCAATCCCGGTGAAATATCCTCTAACTCATTTGAAAACGAAGAAGTCTTCTTATCCAAAAGCACAACAGGTCTTTGTGCGGCTATCATCAACTTTTCTTCCTCTTCTTCTAAACTTGCATATTTTTCTATCGCGCTTAACTCCCTGAACATCACTGCAAATGGCTTTGCCGGTCTTTTATACAGCTTCCTCAGCCTGTTTGCCTGCCCAAACCCGCATATAATGTGCATTCCTCCCCAACTCTTCGCTATCCCTATCGCACCTTCGTCAATTAGCCTTGCAAAACTCGCTATCGGATTCTTATCCCCCAGGAGTACACCCCCTCTTCCATAAAGCATGTATTTCGGACCGCACCTCGGACAGGAAATTGTTTGCGCATGAAATCTCCTGTCCATTGGATTTGTATATTCAGCGAGGCATTCCTCACACATCTCGAAATCTCGCATTGATGTATTAGCCCGGTCGTAAGGGACGTTCTCAATCACTGAGAACCGAGCACCGCAGGAGGTGCAATTGATAAAAGGATATAAATACCTGCGATTATCCTCGTCAAATAGTTCTCTTACGCATTCATCACATATCGCGGTGTCCACCGGGATAACAGAACTCCTTTCTCCTTCCGAACTATTTATTATCCTGAAATCATCATACCTGCCAATAGGCTCGTCTTTCACTTCTATTTCAGCAATTGACGCAAGTGGAGGCAGTTCTTTCATTAAAGTGTTCAAGAACTCATCCACATTCTCACTTTCTTTGATGCCTACTTCTACGTTTGAGCCTTTGTTGAGTACATAGCCTCTTAGTCCAAGCGATTTTGCTACTCTATATACCGTAGGGCGGAAACCAACGCCTTGCACTGTTCCCCTGATAAGCATCTTCATTTTTCAGCAAAATTAGTGGTCCATTCCGGTCGAGCTGGTGGATTCGAACCCAACATCTCCCTCCACTTCTCATCGGTTAGCCTGTCATGCATCGGCTGTTTAAATTCGTAATAACTCATTACGGGTCCAGCACCAATTAAAATCCTGCCATCTGGAACTTTGTAAGCGACAACAATCAAATCAACGTAGCCGACACCTTCTTCCAGAACCTGTCCTGTATTGCCGTCGGTATGAACGTCAGCAATTATTGTTGTCTTTTTTGCCTTTTCATCAACCTCTGCAATCACACCATTTAATTCACCACCGAAGTTTTTAATGAACTCATAATCCTCTTCTATCAGCTCTTCATTCTCCAATTCCTTCTCCGACAGTTTAACCAATCTTTCCAGTATTTTCTCCAGATTTTCCAATCTATTTCTCGCCGCGCTATCCAGAACGTTCATCTCGTCCAGGCCTCTGTTTGTCATGTTTGTTAAAGCCAGCAACCTGTTATAAAACTCTGGAACTGGTTCGATGTAGCCAACGACTGGGTTTTTCGGCGATGGGGGTTTGTAGCTCGTTATTCCCATAGTATAACTCTGCTTCGCATACAAAATCGTGTCATGCCTTAATTCAGTCCATGAAGATAGTGCGGTGGTTAATTTTTTGTCCTGCCACGCTTTGGTCTGCATAAATGTCGGATAGCCAGCACCATATTCTTTTAGAAGAGGTTTCAAAGTGTGAAGCCATGACCAGTAAAGGTTCTTTTGCCAATCTGCCTCGTCAAACCCATCAAATTCCTGTTTTAATTCGTTAAACGCGGTTTCGTAGGTTATTTTTTCCCCTTTCTTATCTCTACCTTCGTATTCTGTATCACCCAATTCCCTTAAAAGTTCCCCTGCCCTCTCAGAACCCAGCAAAGCCATTACATCCAATCCCCGGGGAAAGCATCTGGCTGGACCGCCATCTGTCAATTCGCAGGTGAAAACCTGCTCGCAATTTTTCCCGGAGTACATCCCAACGTGAGGCGAAACTAAATTGGAAAACATGTAAGAATCAGGAATGAATCTCTGTCCCATCAATCTAAATCCTTTTGTAATTCCCAAAACCTCATCTGCCTGTTCCGGTGTAAAAGGGGGACCCCAAAGCAAAACCTCCCCCGTACCACCATATATTTCTGGACTTCGGTATTCAGCCAATTTCGCCTTTAATTTCCCGATATTCTCTTCTGTTAAATCTTTTGGCTCGAATTTGCCATTAAACACATAATCCAACGCATCCATGTATTCATAAGGTCCTAAATCGTCAGAGAGACCCACATAGAAAGCCGTTACTGTGTAGATTCTATCCCATTTCTCCCTCAGTTCCGGACTTTCTGCAAATTCAGAAGCTATTAAACTCGCACCTATTGTTTGTATCTTTGCATCGTGTAAAGAGATGAGGGCTTTGCACGGTGGGAAGTCATTACAGCTCTCTCCTGCTTCGACCTGGTCTGTTCCTTTAAGAAGCATGCTCATTCTCCCATACCACATAAATGCCCTGAAATAATTCTTTAACTTCTCAGACCGTGTGTAATGCCCGCGAGGAACATATTGGGTGTAATCTTCTCTGTAAACGAAGATGGGCGATTCAGAAAAACCTTCGTGGTTTTCTATCAGTTCCAATTCCTCTTCGACATCTGATTTAACAAAGTCTGGCATCATGAAGCTATATTTTTCTAAGTCTTCCTTTTTGAAATAAGCATCTGTGCATTCGTATTCATATTTACTTTGACAGACCTGCTCTGATTTTGGCTGAAGCAAACGTAAACCAACTGCGAAATACGCAACGTTTCTTCTCGATGCTTCTCTTAAATCACCACTGGCATGGTTATAACTCTCTACCGAATCGTTCAGTAACTCCATACTGATTTCCCAGAGCGCATCGTAAAATTCTCTCTCCTCAATTTGCCTCAGCGTTTCGTCAAATTGGATATGGTAAAGATGTAATAACGAATCAGAAGTGATAAAGATGGGTATTTCCCTCTCTTTTAAGGTATTATAAGGCTGCGTGATATATTCTTCTTCCGGATTAAACGGATTACGGATAACTACAAAACCGTTCTTTTCCAGAAGTTGTATGGCACCCTCGCTTAAAGAGATTTTCGCGGAGAAATCGTCAAAATTGGATATTTTGCGGGTTTGTAAGGGAAGGTTATATTGCGAAACTTGTAAATCTATGTCTAAAGGGGTTAGGGAATAATATCCTATGAAACTCGTTTTTTCTGGTTGAACTCCGGATAAATCAATTGGTTCTGTTTTCAACTCGGAGTGTTCTACTTCAGGTGGTGTTTGTGTTGGTTGCTGAATGCATCCACTGAGAAAAATTATTCCCACAACTGCCGATACCAAAATCATCATTCCGTAAATTAAAGGTTTTGATTTCATTATAATTACCTAATCTTCGGAGTATAAAAACTTATCGCAGAATGTGCTGTGTTGCATAATTAAACTTTCTTCGCTATATGATCATCTTTCTCACGTTCAAGCGCAAACGTCTTCTCCATATCCGCTGAACACTGCATTATCACATCTCCCATCCCCCCGCCTATCCGTGATGCCTGAACCACTAAATATGTGTATTTCTCGATTAACTCGCTTTTAAGCCGTTTCGCAAGCTCGGACATCCCCTCCTCGAACGTCAGCCCCCACTTCAGTTGCTTTGCTAAGAGGTCAATATGCGGCGCAAGTGACTCCATTCTTCTATACACTTCCGGCGTTGCTGATGATGCCAGTTCTATCACACCCGCTACCGGGTCAAGCCCGCCCCTTAAGAGCTCCGAAAGCTCAAATAAGAACCGGGCAAACTCACGCTCATATCTTATCCGCCTGCGCTTATCCACATACACGTAGAACCCATAAGGTGCAAGCGCAATGAGCATCGCAATCACGGCAATCTTCTCCATTGGATTTGCACTCTTATCCACAGAAGGTTTTGCAGGATGCACAGTTTCTTCGCTCTCCGGCACTGGAGAAGGCGAGGTTTGTGGCGTTGGAACGACAGTAGCTGGTTCTACCTGACCGGGGACAAAGAAGACGGCACCAAAAATGAGAAACAGTATAGCAACCACTGCTGGAACAAGCACGATGAGATATTCTATCCTGATACCACTTCTTATCCTCTCCTTCCTGATAAATTCTCCTCGTCACCGATTGAATCCAGTTATCATGCGGTTTGAAGCTGGAGGAGCATGGTAGTCTGTGGGCTTTCATTAATATACTTGCAATGGAGAGCAGAGACCGCGACATTATTGGATTGTTTCATGTGGCAAATGGATTGCATAAAAAGGAGAGGTATGGTTTTACTACTGATGAGAAAGGCATTGTCAGGAGAACTTGCCTACGTGGATATTGCGATTTGATAATTTATTATGCCCAACTTAACGTTCTGACTTCATCAATTTATTGATGCTCCCTGTAATTGCCTTGCCAATTCTATCGCCGTGTTTGGCGAAGCCCGAACCCACGATTGAAAGAATGATTACATAAGCAACGATGAGCGAAACCAATAGCTCATAATTGCCCGTTCGCGTTCCGATTACCACAGCCAGCAGCACAATTGAAAACTCGCCCCTTGGCGTTGTATATGCCCCGACTCTTAACCCTGTTTCCAGCGAGCCGTGCAGTCGCTTTCCAATAAGTGCGCCGCTGATAAACTTCCCAGAGACAGACAGAGTTATGAGCGCGAAGAGTACGAGGATAAAATATGCTGAGAACAATGTTGCAAATTGGAATTGGAACATCATACCAAAGGAGAAGAAGAAAATGGTGAGGAACAAGTTCTTAAATGAAATGGTGGCTTCAAAGAGCTTCCTGGAGGACTTGACACCTGAGAGTGCAGAACCGAGGAAAAATGCAATAATCACTTCAGAGATATGGCAAGGTAGCAAAATACTTAAGAGGTATGCGATTGCCGAAAATCCGAATATTAGTGCGAAAATAAGCAGTATCGGTATTTCATCGTCTCGCTCAAATAGAGGTGAGATGAAGTTGCTCAGCCTTTTGATGAGAATAAAGGTGAATACAATGAGCAGCAAAGTCGTGGCTAAGCACACGGGAATCATGGCGAGGCTGCCAGCCATAATGGAAGTCAGCACCACGAGCAGGATTGCCAGTATTATGTCCTCGAAGACCATCAGCCACACCACAGTCTCTGCTTCCGGGTATATCAACCTCTTGTTCTCTATCAGCGAGGAGATGACTATTGCAGAACTGCTGATATAAACTGCGGATGCGAGTATAAACGTCTCTATCAGGCTCATGCCAATGAGGAGCCCCAGCGCAAATCCCGCGATGAAGTTCACTCCGAAGTCCGTGCAACCCGCAAATAACCTCCCCGGCTCTTTTATGCCCTTGAAATTGAACTCATACCCTATATAGAACATCAGGAGGATTACACCGACCCTACCCAGCCACTGGATGAACTCGTATGACGCTTCAGAAGATATTAAGTCGAAGCCGCTCTTTCCGAGAATTATTCCTGCAATTATGTACGCAGGAATCGCGGTTTGCCTCAGATATTTCGATGCCAGTCCAAGAACCAAGCAAGAGACCGTTACACTAGCTAAGTCCACCAGAAAGGTCATCTATCTAAACCTGTCCCAGAATCTCCCTCGCACATGCCTTTATTTGCTCTCGCTCACCCAGTGCCACTATCAGGTCTCCCTCTTCGAAGACCGTTTCCGGTGGCGGACTGATGATACTCTGCCCCTTTCTCGATAGAGCTATTATCGTGACGCCTGTCCTCTTTCTGATTGCCAAATCCTCGATGCTCTTTCCTACCATACCCTTTGTTACCGGACACACATGGATGTTTATTCTGAGGTCAGAAATATCGGAGAACGAGACCTCAACGTCCTCATGCTCTATTGTGAGTAACGCTCCGGTCAGAACGCTGCCGACACGTCGTGCTTCCTCCGGGGTCAGTCTTGTAACCGAGGGCTTCTCAGCTCCGGCTTCTAAAACATACAGTTCTATCTCACCGGTCGTTAAAAATATGACCGCTACTTTATCCCCTTTGGGACTTTCTATCTCATACTTCGTGCCTATTTCCGGAAGTTCAGAGATTCGCATTTATAACACCTGTTTTTATTTAAATATCATGGGCAAAGGATATATTTTTAAGTTAACAGTTATATTTAGTGAAAAAGAGGGTTTGCATCAAGAATAAAAATGACGAAGAACACGATATACATCATTGACGTCACGAACAGGGATGGAGTGCAGACATCGAGATTGGGATTGGCGAAGTTAGAGAAGACGTTGCTGAACCTTTACCTGGATGAGGCAGGCATCTTCCAGAGTGAATTCGGTTTTCCGGTCACGAGACACGAAACGAACTATTTGAATGCTAATCTGGCGTTAGCCGAGATAGGAGCTCTGAAACGCATTCGCCTCAGCGGGTGGTTGAGAGCAATAAAGGGAGATGTAGAAGAAGCTTTTCGATTGGTGCCGAAACTGAAACACGTTAATTTGAGTATATCCACCTCCAAACAGATGATAGAGGGCAAATTCATGGGCAAATTCAACTGGGAGGACATAATAAAAGAGATGTGTGAGGCGGTTGATGCAGCGAGAGCATACGGAGCAGAGACTATTGGTGTCAATGCAGAAGATGCTTCGAGAACAGAACTTGAACGGCTGATAGAATTTGCCAAAGCAGCAAAACAGCATGGAGCAGACCGGATAAGATACTGTGACACACTCGGTTATGACGACCCGTTCACCATCTATGAGCGAGTAAAAAAACTCGCGGAGGCGGTGTGTATTCCCATCGAACTGCACTGCCATAATGATTTAGGGATGGCGGTTGCATGCTCAGTTGCAGGAGCAAAAGCAGCAATAGACGTAGGTGTTGACACGTACATCAACACTACGATTAACGGAATGGGCGAGCGAGCCGGCAATGCAGACCTGGTCTCCACAATACTTGCGATAAAGAAAGCGAGTGGTTTTAAAGACAAATACCAATTACAGGATATTGATTTAAGCCAGGCGTGGAAGATATGCAAATACGCTTCTCTCTCTTTTAGAGTCCCTATTCCAGTAAACCAGCCTGCGATCGGTGATAACGCCTTTGCGCATGAATCCGGAATACACGCTGACGGCACGTTGAAGGACAGCAGAAATTATGAACTGTATGATTATACCGAGGTCGGCAGGGGACATATCGAGCAGATTGAGACTGGCAGGCTGATAACAACGGGTGAATACTCGGGAATAAAAGGGTTCAAGAACGTGGCAGGAAAATATAAGCTGAAATTTCGCGATGATGCAGAAGCTCGTAAGATATTGGAACTCGTTAGGTATGCGAACGTACACACGCAGAAGCCAGTTACTGAGGACGAGATGAAGTTCATTGCAAAATATCCTGAATATGCAAGGAGAATTATGTCGGTAGAACCATAAACGAATATGCCCAGGTACAACATCAACTGGAACATTACGCGCGAGTGTAATCTGCGCTGTAAACACTGCTACTACGAAGCAGGCACGTCGTTAGAGGATGAGCTCAGCACAGATGAATCCCTTGCACTCATAGACGAAATAGCGAACGTATTTGGCGACAAAGCGAGCATCACATTTGGCGGTGGAGAAGCATTACTGAGAAAGGACTTATTTGACCTCCTTTCTTATGGTAAAGAGCGAGGTTTGCACCTCGTGCTCGCATCAAACGGAACATTGCTCAACGAAGAAGTCGCTGCTCGTTTAAAAAACGTGGGTGTCGAAGATGTCATAATACCAATTGACGGCACTCAAAAGACACATGACGCAATAAGAGGAGAAGGCGTCTTTGAGAAGGCGACCAAAAGCGCAAGAGCGGTTAGAAATGCGGGATTGAGCCTGGTGATTGACCCCTGTATAATGAAACAGAACGAAGGAGAGATTGGGAAGATTATTGACATAGCTGAGAATCTGGGTGCGAGGCAGTGCAGGTTCTTTCATTACGTCTCGATGGGCAGGGGAAAGGAAGTAATGCCAGATAGTGAACTCGGCAGTGTCCAATACGCAGAAAACATGATGCAGCTATATGAAGAACAGAACAAAAGAAGAGCACTCGAAATCTGCACGACTCAGGCATGCCAGTACTGGGTGGTACTGAAAAGGAAAGAAGAAGAAGGGCTCTTCGTTCCCGATTTCTTTTATACCGAGACTCCCGGCTGTCGAGCTGCTATCGGTATGCTTTCTATCAAGCCGAATGGCGATGTCGTGCCGTGTCCGCTGTTAGAAGTAAAAGCAGGAAATGTCCGTGAGATGAGTCTTCGTGAGTTACTGAACTCGAAAGTCTTTCTTGAACTGAGAAATCGTGAGGTGAAGGGCAAGTGTGCAGAGTGCAAATATAAAGATATTTGTGGTGGATGCCGTGTAAGGGCATATCTCCATTCCGGCGATTATATGGCAGAAGACCCTTTATGCAGCGAGTTCTTTTTTGAAAGAGCATTCTTGAATAGCGAATAGCGTAACTTATATATTTAAATACTCCGAAATTTAATAACTCATAGAAATAAATATTTTAAAAGAGAGAGAGGTATCAGATATGGAACCCTCGAGCATAGGGATATTGATTATTGCTATATTGCTAATCATAGAAGTAGTGGTGATGCTGACAAAGTTAAAAGTGGACAAGATGCTTCTTCTTATGCCCGTCATCGGTGTAATATTCGCCGTTATCTCCTTTGCGTTGAATGAATACCGGGATAAGATTCTTTCCTCTTTATCTGATTCTGCTTCTTACGCCGTGATATATATTACAATAGCAGTAGGAGTTGTATTTGGATTATTTGGTGTCTCAGTGTGGTTCAAAGGAGAGAAAGAAGCAAGAAGGCTTGCTTCAGCGGCAAAAAGCATAGATAGCACGGTTGCGGGGATTGAAAGCGATATAAGAGGGAGCGGGATGGAATTAGAGCATTTTGATGATGAGATGAGCGGTATTAAAAAGAAGGTAGAAGATTACGAATCGAAAGAGAAGGGGGTATAAACATGAAAATCAAGGTATTGATCAATTACAGGAGGCATGTTGTTTGAGGTATGGAAAAAGGAGAAGATACGGTAAATCGGATTGTAATTGGCATTGGGGGGCAGGGAAGTATTATTGTAAATAATATATTGCGAATGCTGAAGTTCAAAACAGGGAAAGTGCCGAAGAACGAGGAGTTCCTGATTATAGATACTGACCAGGCATCTGCAAACGCATGCAGCGAAGTAGAAGAGAGAAAAAAGATAATTCTCAACAGACCGGATACGATTTTGATGCGGAACACCAATAGATGGCTTCCTGACCCTTATCTCTCGGCTGCCGGTGCTGGATGTGGACAACATCGAATATATGGCAGAGCGATGTACAATGTGCATCGAGAGAGGATATTCAGTGCGATAGGTTCTTCGGCGTCAGAATTGAGAAACAGAACAGGAGGTAAGGACTTTTTCATTCTGATGGTGTGCGCATTCGGGGGGGGAACGGGGTCGAGTATGCTCCTCGATGTTGCCATTGACATACGCGATTGGATATCGAAACAGTTTGGGTCTGAGCCGGTGATGTTTGGAATTGGAATTCTACCCTCGAGCAAAGAATCCGTGCTTCCTACGGGTAATGCCCTCGGTGCGATGAAAGAACTTCATTTCCTTATGTCCCATACTGAAGACATCATAATAGATGACAAGAATTATTCTAATCCATTCAAATTATTCTTCCTTTTAGGCAGAGACCTTCAAGGGCAGAACCGGGATGAGGAACTGGAAAGGGCGATACCGAGGTTCCTTCTCGACCTCGGATTCCTGCCTGGTGGAACGGTAGAAACGAAAGGTAAGTGGCTCGACCTCAATGACCTTCAGAACAGAGCGAGGGGTTACGAAAACAGGTTTGATTCCCTTGGTTACTACGAGTGCGTTTTTCCTACTGAGAAATTGTTTTTGTACTATGATATTGAGGATGAGATACCGCGGGTAAGACAGCGATTGGTAGAGATAGAGGCAAAAATATCGGATATAAGGGGGAAAATAGACTCACAAAGGGGGGAATTGGAAAGGTTTGAGGGGAGGATAAAGGACGTTCAGCGAGAGATAGATAGTTACGAATCGTCAGCAGGAATGTTTTCTCACGTGAATGCTGCTTTAACTGCGGATGCAAAGGCGAAACTGGATAGGGCGAGGAAGAAATTATCTGGCTTGAAGGAGGAGGTGTACGACCTTGAGATAAGGGCAAGCGACGCAGAGGAGGAGAAAAGACTGGCAGAGCGTAATTTAGAACGTCTTGAAGCGCTTAAGAACAAGCTCTTCCGGGAGATAACTTCGCCGCTGAACACCAGGAGTTATCACCAGATAGAACTATCAGAAGAGGAGATAAGAAGCTTGAAGCGAAGCAGAGAAGACCTGAAAAATCTTTCCTTCTTTGAGATTATGAAAAAACTCGACCGTGAAGAAGAGTACTTCCGGTGGACGCATTCACCGATTAATGAAGGCGACATCATATTCAATCCGATGGTGAACTACCGTCATTCGATAGGGAATGCCATGGAGTCAAAATATATAGACATCCTTCATGATTACGGATTCCTGTCGCTGGATACACAGGGGAACGTGGTGAACGAGGAGGAGAAGTTCGGGCACTTCATCGCGGTGTTGAGCACAAGGGCGGACAATTTTGATGACGCGAGGCTTGGCGGGGGGGCATTTAAGAGCATGGTGACAGAAAGATTTACAAAGGATGCAGACGTCCTGAAACTGGATACACCAGCACGTGCACACAGCTTTGCCATGTACACGCTTATGATTGGCGTTCAACCATGGGCGCCTGGTCCGGGTCTTCCGCCACGACTGCGTGAATTGGAATGGCTTGAGCGTGCGTATAATGCGAGCGATTTCTCTAAACTGCCGCGGCACCATTCCCTTTTCTACGGAACCCCAAAGCCATTCTCAATCATCACTGGGATACCATACATACCGGGTGCAGAGGAAAAAAACAGGGATATGGTAACGAATTACTGGAAGGATTACGAGATAATTGAGCCTGAAGCAATATGGAACAATGTCCCCATCGTGCTTGCACAGTGTCTGAAGATGTTCGATGATTTACTAACGGGTCTGGATATGGCAGAGGACATAAAAAATGTCCGAATCCCGGACCCGGATAGCTACTCAATAGCAAATCTTACAATGCTGGTTCACGGGCTTGAAAACGCGAGTAAAAGCATGGCAAAGGTGACGCGATGGACCAGAGAGGCAGAGAGAGGATTTACGCTATTGAAAAACGAGCTTGATGAATTGATATTTAAATTAAAAGGGATGGAGGGGGTACCATCAAAAGATAAAGCAGCGAAAATGTTGAGGATGATAGATGACTCATCAAGAAATATGGAGATATTGCTTGACCGGATTGAAGACCTATCGAACAGGTTTGGTAATGATATAAAATCAGTCATAGAAAAAGCGATGGTTTTCTTAGGCAGAATACCTTCTGAAGAGACCACCTCAAGCGTGATAAGACATCTAACGAAGGCAGAATCAGAGATTTCGAAGCTAAGAGAAGACAGTATGAAGGCGGCAAAGGGGATAAAAGAGATGGGCGGACCACTCGCAGCGATGTTATCCTCGCTGAAAGAATTGAAAAAGATAACGGAATCAGGTGAATCAGAAGCTGAGGCAGAAGCTGGTGCGGAGAGGAAAGAGAAGATGAAGAATGTGGAGCTGCCTGATTTATCACTGAATATTGGAAGGGGAGAAGAAGGAGAATGAGACGTTTATTTTATGCTTCACTTGTTGTTCTGGTACTCGCACTATTAATTTTATCCGCAGGAATTGCATCAGCTCAGCAGGATGTGCTGAGGCTGAATGCAGACAAATCATATGTCATCAATTTAGATACCGGTGGTACTAAGACATACTATATAGATTTTTTGAATACCGACCAATTTGAGGGCCATAAACTCGAATTCACCATTTATGTGAACAAGGTCGAGAAGGCATATATTCCGGATGAATATGTGTTGAAACTGGAGACAAACATGGAGAATCCGGAATGGAAGTTCGGTGATGAGATTCTCTCTGCGGCAGAGTGGATAGTGTGGAAGGGGAAGGAGGAGCATGAGTATGAGCGCATGACAATCTTAGTAACAGGGGAGGTCCCAAAGCCAATAATTCCGGTAGAAGAGCCGGGATTCGAGGCATACAAAGAAACAAAAGGAATTGGAAAGCGAGAAGTGTATGTCAAATTAACGGTGGGAACGACGAAGGATGGAGCGACATTAGAGAGGATTATACAGCCGTTGGAGCCTTCAATGAAGTTCTTCTCGACGAGTGAAGGGATTCAGGATGCGAAGACCGAAATGGATAAAAATTTGGAAGAGGCAAGGGGTAAGATTGGTGGAACCGATTTGGAAGAGGATATACGCAAGCTCTATGAAGGAGGGCATCCGGGTTGGGCATCAAAGTTATCAGAACATTATAAGGAGCTATCTGTCGCGGCTGAGCCGCCTCCTATCACTCTTTATGTCATCCTGTCGGTGATATTAGGTTTGATACTGGGTTCGGCATTCGTATATGTGTATGTATCAAGAGGAGGAGGAAAAGGAGTGGACGTGAGTCAGATTTCAGCGGAGTTGGATGAGACTTCGGGTCGAATAGAGGAGAAATCGAGTTCAATCAATGCAATATCAACGCGGTTTGCGAGGAGTGAGGATGAAGAGAAGAGGGGTGTTGCAAGAGAGCTGATACGGATAAGGGCGAGTTTGAATGAGATTTCGAATGAGATAAGGACGATTGCAGATAGGATTAAGGGTTCACGGTAAACCCGTTCTGATTTATTGAGTCATTAAAACAGATAAGAGTGGATATAAGAAGCTCTAAAGAAAAATTGGGTAACTTTTAACCCCCGACGATAAACTTGATGTTTGTTTGACTGTTCTTAAACAACTAGAATCACAAATTAGAGCGGACTATACAGAATACATCAATGTAGGCGATTATTCAGACCAAGAATTTGGCGTTTGGGTCATATAACACGGAAGGATGTCACATAAATTTAAGCTCTATACCTGCCCTCTTCAAATATTCCAACCCTTCCTTATCGCTGTAATCCCCGGACATCACCACTCTTTTTATCCCTGCATTTATTATCAGCTTTGCGCATATCTTGCAAGGGTATGCGTTCACGTACAGCGTAGCACCTTCAGCATCTCTACCCGCCTGTAACAGTGCATTTTGCTCTGCGTGGACACCCACACACTCCTCATGCCTTTCTCCTGATGCGATATTCAATTTATCTCGCCGACATCCAACGTCAAGGCAATGAGGGAATCCTCTCGGTGCACCGTTATATCCGGTTGATATTATCACCTTATTTTTAACCACCAGGGCACCTATTTGCCTTCTCAGGCATGTTGAACGTTCCGCCACGTCGCGTACTATATTCATCCAGTATTCGTCCCAGGGTATTCTCTTCGTTTTCTCCTTCTCTTCGCTTGGGTTCATTTACGCGTTTCCAATGTAATAAAAAGTTTTATGATTATGAATGACTTGATATCATGTCACGAGAAGAAGAGATGGAAAAACTGGAAGAAGAGATAAAAGAATGTCGGCGTTGCGAATTATGGCAAACGAGGACCAATCCTGTTGCTGGCGAAGGCTCGTTATCCGCGAAAGTAATGTTCATAGGCGAAGCCCCGGGTTACTACGAAGATTTAAAAGGCAGACCATTTGTGGGTAAAGCGGGAAAGATACTTGATGAATTGTTGTGGTCAGTAGGGTTAGAGAGAAGTGAGGTTTATATAGCCAATGTGCTAAAATGCCGACCACCGGGGAATAGAAATCCAACAACCACAGAGATAAAAGCATGTACTCCTTACCTGGATGCACAAATAGAAATCATTGAACCCGGAGTTATCGCTACACTTGGGAACTTTTCGTTGGGTTATATCTTCGATAAATTCTGTATAAAGAAGGATAAAATAAGTAGAATACATGGTAAAGTCTTTAAGGTAGGCACGATTGTGGGTATTAAAAATGTGGTCGCTTTGTATCATCCGGCAGTTGCCACCTACAATCCGGGGATGAAAGAGGTATTGGTTAAGGATTTTAAGGCGCTGGCGAATTGCTTTTAAATTTTAAATTCAAATTAAACAATCTGTTTCACTATCCTTCTCACAGCAGCAACAGAGGGTGCATCGTCGGGTAAATTCACAATTGGGATGCCTTTTAAGTCATATTCCGGGATTAACGGATCAAAAGGTACTATTTCCTCTATTTCAAGGTCATGTTTCTTCGCTTCTTCTATTATCAGCTCCTCACTGCCCTCCGGTATCTTATTCGCTACATTCATCATCTTCTTCACGTCAGCATCTATCTCCTCTGCAACCTTTCTTAGCCGCAATGCTGTTTTCATGCTCTTCACTGTTGTATCCAGCACCACAAGCATGACATCCACGTCCCTCGTGGTTCTTCTGCTGAGATGCTCCAGACCTGCTTCGCAATCTATCACCGTGTAATCGTAGTTCTTGGTCAACGTATCGAGGATCATTCTTATTATATGATTTACCGGGCAGTAGCAACCCGGTCCCTCAGGGCGCCCCATAACCAGCAGGTCATACTGGTCCTCCTCCACTATTATCTCAGCTATTTTACCCTCAAATTCTGACCTCACGTCTAATGTCACGTCCCGATGCTTGTCTTCCAGCAAACTCTCTCTTATATCGCCTGTGGTCTTATCATAGGATATACCGAGTGCATCAGGCAAATTTGAATCCGCGTCTGCATCTATGGCTAAAATGCAGATGTCGTCTTGGGCTTTATACTTCAGTATTTCCCTGATTAACAGAGCTGCGATAGCTGTTTTCCCGGTACCACCTTTGCCAGATACGCTTACTACTTTGCCCTTTCTCATAAGATTCACCTTGTTTGGACCAAAATTCAGATAAATAGGGAAAAAATAAATCTTTCACCTCTTTGTTAACGCTCCACCCAGAATAGCACCTAAAAATGCACCCGCGCCTGCGGCAATCAAAGGTAATGCAAGCGTCAATATTGCATTAGCACGAGCTGCCCTTCTTTTCTTTTCCTCCTCACGAACTCTTCGCAGTCTCTCTTCTTCAACGTAATCTATGGTTCTTTCTAAACGATTGAAAAACTCCTCTGATGTTATATCTCCAAGTGTAGTATCTCCCCACTTCATCTCTCTTCTCATTAATATACTTACCTCTTACTTCTATATAACTTTTTCATCTGCTTATTTGCGTCATATGCGTGACACTTCTGAATTTGCAGTTGAAGGTATCAGGCAATGGTGGAAAGTATCGGGAAAAAAGTACCAGATAAGCCCAGAAGCAGCATGCAGAGATATATGACCACAGAGAAGGGGAAAAAAAATGATGGAGGAGGCAGGGTATGGGGGTTGAGATTATAAAGCAGGCTGGGTATACAGAATTCCTCAACGAACTGAAAGAGCGCATCCGAATCGCCCAGACTAAAGCGGTTTTGAGCGTAAATAGGGAATTAATTTCTCTTTACTGGGATATCGGTAAACGTATAGTTGTGAAACAGAAGGAGATGGGCTGGGGCAAGGGTGTAGTTGAGCAGTTAGCCACAGACCTGCGGCGAGAGTTTCCGGATGTAAAGGGGTTCTCGGCCAGGAACCTGTAGGATATGCGACGCTTTTACCTATCCTACAAAGACCATCCAAATCTGCGACAGGCTGTCGCAGAAATTCCATGGGGGCATAATCTTGCCATCATAAATAAGGTAAAAGACCAGTCTCAAAGGGAATGGTATATTCACCAAACAGTAGAAAATGGTTGGTCGAGGAACATCCTTATCCATCAGATAGAAAGCGACCTTTATGGGAGGCAGGCATCTGCACTCAAAACCACCAATTTCCCAGAGACGCTCCCATCTCCACAATCTGAACTGGTGGAACAGGCTATCAAAGATCCATACATTTTTGATTTTATCATGATCGAAAAAGATGCAAAGGAGCGGGAACTGGAAAAGGCGTTGACAGAAAAAACAATTCCAATTATATCCCATGCTTTTTGTTCATTGTTACAAACTTAAGCTGTGGATATTCTTTTTTGAAATAATAAATACCGAAAAGGTTTTTATATGCTTTGACTATTATATCTTTGAGGTGAGTGACGCAGAAATCCTTCTTCGCTGCGTCATGAGGGAGGCATAGATAGAGACTGCGTGCATAGATTTTCAGCGGAGATGGTCAGGGCTTCGACCGCCCCGTTTTTAGCAGCGGGTTTAATTCCCGCAAGAGCGGCGGCTCTTTTTCGCACTATGAGAGGAAGCAGAAAGTAAATAGGAGGCATAAATGATGAATGATGCTGCCCAAAAATATTTGGAGGAAATATTGCAGAAAGTTCAACAAGGAAATGTGGTATTTTTTCTCGGAGCCGGCGCTTCTCATGCTGCAGGAGGACCAACTGGGAAAAAACTCACCGAGATGATAAAAGAGAGATTCCCTAAAATTAATTGGGCATCCATTTTTACCACAAACTTTGATGACCTCATAGAACTTGCTTATCGTATATCTCCTCATGTATTTAAAATAATGGGCTCTATGACTGCCCTAGAGGGCGAAACTGGTTCTATGGTGCTATCTCGAGCCGATTACCATCAGTCACTTATAAGGCGCAGAAAATATTTAGAATTACTCTCCGATTTTATCAAAACGGGAACCATGATTTTTGTTGGGTATAGTTTCCGAGACCGCTCATCATCGAATTATCGCAGAAAAAACAGTACAGTTTTTCTTTAGAGATCCTGAAATGCAGAAGAATAATTTCCTAGAAATTTTTTAAGAGGCAAATTCAATGTTAATGGGCAGATTAAATTGATGGAAAAGACAGAAACAATCATACTATTAAATGATTCATAAAGATACAGCCGATTTAAAAAAGAAAATAAAAGCCCAGTGGACTGCGTATCACACCGCAAAATCCAACTGAGCATACACCTGTCGGTCCTTAAAGCACCGCAACGACATCGCACCCGAAGGGCAATAAGAAGCGCAGCTTCCACAACCTATGCAGCCATCACCGACCTTCGCAACCTTCTTCGTCCCCCCTACCACCGTCGCCACACCGAAAGTAACCACCGGGACCGGTTCCTCCGTCAGCTCTATCGCCTCAACCGGACACATATCCACACACACGCCGCACCCTGAACATATTAGCTCATCCACCACTGAAGTCACCGCAGGTGTTTCGAGGAAATCCTTCGCCAGCAGCACGCACGCCCTCGACGCCGCTGCACTGCTCATCGCTAAGCACTCGTCTATCATTGCGGGATAAACCGCAGAACCACAGATGAACACGCCCTCATTCACCGTGTCAACCGGTGTTAATACCATCTTCGGGCGCTCCTGCTCCTCCATAAAGAATCCATTTTTCAAAGGAATCATAAACATCCTGCTCAGTCGCTCGTTCTCCTCCGCAGGCATTGTCGGTGTGCTGAGCACCACCAAATCCGGCTTTATCTGTATCTCATCGTTGAATATCACGTCATAGACCGAAACAATCCCGGCTTCGTATTTCGGCGGCTTATCCTTATCGTATCTGAGGAATATCACGCCTTTTTCCCTCGCTTCTTTATACAGCACTTCCCACTTTCCGTATGTTTTTATGTCCTGATACAGCACGAATACATTCGCATCCTGGTTCTTCTCTTTCGCTCTTAACGCACCATCCACCACTTCAATCCCGCTGTACTTTGCATCTACCCCTTCCCCGGGTACATCTTGAATCAGCACGATTGTATTGGCATCCACTTTACCTGTTAGCATGCGTCCAAATTCGCTCACCGTTACCACGTTCTTCTCTTTTCCATATCCATAGTATCCTTCATCAGGCACGAATTCCCTTGCTCCCGTTGCGATTACACAGGCGCCAAATTCTATCTCTTCATCCACTCCTTCTCCGGTTATCCTCGCTTTGAATGACCCCGCCCTTCCACGAATATCCTCTTCCTTTGCATTCGTGTACACTTTTATTCGCTCGTTACTCGTTACTTTCTCAACAAACTCATTCAAAACGTCTGCCGCCTGCTCTCCACTTTGTAACTCCGGGATTGCTCTCAAACCACCGCCCAGCTCAGGTTCTTTCTCCACTAAATATACTTCATACCCCGCATCTGCAATCCCAAGCGCAGCATTCATCCCGGATACACCGCCGCCGATGACCAGTGCCTTCGGTATCACCGGATATCTCTCAACAGATATCTCTTCGAGATACTTCGCGCGTTCTACCGCCATTCTTAGCATATCCACCGCGGCTTCTGTTGCTCTTTTCGGCTCGTTCACCCACGCACATTGTTCGCGCAGATTCACGAACTCAAGTAAATAAGGGTTTAAACCTGCCCTCGCGCATGCATCCCTGACCATATCTTCATACTCTCGCGGTGAACATCCTGCAAATACTATCCTGTTCAAACCCTGGTCCACTATTCCACTTTCCAGCGCTTCCACCGCCTCTTTCATCGTGTTCGTCTCGCTGTTCACAAAAACGACTTCTTTCAGTTCTTTCACTTGCTCCGCAACCGCAGGTATATCCATCGCTTTCGATACTTCGCCATCACAGCCACAGATAAAAATGCCTATCTTTGGCTCTTCACCCACTTCAATAAATTTATACTCCGCCTGCCCGGGAATTGGTTCCGTGCGCTGTGAAAGCCCAGCAGCCTTTAATGCTGCACCACTCGCCTGTGCAACGCTCTCCCTTACCTTCATCGGTGCCGTTGCCGTTCCAGAAGCGAAAATCCCCGGAACACTCGTTTCCAGTGGGTTCGTGATGCTCGTCTCGATATATCCATATTTATCGGTTTTCACGCCCGTTATCTCTGCAAGCTTGCTTAACGTTTTCGATGGCAGCAAACCCATTGCGAGAACCACCATATCAAGGTCTAATTGTTCTATCGTGCCTTTCTCAAGGTTCTCATACTTAACCGTCAGGGCTCCTTCTTCCGGAATCACCTCTGGAACTCGTGACCTTATATATTTTACACCGTATTTGTCCTTTAACTCCGCCACCAATTCTTCATCTTTCCCAAATACCCTTATATCCATGTAGAAGATGTAAACCTCCGTGTCAGGGAATCTCTCTTTCACTACCCACGCCTCTTTCGCCGTGTAAGCACAGCACGCCGTAGAGCATATCTCGTTCTCCTGGCATCTTGACCCAACGCACTGGATGAATCCAATCCTTTTCACTCGCTTTCCATCCGATGGTCTTAGCAGTTCCCCTGTCTCACTCGCAGTAGCAGCCCTGAGAATGCCTTCAAAATCCAAAGAAGAAACGACATCCGGACTCCCAAATCCATAACTCTTCGCTACTTCGGGAATATCGTAACCTGGCGCTAACACCACGCTCTCCACTTCTACTTCCTTACCCGAGGACACTTTCAGCTTGAAATTACCGGCTGAGCCTGATAAACCCTCTAACTCGCTTGACAGCATCAGTTCTATGTTTGGATGATTCTTCACCTTAACCACGTATGGCGATAGCCCGGTCCTGCATTCTGCAAGCTCCGCCATCTTTCCTCCCAGCTCTGCGTTCTTCTCTATCAAATGTACTTTATAACCCGAATCTGCAAGGTCAAGAGCTGCTGTAATGCCTGCAACTCCTCCTCCAACAACTGCTATTCCCATTTCTCACACCACCTTCCCAACTATTTCTTTCGTATCTACGGCAGCTTTATCCAAACCGAGCTTTTTCGAGTCTATTCCCAGCGCGAGACCCAACAACTGCGTGATATAAATAACCGGCATGCCTATCTTGATATTTAATGCTTTTTCTATATCTGGCTGCTTCGCATCCAGCATCATGCCACACAGTGGACAGGCGAGTACAATACAATCTGCACCTGCACGTTTCGCCGCTTCCAATACATTCTTCGCCATCTCAAATGCTATGTCCGCTCTCGTCATCATCAGCGGACCGCCACAGCACTTTGTCTTCATGTAGCTAAAATCCACACATTCTCCACCTATCAGCTCTATCAACTGGTCCATCAAAATCGGGTCGTCAGGGTCATCAAAAGCTGTTACCGGCGGTCTTCCTAGATAGCAGCCATAATACGGCGCTACTTTTACGTTCACTTTCTTCTCTATTTTTCTCTTCAATTCCTCCATTCCTATTTCATTTACGAACACATCCAGTACATGTCTTGCCTTTATCCCACCTTTATAGTCCAGCGAGCCATCTATGTCACGCATCTTTGCACGTAAACTCTCATCATTCTTTAGTGCTATGTTGCTCCTCTCTAAATTGTAATAACATATACTGCACGGCGTTACGATGTCCAGACCCTCTTTCTCGGCAATCGCAAGATTTCTCGCATTTAACGCGTAAACCAGTATTGGATTCTCGGCTTCCGCAGCACCGCAACAGTTCCAGTCTTCCACTTCCGCCAGTTCAATCCCTAATTTCTCGAACACTGCCCTTGTTGACATATCCTGATCCACTGCGGTACCAGCCGAAGGACAGCCAGGATAGTATGCCAATTTTTTCCCGTTCATTTCAATCACCTATTTTCTCAAATATCTTCTTCACTTCGTCAGTTCTCTTTATCTTCTCCGGGAACATTGCTTTCGGTCCCATCTTCCTCTTCTTAAACATCCGCATCCCGAAATCCTTGTAATCTTTCATCATTGCGCGCATACCCTTGATAAAAGACCCTTCCTTCTTCGGGTAATACTCCTTCGCCAGTCCTATATCATAGAGCCGCCCGTACTTTTCCAACTGATGCAGAAAAGCCTTATCAAAGAGTGGTCTGGGACTCTCTATCTTCAATTTGCCCGCTTCTTCTTCTTTCTCCGCTATCCGCCTTATCGCACTCAGCACATCGCTAACCACTACATCTTGCGGGCATCGAGCCGTGCACGTTTGACAGATAAGACAAACCCACAGGTCCGGATTTGACAATACTTCCTCTCGCATGCCCAATAAACTCATCTGGATAATCTTCCTCGGATTGTAACTCGAAACGATTTCCGTGATCGGGCATCCCAACGTACAGGTACTGCACTGGAAACATGCCGCAAGGTGCTCCCCTCCAGGCTCATTCATTATCTCGTTCCTGAAGTTCGGGTCCAACTCCCATGTTTTTATCGGCATTTTATTTTGTTCTTGTACTTACCTTAATTTGTCTTCTAACTCCTCCTCTTCGTAAGTAACGAACGGCAGTGGCTCTTCAACATCCTTCCCAGGCACGTACTCGAAAATTTCCTGCACCTTCTTCGCAATCACCGGATAAAATCTCGTCAATGGGATGTCCTTCGGACAGGCATCCTCGCAGGCACCACACCCAACACATGTCGTGCTGACATGGTAAACGCGCGTGAGATGGTACATTAATTGATTTGTAGGCACCGCTATTGCACCTCTTAGCTCGGCTAAGTTCAATAAATCACCGCTAACCGGGTTTCCTAAGGGCTGGTCGAAGAAACATTCCTTGCAGTAGCATACCGGACACATATCCCGGCAGTTCTTGCATACGATGCAATCCCTCAAAAACTCCTCTAACTCTTCCACGCTACTTGCCTTTGGCAATTCCTCCTCCTTCTTTTTCGCATCCGCTGCAATTTTCTCTTTCTCCTCTTCCCTCTCTATCTCCTTATCTTCCAGCGATAGTTCCAACGCAGACAATGCCTCTACGCCCATATCCGTTATTCCCGCAACCAGCACTTTCTCGCCGTCCACTCTCGCAATACCGATGTCTCCAACGTCTGCAAACCGGTTGTCACATATCTCGCAAGCTTCTCTTCTCGCAATCCCTTTCCCTTTCAGTTCCTCTATCTTCGCACTGTCCACCCAGTCGCCTATCTCCCCATAGTGGTCTGCATAATCCTGATTCTTGTACGTACCAGAACAATCCACGCTTATCAGAAGCACACTCTCCTTGTCCATCTGTTTCAACTTTATCAATTCTACCGCTGCTCTTATCTCACATGGCTTTGCCACAATTCCTATTTTCTCCGGTATCGTCCATCCCTTTACGATATTCGCGGCATTCACACCGAATGAAGGAGCAAATATAGCAGGCACTGGCGGTTCTATCCTGTCCTTGTCTGTTGCCATCATATATGCCACATTATTTCCTACCTTATGTGGCAGAATCAGGCAATCCACAGCTTTCTTATCGAGCAATCCCTTAAATAACCCTTCCAAATCCTCATATTTTAACTCTGTTCCTTTCATAGTATCTTACCTCTCATTGGATTAGGCCCCAATTTCTTTATGTCCTCCGCCATTTCCTTCATAACCCTTGCAAACTTATCCCCCTCGGATGCGCTAATCCACTCTGCTCTAACCCGGTTATCCAGCCCGAACTGCTTCAGAATCGTCCTTATTGCCGCTATCCTGCGTCTGGCATAGAAGTTCCCCTTTATATAATGACACTCCCCTGGATGACAACCCCCAATGAACACTGCGTCTGCACCATTTAACAGCACTTTGAGCACAAACATCGGATCTAACCTCCCTGAGCACATAAGTCTTATTAGCCGAACATTCGGCGGGTATTTCTTACGTGATGTCCCTGCAAGGTCTGCGCCGGCATAAGTACACCAATTACAGGTAAGTCCGATTATTTTCGGCTCAAATTCCCCCTTCGCTTCTTCTCCCATTTTTCCTTTTTCACTCCCTTATTTTCTTTGAATTTCTCTACCTCTAATAATATTCCCCTTTCTCTTTTTTCCATATATAAATTTTTCGATATTTTCATGATTGTTAAGGAAGAGCTAATCAAGAACGTTGGAATAATGAATAGAAACTGGCTGGGAGTTGACGACCGCGAAATCAAAGACAGATTCGATTTAGTCGTCTGTTCTCATTTCCTGTGGCAGGTGCACGACCTCGAAAAGCACTTGAAGAAGATGGAGAACGCTTCACGGAAATATTGTGCTGTGATTCAACCTGCGGGAAGGGACGGGATAGTGAAGGAGATGTGGACAAAAATAACAGGGGAAAAATATAGAGGCGAGTTTGACCCTGACGCCGATTATTTCGCTTATCCAGTACTGCGACAGTGGGGAATGCTGGTAAATGTAAAAATAATGAATTACAGCATAGGACGGAACTTCGGGCAGGAGGTAAGAACTGGTGATCGCATCGGCAGCTTTTGCACTTTTCATCTTGTGTCCGAGGATGGCTGGAATGACGAGTGTCATATCAAACGCAAGTCATGTGGATTTGGTCAAAGTGGTGGTATTTGGAACCCTCCTTGCGCTTCCGCTGATAATTGCTATGGCTCTTATTTTTCAGCGATATGGACTTGTTGTGGCGCTGGCGTTTTGTGTAATCACCGATTTTGCCGCAGCGCTCGCAATGCGTGAGATAAGCATGAAAGCGGGGATGGAAACGCTTATAATCGCTTTGTTTGTGATTATGGGTGTTAAAGCTGCTTCGATGGTCTCGGGATGGGTGAGTTGAGAAATTAAACGCAAAATACCTTCAATCTAATGCAATTATTATGTGCGGCGTTGAAGGTGAGGAGCGATCTTTTTCCTTTTGAGTTGTATTATATCAAGGTGTACGATCGTTATAAAGCGGTGAGGGCGGTTATTCGCAAATGTATGAAGGAATATCCCGCCGATGACTGGTATAAACAGGCGTTACGCAATTTAGAGCGAATATTGGCTTCTGTGATCAACGATGACGTGATAAAGAACCGGTTAAAAACGATTCTGCATTCGGGGCTAATTTGCCACACGATAAGCACATTGGCAAGCTTGCTTTTTTCCTGCTTGGCGTTTATCCTTTGTACGTAGCTCCGAGAAGCCCGTGGAACAACGAGGAAGGATTTAACAGCGTCTTCTCAAAGAAATTCTGGAATAAACTGAAATCTTAAATATTTGGATAGCGCCTTTCCACCGGAGATGAAACTCGTGATAACGCTCGAGAACCATTCAGCGCATACATCCAAAGAGACCAAGGAATTTATTAACGGCCCGAATCGCTTCTCTTTTGTATTCACGTCAAAACATGCATCCTGGCTCAATATTATTGAGTGCCTTTTTAGCAAAATGGCAAGAAGTTTTCTTAGAGGCATACGAGTTGCATCAAAAAAGGAACTCAAAGAACGTATTCTCAAATATTTTGATGAGCTAAATCAAATGCCCGTGGTTTTCAAATGGAGATATAAAATGGACGAGATTCCTGGTGGGGTGGTGTCGAATGTTTATTGATATGATAAATAGGAAACGTTGCACTAGCATCACATTTCAAAGTTCCTGCCACTCAAATCTTCATCCCTGCACCAGGTCTCCACACCAGCTCCCTTTCTCTCGTTCTTAGACCACTATAATCGCCTTCTAAACACTTCTTCGTCACGTTTATCAAATCTTCAGTGCCCGATTGGAGATAATCCCTCGCAACCTCATAAATAGCCTCCTCACTTTTAGTTATCGCACCAACATATTCCTCCAATGTTTTTCTATACGTACTCACGAATCCGCTCTTGAACTCCACTTTTCTCCCTGTTATCCTCTTTATTTCTTCCATAACTTCAGAATTAGGTGGTAAAAACAGTGGCACGCCTAACAATCCATACCATTCGGAATCGCGCTCATAATACTTCCGCAAGAAAGCATTGAGAGCAAATCTTTGCATTCTCCTTGCTAACATCTCCTCTTTCTCCTCGATATAAATAGGCGCCGTGAACTTCAGCGGAACTTTCTTTATTTTCCTCCTCACTGATGGTTCTTTCTTTTTTATTTGCTCCTTCGTTTTATCCACGAGCTCCGGGAACAAAGCTGAATATTCGGTCTTATGAACATGCGAATGCGTATCTTCATGCACTGCTCTGGTGACCATAAATCGCGAAACCGTGAAGTTATACGCTTGATACTTACTTCCCATTATCCACAACACCTTTATCTTTGCCAGCTCATAATTCTCTATCAAAATGTAAGCCGTATCAGACCTTATCTCGAACTCTGAAAAATACATCTTCTTTAGATGGTTTTCGACTGTTGTTCGCCCTGCCTTGACCGCTTCATTCAACCTTTCCCCTATCCAGTTTCTTGCTCCTCTCATCCCAATTGCCTCCTCAAACTCTGGAATAAAACTTTCAATCTCCTTTAGCAGTGCTAAAAAGGAATTAACTGAGATACCATTCGCATAGTTAATGGAGTATAATGGTTCTTCGTATGCTTTTTCAAACATCGCCTTTGACTCTTCGGTTAATCTTAACTCCATGATTTTGCATTTTGCATTTTGCAATTATCCCTTACCTATCTTCTCAACAACCTCCAAAAAACGCTCTACCTCCGCCTCTGTATTATACAAATACACCGAAGCCCTGACCGTTCCTTCTGCATCCAAGCCAAGATATTTCATCAATGGTATGCAGCAGTGATGCCCCGACCTCACAATTATACCTGCTTCGCGGTCCAACCTTATTGCAACATCATTGGAATTCATCCCCTGCACAGTGAAAGAGACCGTTCCTATCCTCCTACCCAACTCAAAGGCTTCACTGCCATAGCCATAAATTTCGATCTGGTCCATCTCCTGTAATCCTTCTATGAGCTGCTTGCCCAGTTTCTCCTCCCGTGCTTTTACCTTTTCCATCCCTATCTTCTCTAAATATTCCACCGCTGCACCGAGACCTAATGCCCCCGCTATATTTGGCGTGCCACATTCAAATCTCTCATACGTCCCTGTCAAACTATAATCAACAAACGAAGCATCTTCTACCGCACCTCCTCCAACCGTAAGTGGTTCAATTTCTTCCATAAGTTCCTCTTTGACTGCTAAGCCACCGGTTCCGGTAGGACCGAGCATTTTATGCCCTGAAAACGCAAGAAAATCACAGCCTAAATCGTTGACATCCACTGGCATGTGAGGTACTGACTGAGCGGCGTCAACAAGTAAAAGAGTGTTGTTCTCCCTGCACAGTCTCGATATTTCTCTTACCGGAAGCATTACACCAAGCGCATTGGAGACGTGCGTTATCGCTACTATTTTCGTCCTTTCATCTATTACTTCTTCGAAATCCGATACTTCGAGCTCGCATCTGGTCTTATCCTTGCCTTCAATGGGTTTCACCACTTCCAATTCCACACCAAACTTGTTCTTTGCTCGTATCCAGGGCAAAAGGTTGGAATGGTGTTCCCATAGACTAAATACGACTTTATCTCCTTTCTTCAGTCCAATTCCAGATGCTACTATATTTATCCCTTCTGTGGTATTCTTAGTGAAAATGATTTCTTGTGGCTTGGCTCCAATGAACTTTGCTACCTTCCTGTGTGCGTCCTCGTATTTCTGCGATGCTATCTGCGTTAATCTATGCACGCCACGACCTACATTCGCATTGTAATTCCTGTAATATTCCTGAACTGCGTTCAAAACAGGCTCTGGCGTCAAACTCGTCGCTGCACTGTCCATGTATATTATCCCGCTATCCAAAATCGGAAAATCTTTTCTTATCTCTTCGATACTGATGGTCATTTAGCACTCAAAAATAGAAGTGCAACAAACCTATAAATCTATTACATACCCAAGTTCTCTTGTGAGACTCTGTGGTAAAAAATGAAAAAAGACAGACATATCTTTGAAACCATGGGAAAAGCAAGAGTGGTGGTAGAAAACGGTAAAGTAGTTGAGGTAGGGAAACCTCTGCTCAAATATTGCCCGTTATGGGCTAAAATACGTGGAATAAGAGAGCTGAACGAAAAAGCGATAAAGAAGAATATAGAATTCAGGATACAAGATTTCGGGATGTGTACTGCGGATAGAGAAGTAGAATTAGAGGTCTTTGTTGGGTTTGGCGCTTCTGAGACGTTCATGACCGCACTTCGCCGAGGTTTGCTCGATGCCGCCGTAACGGTTTGTGAAGGTGCAGGCACTGTAATCACTTCCGACCCGAGATTGGTGCAGGGAATAGGAGCAAGGTTAAGTGGTGTAATTAAGACCACACCCGTTGAGGGAATAATAGAAAAAATTAAAGATAAGGGCGGGAAGATACTTGACCCGCCTGGGATAGACCAGGTAGCGGGGTTGCGGTTAGCTCTTGAGCTGGGATACGAAAGAGTAGGGGTTACCGTGTGCGCACTGGCAGATGCTGAGCGATGTAGAGCTATCAGCAGAGAAGCAGTGATATTCGGTGTGCACCTAACAGGCATCTCCATGGAAGAGGCTGAGGAGTTCTGCGAATTCGCAGACCTTATTACTGCCTGTGCTTCGCCGCACATAAGAGAACTGGCAAAAGAAAAAGCTCTGTTACAGGCTGGCACCGCAATTCCGATTTTTGCTCTCACATCTGCGGGCAAGGAATTGCTTTTAGAACGTGCCAGAGAGGTCGGAGATACGTTGTTGTTGAATACCATGCGATTGCCGGTGCTCCCGGAAGAGAAGCAGCCGGAACCGCTGGTGTGACTTCTAAACCGTAAGTGTTTAGCAGTAAAAATTTTATGCTTGGGATTTGGGATTTTCCCCCGATTCATAGACATACTCAGTAGGGTCTTCCACACCCGCTTCTTTGAACCCCCTTCTTCTGTGTAAACAGGACTCGCAAATCCCACAATGCTTCTCGCCACCCAGATAACATGAATAAGTCAAATGCAATGGCGCTTCTACTTCAATCCCTTTTATTATTATGTCAGGCTTAAACAAATCCACTAAAGGCGCTTTTACTGTCGGTGTACGAGAAAAAGAAGCCACCGCTTTCTCCAGCACCGCATTATACCGCTCGACAAATTCCTTCTCGTTGTCGGGATACGCTCTCGCCTCTTCCGCATTGAACCCCACGAAAAGAGCATCTGCGGAGACGACTTCGGCATAAGCACTTGCAGTGGCTAAAAGAACCAAATTCCGGCAGGGCACCCATGTAGATGGTGTCCCCCTTTGTTTATCCAAATTTACTTCTTTAGCTACGGGAACTTCTCTCGCGATGTCCGTCAGAGCTGACCCGCCAAGCTCCTTCAAGAACGGTATTTCTACGAACTTCAATTCTTTTGCATCTAAATAAGCTGCTATTTTATCTACTGCTTCTTTCTCCCTCTTCTCCGCTCGCTGTCCGTAGGAAGCGTGAAATAAATGCAATTCGTAGCCTCCTTGCGATGCGATTGTCGCTGCGACCGTGGAGTCTATTCCGCCGGAGCATATACAAACTGCGATTTTGGTCATTTTATTTAGTTTCTATTTCGATTTATGCGACTAAAAAAGTTGCTGCATGGCACCCAGACACCCCTGCATTTCCGGTGGAAGTTGCATCCTTCGCTGACTTGTGCCTCCTTATTTCTATCTTTTCAAAAAGAAGCATCGCATTTCTTCTCGTTTGCTTTTTAACGCCTGAACATATATATAAATCCATCGCAACATGACTAAACTACAAATCCCCTACGGCTCCAAGCTGATAGATATAGACATAGAAGGTAAACTATTAGCCCTTGAGGACAATAGAAGCAAAGCTAATCCAAAAAATCAGGACATGATAATAAGACATGCCCTTCAAAACCCTATCGGCACAAAAAGATTGAGAGAAATAGTAAACGCAAGAAAAAACGCTACAATAATAATTGTTGTTGATGACCATACACGAGAAGCACCTACTGAGAAGATACTCGATGCTTTAACCGAAGAAATAGGAGAAGAGAAGAAAAACCAAATCACACTGCTCGTTGCTTGCGGCACTCACGCACCACCAGCAGAAGAAGAATTGAAGAGAATACTTGGTAAATACTTCGCCCACTACAACTTCGAGCTCCATGATTGTGACGCGACACAAGATTTGGTCTTCGTTGGTACGACAAATAGAGGAACGCACGTGATGCTAAATAGAAGGTACGTGGAAGCCGATATAAAAATTCTAACCGGCGATATAACTTTGCATTACTATGCCGGGTTTGGAGGCGGGAGGAAGAGCATCCTACCGGGAATATCCTCACGGGAAACGATAAAGATGAATCATGCACTTCTTGTGGATGAACGCGCGAGGACCACAAATATAGAGAATAACCCTGTTCATCTGGACATGTCTGAAGCCGCATCTTTTGCACCACCTGATTTCGTGATAAATACCGTCTCTGATGCCTCGGGCAATCTGGTGGATGCATACGCAGGTGAGATGAACGCCGTGTTTCTTAAGGGTGCTGAGGTTGCAAAGGGATTGTTTTCTCTTGAAACTGATTTGTTTGACATCCTGCTGGTAAGTGCCGGCGGTTTCCCAAAGGACAGAAATTTGTATCAAGCTACGAAGGCGATAGACAATTGTTATCGTGCGGTAGTTCCGGGTGGTAAGCTGATATTGGTTGCTGAATGCCGGGAAGGAATTGGTGACCCTTATTTCGAGGACTGGATGAACGAATATGCCACCTATGAAGAAGCAACATCTGCAATCAAAGCAAATTTTGTGCTTGGGGGGCATAAGGCGTTTTATGTAAGGAAAGCAATGACCCGAGTACACCTGTCTATTGTCTCTGAGCTCGATACTCACTTGCTGAATAAATGGGGAATAAATGCTTATAAGTCGGTTTGGGAAGCGTATGAAGCAGAAGTGGAGGAGGAGTACAGGCACGTAACCGAAATGAAAAACAAAGTTAAAATAGGTATAGTTAAAAATGGTTTGGATACTTTATTAGTGCCTGTGACGATAAATTAGATAAGGAGGAACAAAGGAGAAGTAGCAATGGCTGATCTCGCAAAACAGAAAAGGATAGCAGCAGAGGTGATGAAAGTCGGCAAGGGACGTGTGTGGATAGACCCTGAAGCTACTGAAGATGTTACGGGAGCGATAACAAGAGAGGATATTCGAGGCTTGGTAGAAGAAGGTATCATAAAAAAGAAGCAGAAGAAAGGTGTGAGCCGGGGAAGGGCGAGGGAAAGAGCGATCAAAAAGGCGCAGGGGCGCAGGAAGGGACAAGGTTCCAGAAAGGGTGCAAAAGGCGCGAGGAGAGGGAAGAAAAGGTTATGGATGACCAAGATCAGGGGCTTACGCAGACGATTAAAAGAGCTACGGGACATAGAGCATATTGACAGAACTACATATCGAAAATTATATAATAAAGCGAAGGCAGGGGAAATCCGAAACATCGCGCATTTAAATGACTTAATAAAATCGAGTGGAGTAACGAAAGAGGGATAGAAAATGGCTAAAGGACCGACATATCATGTTCGCTTCAGAAGGAGGAGAGAAGGTAAGACCGACTATCGAAAGAGGCTAAAGCTATTGCTTAGCAGAAAGCCCAGGGTTGTAGTGAGAAAAAGCAATAAATACCTCAGAATACAACTTGTTTTGGCTGATAAGCTCGGAGATAAGACTGTTGTCTCTGTTATCTCTTCTGAACTGAACAGATATAACTACACAGGAGGTGGGTGTAATACACCAGCAGCTTATTTGACCGGGTTGTTATTTGGCAAGCGCGCAAAAGAGGCGGGATTTCACGAAGCTATCCTCGATATTGGACTGCATACCCCAACCTATGGTTCTAAAGTGTACGCAGCTTTAAAAGGTGTCAGTGATTCCGGTATGGAAGTTGCACATGACTCTTCTGTTTTTCCCTCTGATGAGCGCATAAACGGGAAACATATTGCTGATTTTTTACACACTTCTTCTATATTGGACAACTTCAAAGAAACAAGAGAAAAAATAATAACTGCGTATGAGGAGAAGAGAGTGGTGGGGTCATGAGAAAAGAAGCGGAGAGAAAGATGGCTGAGGAAGAGAATTGGATACCCATAACAAGATTGGGTCTGCTGGTACAAAGTGGCGAAATAAAAAGTATAGAAGAAGCTCTTCGGTCAAGATACCCGTTAAAAGAATATCAAATTGTGGAATCCCTTCTACCCGACCTTAGTGAGGAGGTTTTAGATATAAACATGGTGCAAAGGATGACCGATTCAGGCAGGAGAGTGAAGTTTAGAGTATGCGTAATCGTTGGTAATCGAGATGGATATCTTGGCATAGGGCTGGGTAAAGATGCTCTTGTCCGCAACAGCATTACGAAGGCAATAAGAGCTGCTGAATTGGATTTAACATATATTGAGAGAGGTTGCGGCTCATGGGAATGTGGATGTAACGAGAAACATTCTATTCCGTTCAAGGTGACGGGGAAATCGGGAGGTGTTGAAATAACATTGAAACCTGCTCCGAAGGGTTTGGGGCTCGCTGCTGGTGATATATCCAAAAAAGTACTGGAGTTCGCAGGTATCAAGGATATCTGGGCTAAAACGAAAGGAGCAACACGAACAACATTTAATCTCGCACTGGCAACTTATGATGCGCTAAAAAAAACAGCTTCAATGAAAACTTTTTAGAAAAAGCGTTATGGAAGCGATAATAAAGCTAAGGGGAAGCGTAGGAATAAGACCGGAGATAAAGCATACGTTAAGGCTTCTGCGTTTGCATAAGGTGAATCACTGCGCTATTGTGGAAGAGAATGATTATTATAAGGGAATGATAAAGAAAGTGAAGGATTACATTGCCTGGGGAGAGATTTCCGAGGATATGCTTGAGCTTTTATTGAAAAATAGAGGTAGATTAGAAGGCGGTAAACGATTAGCCGAGCAGTATCTACGCGAGAATACTCCCTACGGGTCTTTCAAAGAACTTGCCCATGCTTTGTATGTAGGCGAAGTAGGGATGAAGGATTTGATGGAATACAAAATCAAACCTGTTTTCAGGCTGCATCCGCCAAGGAAAGGGCATAAGGGGATAAAAAGAAGTGTTAAGGAAGGTGGAGAACTCGGCTATCACGGCGATAAGATAAATGAGTTGTTGTATAAGATGCGGTGATACAATGTTTTTGATAGGATTATTCTCCTCAAAAGCTATGGTAGCTGTGGGAATCTTATCAGGTTTAGCTATGGGGGCTTTAGGGTTGGTGCTAGACCCGTTTAAGGTTGATGAAGAAAAAAGCGTACGTATAGTAGAAGTAGGTGAAGGGAAGAAGGAGATTTGGGAAAGAGATTTGGGTGATAATAAAGGTAGATAATGAGCTCATCATCCCTTGTCTCCGGTTCTTCTTCCCAAAAATCCAGCTCTTTTAATTCCTTGAAGAAATCTCCGCCATGCCGTATAATCTGAAAATATCCAGAGCCACAAAAATATGGTCTATCCCCTTCCCTGGGTCTTCCTCAAAATGCTCGATTATCTCTTTCATTTGCTCACGTTCGCCCAGTGGAGCATAATAGTGGAGCAGGTAATAGTCATAATACGGATAATTTACTTTCTTCTTTTTCTTTTTCCCCTTCTTCTTTTTACTCATACTTTAGTCAAAGAAACTGTTATTTTTAGTAAAGGTTTTTGCGTAGCAAAAAAGTTTATCTAAAAACGATGCTCATGAAAGAAAAACCATGGAAAAATTGGGAACACATAACTAAGCTCGATCCGGACAAACATATCTCGAAAGACAATTTAAAAACCATCGTGGAAAGCGGAACAGACGCAATAATGATCTCTGGCACACAAAACATCACTGGCAAGAACGTATCCCTGCTAATATCCATGCTGAAAGATTATGAAATACCAAAAATATTAGAGCCTGCAACTCCTGAAGCCGTCATGTATGAGCACATAGATTATATTTTTGTGCCTCTTGTTCTCAATTCCACAGATTTAGATTGGATTGTAGGCAAGCATAAGGATTGGATAATGAACCAAACAATAGACTGGAAGAAGGTCATACCCGAGGCATATATAGTCCTGAATCCATTATCCGCAGTAGCTAAACTGACCAAATCAAAGACCGACTTAACCTCAGATGAGGTCATCGCGTACGCGCTATACGCGGAGAAATATCTCCATCTCCCCATCATCTACATAGAATATAGTGGGACCTACGGCGATCCTCA
Organism: Methanosarcinales archaeon; assembly: GCA_025464585.1. GTDB lineage: Archaea > Halobacteriota > Syntropharchaeia > Alkanophagales > Methanospirareceae > QMVO01. The sequence continues at coordinate 38,408 of JAODGL010000092.1, forward strand.
ATTGGTAAAGCAACTGAGTGAATCACTAAGTGAAGCATCTCTGTTCTACGGTGGTGGGATAGACACAAAGGAGAAAGCAGCAGAGATGAAGAGATATGTTGATGTTATCGTAGTTGGAAATGTAGTGTACACCAACATGGAAAAGTTTCTGAGAACCATTCCTTAATGTTCATATTTTTTTCTCATTTAGCTAATGAACGTGCTAGAATATATCCAATGAACGCTCCGATTCCAGTAGAAATTATAAAATTGTCAAACTTATCCCCTCTTTCTTCACTCAAGTCCTTTTTTAATAATGCCTCTAACGCATCCGCATCATTTTGATTAATTTCATAGCTCTTCGCTTTATTTAAAAGCATGATTAATTTCTCCCGCTCTGCTTCTGTTAATGGATTTGCTCTATGAGTAACTCTCTCTAAAAGTGCAGAAATTCCCTGGCGTACCAGCTCATCACCTACTTTATTCGTTAGAATTGAAATTTCAACGATTGATTTTCTTATCTCACATACGTCACTGCCCAGATTTCCCACCTTTTTCCCTAAATAGAATGACGATGCTAAGAGACCACTTGCTATTGAAAGTCCAGCCAGTGCGATTCCAAGTCCTGTGCTTATCTCAAGAACCATTTTATCTCTGATTTTAAATTTAATTATAACTGAAAGTATATAAAAACATTATCGAGTTCTAACAAAAAGCAATCTCCAGTGGAAACACAGGGGTGTGTCGGGTTAAAATATCCCACCAGTCACGGCTTCAGTTTGTATCTTCACCAGATAGCCTTCATATAAAGATTTTTTTATCTCAGAAATCTCTGATAGCTTCCTCTTCCCTATCTCTATATCCCTTACCCTACCTTCATCCCCCTCTTCTATCTTCACTCGTAATCCATCTAAGTGGATCACAACTGGGAACTCCTCACCTGCTTTTGGAGGCAGAGTCATCTCTATCATCTCTTTTATGAACAAAGGGGAAGCAGCCAAAGGGTCCTCTTCTATCTCTTCTATCTTCTCATTCAAAACCTCCTTGAATGCTGCAGCCATCTCTTCTAATTTATCTATGTCCGATTTCCGGTTCATCCTGCGCGTCCTTCTGCCCACGCCACCAACATAATGTGGTATGTCAAGGTCTGGTGGACCGCCAACAATCATATAAGGCACCTCTAATGGCTCGCACAGTTTCGGCGCCTTCTCCTCTATGCACTCTTTAAAATCGCCAAATACAAATACAGCGGCGTCACATTCCTCTATTATCGCCTTCTCTTGCACGGTCATCTGTGCTATCCTCTTCCCTACTCCTCTCGCTAAACCCATCATATTTGTAATCGCACCTTTCCTGCGTAAAAACTCCGCTATGTCACACATCGGATAAACAGCATGGTGATTACCCAGAGAAGGAACTACTATCATTATTTCTGCACCTGCCAACGGCAAATCCTTTAACTTACCCCCCAAATCCTTCGCTTTATTCCGGATTCTCCGCTCTTCCTCCTCCGGAAATGCCAGATGCATCATTGTCTCCGTCTGCATCACCATCTCTTGTAATACAAAACCCCCTATATCCTCTATTGTCTCTTTTAACTCATGGAACTTATACACGCCGCCTGTGAACATCATTATTTTATACATCTCATGTACCTCCTTTGCTTGAAGCCATCTTTCTCATTATCTCTTTCGCTTTTTCCTTCCACTCCTCCGCTATGGGATTCTCTGAAGCGATAATGGTTATTCCTGCGGTGGAAGGCATAGGATACCGTACCCGGGCACCCTCTGGCAGTATCCTATCTATTCCATCTAATACCCTCGAGTTTAAATCCTCTCTGGGGTCATATACAATCAAATTCATAACTTCTGCTATTTCCTCATCCTTCAATTCAAGTCCTATCACTAATCTGCTTATTTGTTGAACGCGCTCCCCGTATTTATCCCACAGCAGAGCAAGCAATTTAGGAGCATATTTCTCGTCTGTGATCCTTAACTTATCCCCTTCTCGCTGCGTTACATCCCATACCTTTACAGGGCTTGGCACCCTGCCTATCTCGACAGAGAGTATAAAAACGTGTTCCGCAGCATTACAATACATGTATACCTGCTCTATGTTACTTCTCAGTCCTATGTCCCTGAATGTATCATCGCATATCTTCTCATAACTCGCGTTTGCAAACTCATCTCCCCCCTCTACTTTTACTTCCATCTCAAAGACCTCCCTTCTGCCTCTTTACTCTTTTCCCATATACACACCCACGACCTTGAACGCCACCTATGGGGTTCTCCGGTGTGCCAAACTGGTGCATGCACCTGCCAAGAACTGCTGCACCCCTCGCCAGGGCATCATCCGCAAATATCACTTCCGTATCCATTCTCCTTCCAAATAATCTGCTCAACTTTTCCAGTATTATCTCAGGCTTCCGCCCCGTTATCCCTGCTCTACCCGTTATTCCTATTTTTGTGTTAGGTAATAATAAACCTTCCGCTTTTGCGATCCCTACTAATTCTTCCACCACACACGCTGATAGCTCATCTATTACGGGTAAAATATAATGTTCTCCTTCCTCTTTTGCAAGCTCTACGCCGATATCCGCTATTTTAGGTAGCTCAGAGAGGTTATGTCCAGCATCCACGCCAATTAACACTACCCCATTCCTCTCCGCTGCTTCTACATTCACGGGAACGCCGCCTACTCTGTGACCACTTTTTACTTTTTCTATCCGCACATGTTTGAGAATATTTTCTGTATATTCTGTCACTACATCCTTTTTTATCCGCCCCTTCTTTTTCTGTAAATCAAGTACAGAAGGGAAATCAACGGGCACAATTTTTGATACCACTGCGTCAGGGATTGCACCAGCTAAACCGCAAAAGTTACCTATAACACGAGCATACGGCAACCCATCATCTGTTATTCGACCTGCGAGCGTGGTACCGAAATCCAAAGATAGAACGGGGTTACGGTAATCAACATCGAGCCATTTAGCGGCTTCCTTAAGTCCAGCGGTTACAAGCTCCCCTTCCATCTCGTTCCCCACTATCGACTCCCCTGCGGGAGGCATGTTCCCGGTTACAGCCCCGTCAAAATGAGTCTTTTCCATTCTTGAAAACGCCCTCAGTTCTGGTGCGATATTTTCTACCGTCATGGGGGAAATCATCTTCCTCGGGGGCACACCAGCGAGCATACATCCTTTTGCTAACGCTTTTATTACGCCTTCAACCTCCTCAATTTTTGAGAAACATGCCGTTACACCTGTGGAGCGAACAACGAAATGCAAGTCTGGGATAGTAATGCCTGCGGATTTCGCGCAGTCCTGCAATGTCCTTTTTACCAAATCTGCTATGGACTCTTCGGAAAGGTCCACCAAGCTTAACGTGTGGCAGAACGAATCATGGTCAGACCGAGCCTCTCTGGTCATCTTAACTGCTTTGTCAAGGATATAAGTCTTTCCGCTTTTTAAATCCGTAGCGGTCAATATAGATTTGGTGGTGCTGTTCCCAAGCTCAACGCTTGCAGCAATAAAAATGGGTCTTAACGTAAGGTCGCCTCTGGAAAGGCGTAATATAAAAAACAAATCCGCGTAACTGATCTTCTTGGTCCTAAGCAATCTTGGCTGATACTTCTTCCCAAATATGCCCATTACCATTTTTTCCTTTCTTTAACAACTATCGTGTGTATGGTATAAAAGTATCATCGGAATAAATATCTTGTCTATTTTTGCAGTCAACTTCTCATTATCATCATGTCCAGGTGTTTGTTACCCGCTCGGATAGTGGTTCTAACCCAAAACAAAAGTTATTTATGTTTCCCCTTTCTTGCTTACAAAATCTTGTGAGAAAAAAATAGAAAACTTTATATGGTGTTATTCAAAATTTTTCATCATGCCAGTAATAAGTTTGTTTGCATGGCTGTTGGTGATAGTGTTTCTAGCGTTCATAGCGTGCATGTTCGAGGACTTGGAGTCTGACGTTGGGTCGCAGAGTAATCCGAACTCGCAAGTGCAGTTGGCACCAGAGATGGGGTATATACACCGGTACTACAATAAAGCGATATCGGGAGAAGGGCTATCATATGCGCTGGCGTGCACCATAGCAGGAACTATCGCATTACTGCTGTTGTTAAAGTTTGAGCCTACTTACGGACCAAGAGCAGCGATATTAGCGATACCCGTAGGTGCAGCAGTGGGGTCTATTTCGCACATGATTCGTGCCTCTGTCTGTTATCCGGGGAGAGAATCAGCGCATAAAAGGTTTGAGCAGCCTATTTATCTCGATGTCTTCTACGGGCACTTAGTTCCTATCGCAACCCACAACTTCATTGCAGTGATATGCATTACGGGGATTGCATATATACAGAGCAATCTAACAGTGCTTTCTGGTGTGTCGGGAGCGTCGAATCCGTTTCCGCTTCCCTTGCTTTGCCTTATCTGGGGAATAACAGTCGGCGCAATCGGTTCTTCTACCGGGGATATCCACTATGGTACGGAGAGAGAGTTTCAGGATAGACCTTTTGGAGAGGGTAGGCGAGTAGTTTACCACGGGCAAATATGCAGGTATGGGGATTGCGGTATAAGGACGTCAAAGGATATAGTAGCGTTCTGCGCTAAATACGGCGGTCCTGCTACGGGTTTGACCTTCGGGCTGATCGTTCTATTCGAGAACTGGAGAACAGTGATAGGAATGATGCTCGGTGGATTGGCTGGAGCAGCTTGGAACCCCGGTATAGCAGCGGTGAGTGGTATTGGACTGGGAATAGCAGTTGCGATAGTGTTGATAGTGCTGAACACATGGCTCGTGAGATGGGCAAGGAAGAAGTTCGGACCTTTTGTAGGTGAGTAGAGTAGAGAAAAAAGGAGGAAAGAAAAAAAGGAGAGAAAAAATGGAACCAATAATCTTGGCGATAATATTGGTATGTATAATAATAGGAGGAATGCTGGGGTCGCTGGGAGTTCATCTATTACCTGTGGGTGGTGCACCCGCAGCGATGGCTACTGCCACGGGAATCGCGACAGGATGCGTAATGCTAATGACCGGTTCAGCAGTGACGGGCTTGTTCACAGCATCCACGGTAGCGGCATTTTGGGAATCAAACCCAAGTGTATTGCTCGTTTCCCTGTCCGGAGGTGTGGGAGCGATGTTGATGATGGGCTTTACAATGCTCATAGCAAATCTGATATACATCTTTGGAGCAGGTGTCGTTCCCGTATCTGGTAGAGCAGCAGTGGACCCGATAACAAAAGAATCGCAGACGGAATACAAGACGCCTCGAACCGATGGTCACGGAGTTCCAAATGTGTGCTTCTATTCAGGCATGATAGGGGGACTTGCAGGGGGATTCGGCGGTGCGCTTATTTACGTGGTGTTGGAATCGGATGTTTATGCGAACTTCCCGGTAGCAATTGCAGCGGTCGTAGCATTGGGGATATTTATAGCCAACGCTATTATGGCTGCGTACAACATAGGAGGAACCATAGAAGGGTTCCACGACCCGAAGTTCAAAGAGCGCATTGTTACAGGGCTTACCTGTGCTTTTGTCATTTCCCTGATGTGTGGAATCATCGTAGTGATAGCTATTGAGACCGGTGTGCTGGAAGCAGTGGGAGGTGTGTTGTAAGATGACCGTTACACCAGCAGTAGAGGAAGAAGAGAAGAAGGAGGAGGAGGAGAAACCAAAAGAGAAGTTCGAGTTCTCTTTTGACTACTTCAACGAGTCAAGACTGGGGCTATTTGCACTTATCGTGGGAGCGATAATAGCAGTTGCGTCATTTTTCCCTCCCTTGCCCGCATTCGTAAAGGGGATAGGTGCTATGCTTGTCATCGTTTGGGGCGCGGATTCCGTGCGTAAAACAGCGAGATACGGATTGGGAACGGGTGTTCCGTCTATTGGCGTGCTTGCAGTAGGATTCGGACTCGCAGGTGCAATAACTGGAATGGCAATTGGGTCAGAGATATATCACTATTTCGGGATAATAGGCATATTGGGGATTTTAGCAGGAGTGGCATTTATGGCTGTTGTTGGTTATGTCTCGGGTGTGCTTGCAAATAACGAGAAGTTCATCGGTATGAAGATACCAGGTCTGGAGCGAGGGATGGCGGAATTAGCTATGGCAGGAACATTGGCAATCACACTTGAAAGCTCAATAGTGGCAGGCACGTGGTACAGTGCGGCTATAATGAGTCCTATAAAAGGATATGATGTCACGCCAGCGGCTTTCTTTGCGGTTATATTCATCCTGTCAGGGTTCGGAATGCTGCAGCCTTACAATTCATGCCTCGGTGCTGATGAGCGTAGAGGGAGAACACTGCTCATGGCTATTGAGATCGGAGGGATAAACTGCATCATCTTAGGTGCTGTTGCTACTATGAGTTTAGGTGCAGTTCAGGGTGTTCCCTTGATTGTGTTAGGGGCAATCGTCTGGGTGGTCTATTATAGAGCATACATGAAAGCATGTATGGCTGAGGCATACGGAACCCCGGGTACGGGGTTGATAAAAACCTTAGGAGGATAGAGAAGCGAGAAAAAATGGTAGTAATAATAAATGAAAAACTCGGGGTTGTTTTGGACGATGCAACGCTAACAGTGGGAGAAGCGAAACCAGGTGTGTATAAAGTGTGCTTAGGACCGATAGAAGACCAGTTGGATATTTTGGAAGGGGCGGTAGACGAGCTTTTTGACATCCTCTCTCCTACAACTACCTACAAAATGGCACAGCCTAACCGGGAGGGGATAACAAATACAGCAGGTTTTATCACGATGCTAATGCTTGGTTTGACGTTCGGGGTACTGGTAATAGCGATTGTATTGTATGGCATAGGATTAGGAGGTGCATGAACAAGAATGGCAGAGAAGAAAGAACCGGCAAAGGGATGGCCCGTTGCGAGTGGTGATTATACGGTGGGGGATCCAAATAATCCTGTTGCGGTATCCTCATCCGGCGGGCATTTTAAAGACGATGTTGCTGCGGACTTTATCAGTGCAGGTGCAGCGATAGTAGGGTCTTGTAAAACGGAGAACATCGGGTTGGAGAAACAGATAGCGAATATTATCAGCAATCCAAATATAAGGTTCTATATCCTTTCAGGACCTGAAGTTCCGGGGCATGTATGCGGTGGTTCGTTGAAGAAACTGCATGAAAAAGGTGTGGACCCAGAATCGCATAAGATAATAGATGCGCCGGGTGCAATACCGTTCATCGAGAACGTGCCACACGAAGCAGTCGAGAGATTCAGACAGCAGGTGGAGCTGATTGACATGCTTGGCGTAGAGGATCCGGGAGCGATAAAAGCGAAGATACAGGAGTGTATGACAAAAGACCCGGGTGCTTTTCCTGAAGACCCGATGGTGGTGAAGGTCGGGGAAGAGGAGGAAGTAGCAGCAGAGATAGAGCTACCCTTAGCTATGCCCGCAGACCCCTTCATGGGCGTGATAAATGATTCGGTCGAAGGTATAAGATACAAATCGCAGATGTTAGCTCGTGACTACAAGTTGTCCATGGCAATCTCAAAGAATTCAATCACGGGATTAATAGCAGGGTTTATACTCGCTTTTCTGTTCCTTCTACCGTTTATTTACTGGGCTTTAACGGGGGTGATATAGATGCCACCACAGAAAGTAGAGCAACAGACACCTGAAACATCGGTAATAACGGCAAGAATAGAAGACCTGAAGAAACTGGTAACAGTAATAGGAAAAGATTCGAGATTCGCCGCGGGGCTCTGGGTAGGTTTTGTAAAAGGAGTTGCATTAGGCGTCCTGTTGAGTATGGTACTTGCCGGCTTGAAAATCGTGTTGGCAGGTGTATAAGAGGTAAGAATAAAAAAGGAAGAGGGAGAGAATAATGTCAGAAGAGGGAAAAAAGAAAGAGGAGCCAGAGAAGGAGATAGACGCTGAGGTAGAAGAGGAAGTGATGGAGAAAGTGGAAGAGGAACTGAAGGAGTTGATCGTTCCTGTTCCAATTGCGCTCACACCACCGGAGCATACGAAATTGCTGGACAGATTAAGAGTGATGGACGAGAAAGTGGAGTTTGTGGCTGGTGAACTCGCGCAGAAACAGGGAGAGAAATTGGGGTTTGCAATAGGGACTTTATACGGCGTGGTGATAGGAATATTAATATATGTTCTATTTGTAATATAAAATAAAGAAAGGAGGCAAGAGGTAAAAATGTTTGTATTTGATAGGAAACAGGATATATATGAAATAGGGAAGACAAGGGTAGGAGGTCAGCCGGGAGAGGTAGCAACTGTTCTCGCAGGCACGATATTCTATGCGAAACACGACATCGTTGAGGACGCGGATAAAGGTATATTTGACAAGAAGCGCGCGGAGGATGCAATAAACAAACAGGATGAGATGTCGGATATAACCGGGAACCCATGCTGGATACAGATATTCTCGGAATCGGAAGAGGCAATGGTGAAAGAGATAGAGTTCTGTACAAAAATAAGCGATAGCCCTTTCTTGATTGATTCCACCGTTGCGGAAGCGAAGATGGCAGGAGCTAAATATTGCGATGAAGTGGGACTGGCAGATAAGGC
>JAODGL010000067.1 GCA_025464585.1 Methanosarcinales archaeon
AGATAAGATAAACATACTCAATGAAAAGAAAATTCAATTTCTTTTCTCTTTTTATATATAGGCTCCGTACTTAAGTACGGGTATGTGACTGAGATATAATTTTATCCTTCGTATATCTCCCTGTATTTTTTCTCCACATCCTCGGTCGTCACATGCGTATATATCATCGTGGTCTTCAAGTCCGCATGACCTGCGAGGTATTGTAGTCTGGCAATATCTATCCCCTTTCTCCATGAATGCGTAATAAAGAAATGTCGAAGAGAATGACAGGACACATTTTTATCTACGCCTGCAAGCTGCGCATACTTCTTCGGCAACCGCTGGATTTGTCTATACGAGATGCTTCTGAAAACATAATCCTCTGATTTCATCTTTTCTGTATATCGCTTCAGCAGCACGATAGTGGCATCGTCAACAAGGACTTCTCTTCTCACATATTTTCGCTGTTTCAACGAATACACCCACAGTCTTTTATTACGGAAGTCAATGTCCTTCTTCTGTATTCCATACATCCACGTCCCGCGCTCTCGTTTATATACACCGTAAAGCTCGCCTATACGAATGCCTGTTCTTGCAAGCAGTCGCAATATTAGATAGTCTCTATCCCTTATAATAGCGGCATCCAGGATTTTGTTCAGCTCTTCTTCGGTAATAGGGTCAGGAGCTCTTTTTGGCATAAACTTTTCTTTAAAACCTTTACTAAAGAAAATTATATTTATTCATTTAGGATTAAGCACCTTTATACCCCGCGCTGCCGCTTCCTCTTCTATCTGCGCCCTCTTTCTCCTTCCCACAGAAGATGCTATCCGCGCTGCTGCTATTTCATCTTTTGCGAGCGTAGTCTTAGCAAGCTCATTCGTGTTGAAAACAAGCACTTCTCGCACTCCTGAAGGATGCAATCCTCTTTCTTCTTTCTTTCTCCTATACCCCGCTTTCACGCTTGCGCCTTTCGCCGCTATATGCTCCCTGAGCTTGTTATCATGCCCTCGAGGTCTTCTCCAGCTCTTGTTCAACTTCTTCTTTTTTCTCCATCCATATCGCTCAAATTTTGGTTTTTTCTTTGTCATCTTTATCATTATCAAAGTCTCACAAGTTTCACATCAAATATATTCTTCACCTTTTTTATCTCTTCCATTGTATCATCACTAACGCTCCCATCCACGTTAAGTACCATAACAGCTTCTCCACCCGTTTTCTCTCGCCCCACCTGCATCCCAGCTATGTTTATACCCTTGTCACCTAAAATCACGCAAACCGGTCCTATCACCCTTGGTTTATCTAAGAAGGAGCATATAAGCATATAGCCAGAAGGCGATGCATCTACCCTATATCCATCTATTTTCACTATTCTTGGGTCGTCTTTTCCGAATAGAGTACCTGCAACGGTCTTTATCTCCTCCTTCTCTTCTACCCGTAAGCTCGTTGCAACGCTAATCAAAGAAGAGAAGTTTTCTATGTCCTCAGTCCTGCTTTCCGTGACCTTTATCCCGAATTTCTTCGCTATTGTCTCGGCATTCACATAATTCACACCATCAGTAAACCAGGAAAGGAAGCTCTTTAGCATTGCTACGGTTATCAATCTTGTATTTTTCCCTATGCCTGCACCCGCAGCTCCTATTTCGCCCTCATAAGAGACGTTAAATTGCTCTATCCTACCCGATTTTGGTATGAGCTGTGCCGAGAGTCGCCCGAGTTTCTCCGCTAATACTAAATAAGGCTTTAGGGTACTCATTAACTCCTCCTGGACGTATATCATGTTCACGGCATTTCTTACAGTTTTGTTCTTTAACGCTTCTATAACTTCCTCTGCAATCACCATAGCGGCAGCCTTCTGAGCTTCCTCTGTTGACGCGCCCAGGTGGGGCGTAACAATCACTTCTTCCATCGCCAGCAATTCATTCTCACCGGGTGGCTCGTGCTCAAAGACATCCAGAGCCGCTCCAGCCACTTTACCGCTCTTTAGCGCATCCCTCAACGCACCTTCATCTATTATCCCTCCACGAGCACAATTGATCACACGAACACCGTCTTTCATCAGCTCGAACTCTTTCTCGCCTATCAGGTGATGCGTATCCTTTGTCAGGGGTGTATGCAGCGATATAAAATCAGCGGCAGAGAGGACCTCATTAAAGCTTGAAAGAGCAATTCCAAGCTCTCTTGCCCGCTCCGCAGATATAAAGGGGTCGTATGCAACAACCCTCATTCCAAGTCCTTTTGCCCTTCTCGCTACTTCGCTTCCCACTCTTCCCAGACCTATCACGCCCAATACCTTGTCATTTACTTCCACACCCATGTGTTTCTTTCTTTCCCATCTGCCCGATTTCAGCGAGATATTCGCAGTCGGTATTTTCCGCGATAAGCTGAGCAGCATTGCAATGGTGTGCTCCGCAGCCGAGATAGTATTTGCTTCTGGTGCATTTACCACCATTATTCCCCTTTCTGTCGCTGCTTCCACATCTATGTTGTCCACACCGACACCTGCTCTGCCTATTACCTTTAGTTTACCCCTGCTCCCTGCTTCTATTATCTCTTTCGTCACTTTCGTACCACTTCTCACGATTAATGCATCATAGCCCGCAATACGCTCCTTTAATTCTTCCTTGCTCAATTCTAATTCAATATCCACTTCTGCAAACTCCCTCAGCTTTTTTATCCCTTCTTCTGAGATGTGGTCAGTTACAAGTACCTTGCTTATTTTTCCCTTCATCTGCAATTTCTCTCTCGCTTCCTTTGTAAACTTAGTAAAAATTTAGGGTTATTAAAACTTAATCAACCTTCAACCCACCAAGAATCGCGATAAACAATGCCGCTGCTATTATATCTGCGGTAGAACCAGGGTTTATTCCTTCTCTTATCAGCTCCTCATCGAACTCTTCTACCGCTTTAAGCTCGTATCCCCTCCCCACAATCATCTTTGCCCTCTCCCTCACGTATTTGCTCTTTTCTCTTCCAAACTTCATTTTTACGAAAGTATCCTCTTCCTCAGAAAGAAATCTGAGATAAGCATGGGCTATGGCATCATTTATGCACATCTCTTTGGCAAAATCGCTTAGTAGTGGTGCATACCTGAAAGTTTTCTCAAACCCGCCTACTAATTCACGTGAAATCAAGTCATAAGATGCAGAAATTGTAAGTATCTGATACAGAGACAGCTTCTTCTCTGTTATCACGGTTAGCGAATTTTCATCCATCACGTCAAGTTCAGGCACATCTGTCCTCACTTTTACTTTTGCTTTTGGAAACGCACGGTAAACTTCTACTGCATCATCCACGCTGGTGCTCAGCATGATTTCCTTTGCTTTTCGCTTTACCTCCTTATAACCAGAGCTTTCGCAAGCTCCCGCAGCCATCGCCAAAGGCGTTAACAAAAGCAGTGCGCCAAAGTGCGTATTTCCTCCGCTTTGCCACTCCATACTTTCTTCCACTCCTCTCCTTATCAATTCACCCACGCCTCCTCCTTTGCACCTTCCTCTCGCTGCCGCTTCTCTCAAAACCGGGTACACGGCAACCGAAGAAGCAAGAAAGTGCTCATAATGTGTATCTTTGAAGTCGTGTCTTCGACCTACGTTACCCGGCTTAGGATAAGCAGATACTTCGAGGAGCAGAGCCAATTGCGCACTTCTCGCAATATAATCTTCGTTCATTATTTTGGTTAGTTTTGAAAATGATTTGTTGAGTAATATTCTTTATATGAAGCGAAAATATAAAAAACTCCCTTCACCTCTTTCCTTCGTGGATTCGATTTAATGGGGTAACATTTAGCTTCACATGTTTCACCCCTCGCAGTGACATGATATGACCAGTTAATGCCCTCATCTCCTCGCCATCACCGCGCAAAATGATAACTTCAAGGTAGTTGTCAGAATCGAGGGGAATGCGGATCGAAGATTTTATAATGGCACTGTACCTTTGCTGTACATTTGCGATGGAGCCTGCCACACCTGTTATTTCGCGATCATATATAAATGTTAGTGCCCCAACATGCTCTCCTTCAACCTCAGTCATCCATTCGTAATAGTTAATGTAGTGCCTCAAGGCATCCCTTACCCCTTCCGACCTGGATGCAAAGCCCCTTTCGAAATAGTTTCATCGAAACGACCGACTAAATCCGCACGAATGGATACCCCGGTCCTAACCAGTTCCTTTTCCATTGTGTTTCTGTGCATCTTTCTTTAAAGTAGATTTCCCTTCGCCTCTTCTTCACTACCGCTCCGTGTTAGATATTAATTTAATATGTTTTTAACATATAAAGATACTCTATATATAGCTTTTTCTTTATCCTCATCCAAAAGCCATGGATTGATACAAAGGAGAGATTCTTCAATCTTTTCTCGTTCTCTCCATCCTATATATATCCACCTCTATGAACTTCTTTTCCTTCTTATGGAACCAGAATCGTTTTTTCAAAGGAAAAGCGACTGGGAACCGAACAATCGCAACATGGGGAACGAAACTTCTTATAAACAATTCACTGCCTGCGTTATGTATAGAATAAACAACAGGAGCGATTTCAAAAGCTTTTTCCAAAAATATCCTATCAGCATGTATGTTCTTCCTTTGCGCACCAAAAGGAGGATTCATCACCACGGTATCACCGCGTCCAACAACTTCCCGTACATCACACCTCCTGAATTCTACCTTCACACCTAATCTCTTGCTATTTGCATTCGCAACAGCTATCACCTTCTTGTCGCTATCTATCCCCACCACCTCCTTTGCACCCAATAATTTCGCGCCTATCCCCAGTATTCCATTACCACAACCGAGGTCATATACGACACGATTTTCAATATCGCCGTTCATAAAAGCAAAATGAAGCAATTCGGAAGCCACAGTAGCGGGAGTTGAATATTGTTCCTTATCCGCATCCGGCTCCTTTATGTCCTCAACTCTTTCTAACATGATTTCTAATTCCTTTTTTTTCATAGTCATAACATCCGCGGACTTTTGAAATACCCTTTCTCCTTCTTAGGCGCATTCCGCAGCACTTCTGATTTGCTTAACGCTTCCTTTGACCCATCTTCCCTTACCACATTCTTTATGCCAATTACGTGATATGTGGGCTCTACGTCTTCAGTGTCTAATTCATCAAGGACGGCGAAATAATCTAATATTGAACTCAATTGCCGCTCAAATAACTCCTTCTCCTCTTCGCTCAGCTTTAGCCTTGCCAACCACCCTATATGCTCTATCTCCTCTTTTCTTATCATAACACTTTTTCTTTTTTTCATTGTACATAAAGTATAACTCTTTTTCTAATAATAAAAGAGTTAAAGGGGGATAGCGATGAAGAAGCGATATAAGCGAAAGCGCACGGGCTGGATGCGAAGAACATCGCGAATATATCTGGATAAGACCGTGAACTGAAAATTGCAACTATGAAGGCAGTAATTCTTGCGGGTGGATATGGAACAAGACTTAGACCGCTTACGTTTACCACGCCGAAGGCTATGATTCCTCTGGTGAATAAACCTATAATAGAATATATAGTGGACTACCTAACAGGTTATGGGTTAAAAGAGATTGTTATCACCACAAACTACCTCAGAGAGCAAACGATAGATTATCTCCGCAAAAGGAGGAGAGATTTAAAACTGTCTTATCCCGAGGAACCTACTCCTTTAGGGACTGCCGGGTCGGTAAAAAACGCAGCGATAGGAGAGAGATCTTTCATTATACAGGGTGACAACATCACGGATATAGACCTGAAAAAGGTGATGGAGTTTCACGAAGAGCACGGGAAGTTTGTGACCATTGCTCTCCTGCCCGTGCCTAATCCGTCTTTATATGGGATAGCAGAGCTCGAAGCCAATGGAAGGATAAGGAATTTTAAAGAGAAACCATCACCGGGTGAGTGTTTCTCAAATCTTGCAAATACCGGGTTGTATATTATAGAACCCGAGGCATTGGAATACGTACCAGAAAACAGTGCTTTTGATTTCTCTAAAGACTTATTTCCTATACTTGTAGCGAAAAAAGAGGTTTATGGCTGCGTGGTTGATGGATTCTGGACAGATGCCGGTAATCCGGGTGGCTACATGGAAGCAAGCAGGTGGATATTGGAGAAAAAGGGATTCGAATGCGCAAATACCGCAGAGATAGAAGATAACGAGATTCAGGGTAACGTTGCTATTGGCGAATACGCAGTGGTAAAGAAATCCCTGATACGAGGTCCTGCTGTGATAGGGAAGCATGCAGAAATAATAGGAAGCAAAATGTACGATTCCGTGGTATTCTCAGGAGTGAGTTTGAGTGAAAGCATGCTAAACAAAAGTGTGATTGGCGAGAACACGATGTTAAAAGGGGCAGAAGTAGCAGATTCCATCATTGGTGCATACTGTGAGATAAAAGAAGGGGTGCAAGTAAAACAAACGAGAATTCAGCCATTTACAAGCCTGCAAATTGACTGAGTACTAATATCTCACCCTACCTCCTTTAACATACTTGAACTCCTCTGGTCTCTTCTCTGTTTCTATCAATTCCTTTGTTCTGCCTACTATCTGCGTTTCGATGTCCTCTGCCTCCTTCGTTATCGCACTCTTCGCGATATGCAAATCATCTATCTTCATCATCCCCGCTGCCGCTTCGGTAGCCGAGATAAGTGCCTGTAACTTCACTCGCAATGGCTCCATTATCCCCTCTTTCATCACGTCTTTCACACGCTTATCGCTGCCAGATATTCCGGCATTTTTATTGCCTGCGAAATGTTCTGCGCGAAGCTTTGCAAGTACATCAATCTGGTCCATTCCACAGTTCTTCGCTATTGCCCTTGGTATGGATTCCAAAGCATCGGCAAAAGCATCCATAGCCAGTTGCTCCTTGCTCGGTATCTTCCTCGCAAACTTCCTTATCCGATATGCGCATTCAGTTTCCACTGCACCGCCTCCCGGTACAACGCGGTTGTCCTTAAACAGTTGTGCAACGGCATGCAAAGCGCTTTTTAGCTCGCCTACCAGTCCTTCTAAAACCCTGAGTGACACGCCTCTTATAAATATTGTTGCGGATTTCTTTTGTGCACACTGTTCAAAAAATACGTATTTATCGCCGCTTATCTCTCGCTGCACCACCCTTCCTGCAAAGCCAAATTTATCTTTGCTTAAGTCACTCACGTCTTTTACTATCTTTCCTCCGGTAGACCGTTCCAATCGCTTCAAATCCGTTAATTTCACCCTCTTTATCAGCATTATCCCTGCCCTGCGGAACTTACCCAGTGCGTCATCATCTACACCCCACCGGCAGCAGATCACATTTGCACCCGACTTTATTACCGGGTCTATAACCGCATCGAAGATCTTTGCTCTTGTCTCCCGGAACTCGCGGAAATGAGATGGTTGTGAGAATTTTACGTGGAAATCCAGAGCGCCAAGCGTTTCACCGGCTTTGCTTCGTTCTCTTGCTGCTGTTCCGGTTGGCAGCTCCTTCCTCCCCTTTACCTTCGGCTCCTTATGCTCAAGCGGGAAATCAAGCAATGCAATCCTTGCATTCTCCATCTCCGTAGGAAGCGCAGGCAGAACCTCCCGGTCCACAACAACGCCGTCAGCAAAGCTCGTCTCATGCACTCTGCTTCCGCTCTTCGCCTCTATTGATACATCGTCCACATCTATTGGCTCCTTTCTCTCACCAACGCTATCGCTCAGTCGTTTTATGCTTTCTACTACCGCATCCGCCAATTTATCCTCTTCGCAATAATCCCCTTTCTTCAACGCAGTCTTCGCAACGGTCCTCAAAATCTCATCGCTTCCTTCCCCTCTTACGTCCACCGTAGATGCCATTTCAGTTAAAACCTCTTTCGCATGCTCAAGAGCGAGTTCATACCCTTTCACTACTATATTTTGATGCACGCCCGCGTTCTTCAACTCGAATCCCCTTCTCACCAGCTCACCCGTCAGAATCATCACCGTGGCTATGCCATCTCCTACTTTCTCTCCCTGTGTTATCCCTGCATTTATCAATATGTCCGCAGTAGGGTGCATATATTTCAATTCCTTTATCAGACTGTATGCGTTACTCGAAATGAGGTCAGCAGCTTCTATTTTCGTTGCTCCCTGCGTTATCAATATCTTGGAACCAAAAGGACCGATAACCGGCTTGAACATATCGGAAAAAGTAGCGGAAACCTGCATATTCGCCTCCTGAATCTCCTCAGGCGACACTTCACCGGGTGGTAACTCTTCTTTTATTGTCATCTCTTCCTCTTCCCTCCCTCTCTTTCACGGTATCTTTACTGTAATTGTAATTATGTGAATAACAAATACATCTCTATACTAAAAAATAATTATAGTGTCCACTTCTTCCCCTGCTCAACCAGCACCACATTATTGAAGAAATCCTTGAAGAGCTCAGGGTGTTCGGTATGCACGGGATACAGCCGATCGGGATTTATCGCGTTAATAAGTGCTTTTAGTTCCTGCACTGAAGCATGACCGGAAGCATGAGCAAAATATTCCTTTATTCCAAAATGGTCTAACCAGTTCCTTTTTCGTCTCTCATCTAACTCCATCTCTTCACAAAAAGGTTCGCAGGACGATTTTATCCAGATAGCGGATTTTGGCTGGATATCAGTGAGCTGGTTTATCTCCCAGAGGTTCATGGAGACCACATAGTGCTCTGGTTTTTTCCGTAACTCGTTACAGGTTATTGCATTCTCCCGGTTAATAAATGCCCGCTCCCAGATTGCATAATCCTGCTCGACCAACTTACTATCAATTCCGTCCTTGCTGATCAAGCCCCAGCCCTTCTTAGGGACTAAAATCTTCACGTCGCTGAGCGATAAAGGAGCTAAATCGCCCAACGCTTCTATAAGATACGCAAGTTTCAGGGTAACCACAAACTCTCGCTTATTTGCTTTAGCAGCTTCAAAGATGGTATTTACTCGGTCGAGGTCTCTGATTGGATGTTCAACAAAGACCAATCCTTTCGCTGTGGCGATTAACTGCGTGATTTCGCGCTTTACACCCGCTTCACTGTCTTGTTGCGTGCTATCAATTCGTGTGCCTTCAGTTACGAGCCATTTTGGCTCTGCGGCTTTCGCTTTCTCCACAAAAATTTCGCTTAATGCTTGATTGGAGCCGTGAAAGCGAATATCGCCGGTGTAAACCAGGTTTCCTTCATCAGAATAAATGATGTAGCCGCAAGCACCGGGTAAAGAATGGTCTACGGGGACCATCTCAATCTCTAACGAGCCAATTGTAACTCTATCTTCGGGTTCCATCAAGTGATAAACCCGCTCGTGTACAAACTCCGTATTTTTACGTGTTACTCTGCTCAGGTTTCCTTTTTTATTTGTGTAAAAGGTAAAAGCGTCACAGGCGGTGACTAAGTCAGATAACGGATTGCTGCCTGTTTCTTCTAAGGCTTGAAGAATGATTTTAGTCGCTTCTGTACAGTAAATCGGAATGTCAGTCCGTAGAAAATGGATGTACTGTGCGTGGTCTGCATGAGCATGAGAAAGGAGAACGGCATCTACGCTTCGCTCCTCTGCCGGGCGACTCATGTGCTTGAGGTAATCCAGACGGTAAATGCCTTTGATATCGGGCAGCAGCCCTAAATCGAAGAAGTCGGCTAACGCGGTGCATTTCCGCGGCTGTAAGAACTCAGCGAAGTACTGGTTTGCGATATTGAAGCTCATGCCGAAATCCAAAAAGAGTTTCGTGCCTTCAGCTTCAAATAAAATCTTGTTACCGCCGATTTCGTTTACGCCACCGTAGAAGGTTAGGGAGGGCATATTTGTCAGTTATGAAACTATTTTTGCTCCTATACTATTTATCAGCTCTTGAGACCACTTCTGCGGTTAAAGCTCTGGCGAGAGGTACAAGAGCAGCGGAGGATAGCCAGGAATTGGACTTAAATAAGCTTTCTGAAAGGAGCAAATATTCCCATCTCGCGGGTTGGTCAACCGGTGGTTGTACCATTGATGAACTTTTACACCAGCTCTGTGCAGCTCTTGCTTTTATCGCAGTTACTGGTCTATCCAGGTCGCGGTCCGCCTTCGTCTCCACCAGATATATCGTATCAGTAGTTTTCACGATGAAATCAACCTCATATTCCCGGAGGATGCCGTGTTCATCCCTATAAGGAATCTTGAGACCGTGTTTCTTGTCGAGTTTTGCATAGGCTTTTACATCCACGGAAGGTTCTAACACCTCCAAAATAAAATCACGTTCAAAGTCACCGCCGAGCCGTGAGAAGCCCTGCCTGGGGTAAATGCACTTAGAACTCGCAACCGAATATTTCTCCCTCAGCATTATCCGCCCTACATCTGATAATCTCCGCCATACACCCCTCGGTTCGTAATTTATCTCGCCGATGAGGTCTAAAATAGCACTTCTCACAGTATTCACAATCTGGTCGAAAACGAGTGTGAAATTGAGTACCTGATAATTCCTCGGGTCTGAGAAGTCAATTGGTTCGCCAAAGAAATAATTGGTCACGTAATCGTCAATGATAGCTGCGATTTCCGCAAGATGCCCGGTGAGAATATGTGCTTTCCCTTCCTTCGCCACTGCCTGTGCTGCACGGCTTAAAAAATGGTTATAGTCAAAATAGCGGTTTTCCAGTTTCCATATTTTTGTCTTCTTCTCCGTAGGTGCATGGATTTCCTGAATTGCCATGCTTATATCTTCTCGTAGTTCGGCGAAGGGTTTATGGAACTGGTATTTAGGAAGTGTAGAAGGGTCTATCATGCTCAAAACCGGCATAGCACTCTGGTCATATATCTGGACGGGCCAGTAAATATCATAATCCTCTATTCGTGAAGGTATAGCATCCACGGGTATGAGGTCACCTGCGGAACGAGCTGTGGAGGTATCACCAGTTCCTATAATGTAGCCTTCCTTCTTGAGATTCTCGTAGAACTGTCTGAATCGTGGATGTTCCACGATGAACAGGAAATCGAAAGAGGAGGAGGGTATCCTATTCCTTTTTATGTCCTCTATGGCTTCTACTTTTGCATCCCATATCTGCGGGTATTCCTCTTTCGGGAACATCAATCTCAAACCCCTGCCCACTATCTGTTCTAAAAGCAAATCCGCTTCCGTCGCTCGTAGCACCACTGTAACACATATATTTTTACGGTCAAATCCTTCTCGTAGCATCAATACTGAAATAACCACATTTAGCGGGTCATCATTAACATCAATTTTGTCAAGTCGCCTCCTTGCTTTCTCTAATTCATCATCACTCAATTTCGTATGGATTTTCATCACTCTGTGCTCGTCATAGGGAACGCCGTGGTTATCTGTGAGGGTATGGAAGTGCTCTTCTACGAGGTCGGCAACTTCCGTCTCCTCGCATAGCACCATCATAACAGGCTTTTTATCCACACCTTTCGCTCTGAACTCGTCGGTCAGTTGTTCTAATTTCTTCCTGCCGAT
This sequence comes from Methanosarcinales archaeon, assembly GCA_025464585.1. Lineage (GTDB taxonomy): Archaea > Halobacteriota > Syntropharchaeia > Alkanophagales > Methanospirareceae > QMVO01. Next base: position 11,373 of record JAODGL010000067.1, read on the forward strand.
ATCTAACAGTACTTTTTGACCCGCCGATAGACCTATCAAAGTTCCTTTCTTTTTACCCTTCTCCGGCTTATCTCGTTCCGCTCTGAAATCCAGTTCTCGCAGGTTCTCACCGGCAATCGCCTGCTGCTCTTCCAGGAATAGCTGTTTAACGAGCATATCGTTCATTGCCGTGAGTAGAGGGTAATCATATACGATATGGGGAAAATATTCCTTTTTTGCACCGCTGCCGAAGAAAGGAGTTGCGGAGAAATCGAGCTGCATAAAAAACCCTCTGGCTTCTCCATGCCGCTCTTCAAGCCGGTGATAAAGCGCTGATATAAATCGGCGCCATACGAGTTCCTCATTCTTCGCGGTCTTCCTGCCATGCACATGGTGCGCTTCGTCATTCGCTATGATAATGTCAGGGAACTCAGACAGGAAATCCGCAATGATTTCGCCACGAGGCTCTTCTTCTATGTCCTCTCCGGTTAATCCTTCCCATAGATTATCCGCTTCCTTTTTCAGTCTGAACTGTTGCCAGTTGGTAATGAACACGAAAGCAGTTTCTGGCGGGCTCGTATTCGCTTTAACATCGCCGGGCTCCAGTATCTGGAGATGTAATTTGAATCGCCAGTCTTCGGGTATGAAGAGAGGGTTGTAGTAGATGGTCTCTTGTGGATCTCTTGAGCCAGTTTCAGGGTCCCTCTTCCCTCTGAAGGCATCTAATAATCTGTTCAAAACTTCGATATTGGGTGCGGCGATTAAAAACCGGAATGAATACCAGTCTTTTGATTCAC
>JAODGL010000136.1 GCA_025464585.1 Methanosarcinales archaeon
CTGTTATGTCTTCTATCTCCAGATACACATTATCCCGGTATTGCTCCTTTACAAAGGGGTATATCTCATTTAGCAACTCTTTCTGCTTGGCAGAAAGGATAAAGAGCGTTCGATTAAGATTTAAGGTATTAATAAATACCGCGCGTGCCAGCATCGCATAGGGAAGATAATCCCCTTCAAAGACGTTAAGACTGCCCCGTGCGTAGCCACCAATAACGTCGTCCAGATGTTTTATCCCTGTGGAACTCTTTGTGTTGCGAGGGTCAGTAATGGGGTCAGGAATAAGGGGTTTTTCAATTTCCACTATTTTGCTCTTCTGGTCTTCAAAAGGGAACGAATTGAAAACTCCTCCGGTTAGCGTAAACAAACAAGAAGGACTGGTTATCTCAGAGCCCCTTAGTTTTTGTATCCACATCCTTCTCAGGCAACGTTCCTCATACGTATAGTTTTCGGTAACGATAACGCTATCGACGAGATAGTCAAGCGGACGTTGCTCCGTATATTCCACAATGAAAATCAGTTTCGTCTTTGTTCTCCTGGCGAAATCGCAGATATTGTGCTCCAATTTGCCTCTTTCTCTTGCTTCGTAATAGCCGGTATAGGAAACCACGGCATCCCAGGAATCAATGATGACAACGGGATTATCCATATTTTCCGTCCTTATATATACCGCTTTTAGAAATTCCGGGACAGTGGTGTATCTGAGCGGTTTTATTCCTCCCGTACCCGTTGCCACTGCTCGTTCTGACTGCGTGGCATCCACCACATTATCCTCGGAAATCACTTCCTTTATCCAGGGATAAATCCTGTATAGTGTATCGGGGTCAACCCTGGTAGAGAGGTAGACACCATCACCTTGCAGAGCCTTAAGTAAGGTAAGGGCAAAAATAGTCTTACCAGACCCCGGCGTCCCCTTCACCTCCATCGTCTTACCCTGTTCATCTACAAAGAATTCCAGTATCGCCGCGGGTATTTCACTCATCTTTGGTATCTCATAAATTATAGAGTGTAAGCTTCTATTTAAGACATAGATTTACACGGATTTACGGAGAGAGAAAAAAACAAAGAAGAAGAGAAATAAATTTTACACCTTACCTCTTCTTCCTCACAATCACGCTCGTTGCGATAATGCTCAACAACCCCACAAGTACTGCGATTCCTGCTGTTGTCAGTGCTGGAACTCGTGCTGCGGGGTTTGCAGGACCGCCCTGATCAACAATTACTCCATTTTCCTCTCCATCTGCATCCCCTATTCCTCCATCTTGCAGCGTTATCGTTATCACGTTATCTCCATCGTTGTCGCCCAGCGGAACTTGATACCAGCCGGGCTGCCCGGTTGTTGAGCCATTGCCGTCCGGACTGTATTTCCAGTACACCGAATTCGCAGGCAAATTGTCCGGCAATGTCAGGGTAATAATAGCCTCTTGCCCCTGGTTTGGCACTGTTATGTTAATCGCGAATACGCCGTAGGGGAAGTTGTACCCGCTCGGTGGATTCGGTGGCATCGGTACACTGGCAACGTCCGTGATGTTCGAGGGGTCGGAATCGAAGTAAATCGTCTCTCCTTCAACTTCCACCGTATGTTCCTGCGTGGAAAGCGCATATACACTATCTCCTCCGTTCGTTCCCACAATCACATCCATGTCGCCGTCACCGTCTATGTCGCCAACTTCTATGTCGTTAGCCGTGGGTCCTAAAGTATACATCCATACAACGTCACCTTCACCATCGCCGTTGCTATCCAAGCCGTCAAATGCCCATACCGCATTGATTGGATAAGTTGAAGCAGCAATGACTTCGTTCTTGTAGTCGCGGTCCACATCGCCAATAGCTAAGCCTTCGCCATAATAACTCGCCGAATTCCAGCTTATGCTGTAATTCCACATTTCCATAAAATTTCCCGATTCCACTTTCAGCGCATGGATTGTATATAATTCTAAAGGTATAGCCAGAGCGGCTATTTCTAAATCGCTTGCATCGCCGTCTAAATCACCAAGCTCAATCTCAGCAACCGGTTCTCCGGTATAAAAGGAATATTCAAGGGTGCCTGTATCGCCATCGTACACATATACATTACCAGATTCATAATCGCCTATTACTACTTCATTTTCGTTATCACCGTCAACATCGCCTATCTCGACCGACCTGCCGCAGACCGTTGTATCGTTCCATAGTTCCTTCCCTGTGCTATCGAAGGCATAAAGGGTACCTGGAATACCGCCGCAAGATATAGCAGCGATATCCAATCCACCAACACCGTCAAGATTGCCAATTGCAATGTCATTAATGGATTCTCCAAATTCTTTGGGCCAGCCGGTTAGATTACCCCCATCAGTCCCTTTGAAGGCATATATCCACCCTTCACCGAGATTATTGCATGCTACGATGTCATCCACGCCGTCATTATCAATATCACCGAGTTCGATGTCCTTCACAACCCGCGAATATGTCTGATAGAAGAGCTTGAAGGTGCCATCGTTTTCAAAGACGGTTATGCCAGGTTTACCTTCGTTAAGGTTATAACCACCAGCTACGAGTTCGTTTTTTCCATCATTGTCAACATCGCCAACTGCAATTGAGTACCCGCTCACGTTTGGCTCGTTCCAGTACACCGTGCCGTTGTTCCCATAGACGGCAAAAACTGTATCGTAGACATGGTCAATAAAGGCAACGTCATCTATTCCATTTCCCGTTAAATCGCCAATTGCCACATCGGTTACGTCTCCGTGGCTATCGGTATTATTCCATTTTTCATCAGGTGCAGGATATGTGTCTGCCATAACTGCCTGCGTGGCGGGTATCGCGGATACAGCTATTATCGCTGCTACCATTATCGCCGCCATCTTTTTATCGCTTTTCATTTTTTGGTTTTTTTTCACCTCCTTCTTTTCTGTTGAGTGAGGAGATATATATAACTTTCGGTCGCTCCCACTCAGTAGTGTCTTACACTGCTTCCCTCGCCAGTATTTGACCACCTGGGACGTAGATGACAGAGATGGTATCGCCCGGAGAAAGCTGCCTGTTCAAACCAAGCTCCAGCTCGTCTCCAGCAGCAAAATCCGACTTCGATATCGCTCCATCATTCAGCGATGCCCAACCTTCGTAAACCGCACCATCTATCCGCACTTCGAGGTTCTCAAATGTCGAGGCATTGAGCTTATAAGCGTAAGAAGGCACAAAAGCATTCCCTATTTTATTACCGCCCATGTGAACTATGGTTATATTAGAAGACCCGACCTCTGCATCTTCGATTATGATGTTAGTGGACGATACCTCCGAGGCACTCCAGACGATGTTATATGCGAAAGCAATGAGCAGGGCTGCTATTACCACCGCCACCACGACCATCAGTATCTCTCCAATTACCGGACTCACCGCCCTATCATCTTTAAACATTCTTTTATCGAAGATTATCTCTTAGTTAAAATATAATTAATTAAAACCCGCAGCAATTATTAGTTAGAATTCCATGATGCCTCAGACCTTTCTTCAATGCCTGTTCTCTCCATCTGGCGATAACATATGCCTGTTCTACTTAAAGTCTTTTATACTGCCTCTGATATAATAATAAGTAAGGAAAAAACTACTTTGGGGGATAGAAATTGTCAACAAAAAGAAGGACGAAGATAGAAATAATAAGGGATATACTTGAAGTAGTCAGTAATGGTAATGGTGGAGAGAAAATAAATAAAACAAAGGTTGTATACGGTGCGAATTTAAATTTCGAGCGGGCATCAAGGATACTAAACTGGTTGATAGAGAAGGGACTGGTAAAGGTGGACTCAGATACATACAAAATAACAGAGCGGGGTGAAGAGATATTAAGAGAGATTGGCAAACTCGTGGCTTTGTTCTAAACTTTCATTGTGAAAGAAAGTTTGAGTTTACAATTGCAGAAACTCCCGCCCCGATTCTGTTATTCTTATTTCATTATTCATCTGAACGAGAAGTTCTAAATCAAGTAAGAGTTTTAAGATTGCTTCTACTTTCTCTTCTTCTAAATCGAATTTATCTTTTATATCCTCTCTTCTAACGCTTTTTTCCTCATCCAGGTATTTTACGATTGCCTCTACAATTCTGCCCGCTTTTTCCATACCACTTATTTTAACTTAAAATTAAAAGGGTATTGGTTAAGTTTTTCGGTTACGTTAGGACGTGAAGTTCTAATTAAACATTAAAAAAGACTTTTTTCATGACTTTATTTTACGAACGATTATAATTACTTTACAATGAACGCAATCCAATCACTCCTTTTAGGTGTGCNNACAATTCTGCCCGCTTTTTCCATGCTATTAGCGCCCCTCCTCGGCGCTGCACTTAATTCATCTTTTATGCATTACCCCATTCGTCAAAACAGTATAAAAGGGTGTAAGTGCTTGAGGTAAGAACCTGAAGTAC
>JAODGL010000048.1 GCA_025464585.1 Methanosarcinales archaeon
GGAATGGGCAGTGGTATTCAACGAGAAGACGGGAAAGGGCTTTTTGCTGCTATAAAAGACGAGAAGAACAACCGCCATTTCTGGCTGTTCTATGATATAGAAAGAAATACCATTTTAGACCGGAAGCTTGAGGTCATCAAGCTTATCCGATGCCATGAGCATGAAAAAAGGGCTGAACCTGATTTTGACGTGTACGCAATTCTGGAAAAGCTGAAAAGACGTATTGTTAACCAAACGAAAGCGGTAAAGCATAGAATTTCCGTTTTACCCAATCCACAAAACCATGTCATGAATTGGCTGCAGGCATTGCATCCTTTAGAAGAGAGAAAACAGCTTATTGAGTATTTTTCAAAACCCTTGAGTGGATTGCAGATTAGAGAACTAAGACGGCTGTGGCGAGAAGAAAGAGAAAGTAGTGAAGAAAAACTTCTTGCTATTTTACATCAGTTTGCTGAGGCGCATCCTCACGCCACTGAAGTGCAATCTTCTTCTATTTTCGAAATCTCAGAAGAGGACCTTCAACTTGTCGGGTGGATTGCAAGGGTATAAAGGATATAAGTTATATAAAAGTATCAACATCGTTATAAGAGATTTCGATGCAAAGAGCTTTTCTAGATTTAGCCAAGGTGTTTTTAATGTCAGCGATATAGAACAGGAATTTGATGTGTGTAATAGCATTTCTAGGATCCCCGATGTATTTCATATTCATGACTGGTATGGTGTTTTATGGGCTAGCGCCGTTAAATACCAATATAACATACCTACAATAATGAAAAAGCATATCGTGAAGTAGATTCGCAAATTTCCAATTTGAATCTGAAAGAGGGCAGGGTTCTATCAATAAATCTGCCTACCGGAACAGGTAAAACACTAACCGGGCTTTCGTTTGCTCTTAAGCTTATTCACTGCCCTTTTTGAGCATTATAGACCAGAATAGTGAAGTAATTAGGGATATTCTTAGCGTGGCAGGGGGATATGATGAAATACCCACGAATTTATTTTTAAAACATCATCATTTGGCTGATATTGAATATAAGGAGAAGAAAGAAGAAGAGAACGAACTGAATATTATAAAAGATATAAATAAAGCCTTATTGCTCACAGAGGGCTGGCACTCAGAGATAGTTATTACGACCTTTGTTCAATTTTTCCACAGTTTAATTACAAATTGCAATACCCGTTCTGTTTATTCGTGGTCTATCTGCATCCAGAACAGCCTCGTATTACACTTTGGATCTTCTCTGGCTCGTCGAGTTATGACCAACAGTTTTGTTGACACATCAAACTTTAAAAAAGTTTGATCAAAATGCTTCGCAAGCCCATCTCTGGGTATGGAGGGTGTGTCCCTGTCAGCCCATCGCACTCCTGCCAGCCCCTTCCCTCCACGGGCATTACCCCGCTTCTCCGGTACTATGAGCTGGTCCGACTCCCAGAGTGTCGTCTGCACTCTGCATTAGATATTCCTAAACTCGTAGATAGTTTTTCAATATCCCCTACATCTAAAACCGGCGTAATCTCCTTACAGCAATTTGCACAAGCTACGCAGTCTATTTTGGAGGATATTTCTTTATACAGCCGGTGTACAATTTCATCTACCTCCTCCGGCGACATATCGCATTCTTTTAGATAGGCTCGGAATGCCCAGTTCTCCTCAGCTTTTTCTTTGGATATTTCCTTGATTTTCACGATATTTGTTTCCATCGTCCGTTCTAAATCTTGTAATTTTTTTCCTCACACCGGCAATACCCCATAAGCCATGAATAAAGAAGAGAATAAAATTGCAACCATAGTCATCGCTTTAATCAGCGGATTAATCGCAGGACCTGCGGTATCCTTGAAAGGGTCACCCACTGTATCACCCACGACTGCCGCTTTATGTGCATCGCTCCCTTTTCCACCAAGATAACCATCCTCTATCATCTTTTTCGCATTGTCCCATGCTGCACCACCGTTTGCCATCATCAGAGCGAGCATCAACCCGGAAATAATCACTCCGATTAGCAGTCCCCCGAGTGCAATCGCGCCAAGTAAAAGACCCACTACTACTGGCACCACCACAGCAATCATCCCCGGCACTACCATTTCCCTTAACGCTGCGGTTGTAACGATGTCAACGCATTTACCGTATTCCGGCTTCGTCTTGCCTTCCCATATTCCCGGTATCTCCTTGAACTGCCTTCTCACCTCTTCAACTACCTTGAACGCACCTTTTCCCACTGCACGCATCATAACTGAACTGAAAATGAAAGGCAACAGTCCTCCAATTAATAAGCCCACGAGCACGAGTGGATTGAAAAGGCTAAAATCTTCTGCTGCTATTCCTACTTTGTGTAAATAGTCAGAAAAGAGGGCTAATGCGGCTATTGCCGCCGATGCGATAGCATACCCCTTTGTCACGGCTTTTGTTGTGTTACCCACGGCATCGAGTTTGTCGGTAGTACCTCTAACGTCGGGCGGTAAGTCTGCCATTTCCGCGATACCTCCTGCGTTATCTGTAATGGGACCGTAAGAATCAAGTGCAACGATAATACCAGTAGTCGAGAGCATAGCGACAGCAGCAATTGAAATCCCATACAGCCCCGCAATACTCGCTCCCGTAGCAACGAAAGGCACAAAATACGCAGCCAGTATCCCACTACAGATTATTATCACCGGCCAGCCGGTGGACATCATACCAACTGCGAGACCAGCAATCAGATTAGTGCCAGCGCCGGTCTTGCTTGCATCTGCAATTGACCGTACCGGTGAATGCATCTGCGTGAAATATTCGGTAACGATGACCATGAGCGCCATTATTATTATTCCAACGACCGCAGTGGAGAATATTGAAATCGCAGCCAAGTCGGTTCCGATTAAAGTGGCTGTTACCAAATAGAACAGAATTATGCTGAGCACAGCAGCAGTAATCACGCCTTTGTATAACGTTCCCATAATGTTCTCGCGCTTCCCCATTCGCACTGCGAAGATGGCAATAATAGAAGCGAAGATTGCAACCGCACCTAAAACCAGAGGGTACTCGATGAGTGCTAAATCGGCGGCAATGCCAGGAAAAATCTCTGTTACATTCCCCCCTTTTATCAGCAAACCACCGATTAGCATTGCTGCGATTGCGGTAACTACGTAAGTTTCAAACAGGTCGGCACCCATACCCGCGCAATCACCAACGTTGTCACCAACGTTGTCAGCAATTACACCGGCATTTCTCGGGTCGTCCTCCGGAATCCCTGCTTCTACCTTGCCCACCAGGTCAGCACCAACATCCGCGGCTTTTGTATATATCCCGCCGCCAATCCTGGCGAATAACGAAATCAAAGAAGCGCCAAATCCATAGCCTACAATGAGGTCAACGGCATGCGAACCACCACCGTAAAGAACATAAAAAGAACTTGTCCCAAGTAATGCAAGCCCAACGACTGCAAGACCCGTTACGGCACCACCTTTGAATGCAATTGCAAGTGCTTTGCGTACACCAGAGAATGCAGCTTGTGCAACACGGACATTGCCCCTTGTCGAGACCGACATGCCGATATAACCTGCTGCCGCAGAACATGCAGCGCCAGCCATAAAACCTATCGCAATTCTTCCGGAATCAAAAAAACCGCCATCAAATGCATGCGAAAGCGCAACGAACAAAATCACTGCGATTATGACCGCAACGATTGCAATAGTCCGATATTGCCTGTTCAGGTAAGCAGATGCACCCTCTTGGATAGCACCAGAGATAGCGTTCATTTTAGCACTGCCAGATTCCTGTTTAAGCGTATAAACCGCGAATATCGCTGCGAATAACAGGCTTACGAGCCCAGCAATCAGTGCTAATAATAGCAAGTCCATTTTTTTCTCGTTCTTTATAGTAGCCCGAACAACTATTTAAATCTTTATGTTTCCATTGCCCCTTCGGGCTCGCACCGCAGCCATGATCACCGGCAATGCGATGGTAGCATCACAATAAACAGTAACTGATTTCGCTTTCGCTCCTATTTTACCCCACGATTTCGCTTCCTCTAACGTTGCACCACTCAATCCACCATTCTCAGGCGTATCCGTGGTTATCTGGATAGCGTAATCGAAACCTTCTTGCCCCTGTTCCCGCGGGGGCGCGATCAATGCAGTTTGGAATATAAAGTTTTTTGGCACACCACCACCGAGTATTAGTGCACCCGTGCACCGCGCCTGGCAGAAGATTTCTATCAATTCCTTCATATCATCGAACGCATCCACCTTCAAAGGACTCGTTTGTTTATATATCCACGCATGGAGTCCAATCATAGAATCTGCAATCGCAGGACAAAATATAGGGACTTCACTATCTACCGCACTCCTCAGTATAGAGTCTCTGTCCGAGAGATTTTCTCCTATCGCTCTTGTCAGCTCCCTGATGCAATAGCCTTTATCATTTTTAGGATTGAGTTTTTCAAAAACGCCTCTTAAAAACGCCTCTAATCTTGCGAATGCCTCCTCAGGCACAACCACATCGTATATTCTCTCCATCCCCTGCTCTTTTAGCAATACATCGTCTATGCTCTTATTTGCACCCTCGCCTATTTTATAATGATGGTCGCCGAGCGCTTCTATAATATCGTGCACGAGATTAGCACCCGTCGTTACCACTACATCCACGTATCTCTCTCTTATCATCTGTGCTATTATATTTCGCATTCCCGCAGGGACCAAAGCACCAGAAATGCCAATGAATTTTGTCGTTTCCTCTTCCAGCATTGCTTCATATATTTCCACTGCCGTTGCTAATCTACCAGCTCCGAAGGCACAATCCCCTAATCCGCTTATAAGTTCATTTACACTCATATTTTTACCTATTTTAACTGCTTTCACTTCCTTTAATCGCGTTTCCTTCAGACTCACCATTGATATTGATTACTTTATTACTCTCTTCTATTTATAATAAGAAAGAAATAATCTCAAGCAGGGGCTGTAAGGTAGCCAGGCATCCTCCCAGCTCGGGGAGCTGGTAACCGGAGTTCAAATCTCCGCAGCCCCATCAAATATTTTTTATATTATCGAGAAACTGAAGTAGTAAAATAGTTGAGGTAAAAATGAAAACAGGCAGTCGCGGTGTATCGTATGGCGATGATTATTCAAGGTACTTGCAGGATAAGATGAGGCAGTTGGAGGAGGCAAACTATCTGTTGAAAGAGAGGCTGGAGAAGATAGAGCGAGATGGAAGATATTACGAGGGGATGAGAATTCGCTATGAGCGAGAGATAAAGAAATTGAGGGCGGAAATAGAAAAGCTGCGTGCACCTCCCCTGATAATAGGAACCGTCGTGGATGTAATAGATGATAAAAGGATGGTGGTGAGGAGTAGCACCGGACCCCGGTTCGTTGTGAATTACGCACAGTTTATAGACCCAAAAGAAGCTGTGCCTGGCGCACAAGTTGGACTGAATCAACAGTCGCTGGCTGTGGTTAGCGTGCTTCCCTCTGCAAAAGACCCTTCTGTGCATGGTATGGAAGTGATAGAATCACCGGATGTGGATTACGACATGATAGGGGGGTTAAATGAGCAGATAGAAGAAATAAAGGAAGTAGTAGAGTTGCCACTGACTGCCCCAGAAAGGTTTGAGCGCGTGGGAGTAGAACCGCCGAAGGCTGTTCTTTTGACTGGCTTGCCAGGTACGGGGAAGACACTGCTTGCAAAGGCTGTTGCGAACCGCACATCTGCTACTTTCATAAGAGTCGTTGGCTCGGAATTGGTGCAGAAATATATAGGCGAAGGTGCAAGGCTGGTAAGAGAGCTGTTTGCACTGGCGAAGGAGAAAGCACCTTCTATCCTGTTTATTGACGAGTTAGATGCAGTGGCGACCCGGAGAGTAGATGATGGCACCTCGGGTGAGCGCGAAGTGCAGCGAACGATGATGCAGCTCTTAGCAGAGATAGATGGATTCAATCCAAGAGGTGATGTGAGGATAATAGGAGCGACAAACCGACCTGATATTCTCGACCCTGCTTTGCTCCGTCCTGGAAGATTCGACCGCATCATTGAAATACCATTACCAGATAAGGAAGCGAGGAAGGAGATATTCCAGATACATACTGCAAAGATGAAATTAAAGAAGGACGTGGATTTGGATAATTTGGCGGCACTTACTGAGAATGCCACGGGTGCGGATATAAAGGCAATAGCCACCGAAGCGGGCATGTTCGCTGTGAAGGGGAATAAAAAAGCAATAGGAATGGAAGAATTTGAGCAAGCAATAAAAAAGATGCTGGGAAATGAGCAGAGGTCTTATCTGAATGCTAAGGAGATGGGTGTGATGTTCGCATAGCCCCATCCTCGCCACCACCGAATAAATTCGGGGGCACCCCATTGCTGTTTTTTGCTATATTCCCAAACCCTTACGCTTATCATCGATCACCTCTATTATCGTTTCGGCTGCTTTTATCGGGTCTGTTTCAACCGCAAACTTACCACCGACAGGGTTTTCTGCTATAATTTGATGCTAACTGAAATTCTGTTTTATTAAAAAACAATATGTAATATCCGGGCTCAAGCTTTTTGATTTCGTAACACCCTTGAGAATTTGTAGCTATCTGCTGAATCGGAAGGCTTTTTTTATTTCAGAAAATGAGACCGTCTCATTATAGTCGTAAATAGTCACATTAACGCTTTCCAACGGATCCCACGTTTCCCAATCTCGAACCACACCATGAATTACGACTTGATCGTTTGGTGCATTGACACTGACGAATATTATAAGCCCCAAAATCCATACTGGTATTAAAAAATAACCAAAATGTTTTTTACCTAAATATAAATAACCTGTTCCCCAAACCCAAAAATTTAAAATAGCTGCAATAATGATATAAAGCAGTCACTATACCCCGTACTTAAGTACGGACTCCATAAAAAATTTAGCATAGAGCGTCACATATCCGATTTTAAGCGTCCTGAGTTCGTGCCTTGTTCCCCTCCCCGCTTTCGCTTCCACTTCGCCCCCTAAGATAATCATTAAAAATGCTTAATGCAGAGATTAAGCGGATGGCATAAGTTATCCTTGCGGTAAGCTTATTCAGTTTATCCTGCTTCTCTCTCGTTGTTCTTTTCCTAAAGTCCTAACAGATCTTTAAGCCTGAGCTGATACTTCCCTAATTTACCACCGAAGTTACCTGCTGTTATCTTCACCACGTCTGGGACTTTCACCGCCGCTTTTATCCCTGCTCGCATTGCTTCCCTGACCGCTTCTTCGCTTACTCCATTTATCACAATCTCAAATACGCCGTTTACCTCTGGCGGCAGCTCAGACACCTCTATTTTGTCTTTTAGCATGGGGCAGTACTTCTCATTTGTCGTTGCGTGCATAAACTTGTATTTCTGCGAGCCCGGCTTTGAACCGGATGCGACTATGCCACCCGTAAATGGAGTTATCGTGCCTTCTACCTCCATGATAGCAGAAACGGCATCCTCTGCCGCGGTCAGTGCAGACATCTGGTCCTTCGCAAGGATGAAGATATTACCGCCGGCAACGCCCGCCTTTGCACCAAGATTCTTCTCCATCACAAATTCACCACCCATTATCGGGACTCTTACTACCTCTCTACCGTCAAGTTCACCCTCGGATTCGAACCCATCGCCAAAGAATTTTAGCTTGAAACCAGTATTAAACTGCTTCTCGCTTTCTTCGGGCTTTATGGCACTAAAAACCGCCGTTGTCGGGCAGGTAAGGACGCATTGCCCTATTCTCGCAAGCAATTGTTCCTCCAATGCTTTGTAGCCAAACGTGCACAACAATATATACACACCGGGTCTTCCATCCGGGGTCTCCTCCGGCGATGCGATTTTATCTACTCCCGCCTCTGCGGGACACATTATCACGGAAGTCCCAAACCCGGTCGTCTCTTTTGCTGCTTCCATCGCCCATTTCTCGTTCACCGCGGTTATCAACACTCGTGCAACCTTTATCGGAAACGCCTCAGCAAATGTGTCTTCTATTTCTACTCCTTCCAGTTCCATTTTATTTCACCTTGAAAAACAAAACTAACATCGAAGTAATAAAGTTTTCTCTTTTTATCAAAATCTCTCCACCTTTGCCTGCGTCATCGATTTTTTATCCACGCGAAGAGAAACACCGATTCGATGTAAATATTCCGTCGAGAAACCTTTACCGTGAATCAATAACTCCGTCAAATCATCTATCTCGTCTATATCCGCACTGATAAAGAAGGAATCGTGAATGACGTGTGTCAAATTCCGCCTCTTCGCCGTTTCTATATGCTCCAAGCAGCTAATCCCATAATAAGAAACCGCGAATTCAGAAGGTCTGCGCAGGAACAAAGCGTTTGTGCCTCCTTTTCTCCCCGGTGCTATCACCACATCCTCCTCGTGACCAACAATTCCATTTATACTCTCAGGCGTTGCCAGGGGAATATCCGCCATTATTATCAGCACAGGCTCCTTTTCATCCCTTAATACTCCATTTAGCACCTCGTTTAGACCTCTACTATCCTCCCGAACAGTCAGTTTTAGCTTCTGGTTAAATCCTGATTTCAATTCTTCCAGTATCTCTTCTGAGCATGTTGAAATTATCTCGGCTTCTTCTATCTCCGATTTTGATAGTGCCGCTAAAACGTCTTTTAACATTCTTAGGGCAAGTTCTTCTCTTTCGCTTTCACTAAAAAAATCCCGTAATCTCGATTTTGCTCCTTCCCTCTTAAACGGTATAATCGCTTTCACTTACTTTGAAAATATATTTCGGATTGATTGGTTGATTCAGGATTTTTTCCTTGTTAGCTCCTCCACCACGTGCTCACATTTTTCTTGCATTATCCTCGCCGCTTCTATTATCAGCTCATCTACGGGCACGGAGCCATCTCCCTCCACTGCAAAGGTCACTGACTTCTTATTTGCACTCGTTAGGGGCTCGCTACGAGCGATTTTGTAACCACAGGTGGTAACAGGCTGCCATTTCGCATGTTCCTTTCCCCTGCCTAGCCTTGCAATCGCTTCCAGAGCAATCTTTTGCCTTGCAACCGTTCTTATACCGCCAATCTCTCTTTCCGTTGAGATCAGCTTCACGATGGGTATATTTTCAAACGCGGGTTCTACCCCGGGGTCTGACGAGATGAGTTCCTTAGAATAGACCATTGTATATCCCGCTCTTTCTGGACTTTCCGCTTTGAGGGTCAGAGAAAACCGGTCTTCCTCACTGAAAGCACCGGGGTCGGTCTTCAAAGGTATCAAAGCCAAACGCAACGCTAACTGCTCGTCGAATAATAAAGACGTATTCTCATGAATGTGCACCTCATCAATTGCGAGCTTCGGCACTTCTGCAATCATTGCTCTCCTGAGCGCGTTTGCAAACCGCGCTTTCACGCCGAAGAGCACAAATTTCACTTCGTTTTCCCCTCGTTCTATTATCTTTACTTCCATAACCTTTCTGCTTCGCATGAAGCCTACACTCTTCTTCCTCTCTTTCCACCAGGGCGTTTCGTGCCGTCATGAGGTATAGGCGTCACGTCCTCTATTTTACCTATTCGCAGTCCTGCACGGGCAAAAGCTCTTATTGCCGCCTGTGCACCAGGAGCAGTAGTTCTCGCCTTACGCCCCGGTGACGCCTTTACCTTTACATGTATTCCCCATATCTCTCGCTCTTTCAGTTTATCCGCAAGCTGCGTTGCCATCTGCATTGCGGTATATGGAGAACTCTCATCACGGTCCGCTTTTGCTATCATTCCGCCAGAAGCTCTTGCAATCGTTTCCGCACCCGTCATATCGGTAATTGTGATAATGGTGTTATTAAACGAAGAAAAAATATGTGCTATTACCCACTTCTCAACTGCCATTTTTCAACCCCCTTTATCTATTTTTCTTTACCCTCTGCTACTTCCACCCCCTCCTCTCCGGAGATAGTAGAAATAGAAATCGGCGCATGTTCATAGTAGCCTATCTTCCTTTCCTCATCCACGCTCACCAGATAAGAGGGAACAGTAACCCTTCGACCATCAACAGCGATATGTCCATGAACAATGAGTTGTCTGGCATGTTTAAGCGAATTAGATAGACCCTTTTTATGCACCTGTGTCTGTAGTCTCCTTTCCAGAATATCCTCTAAGCTCAGCGCTAAAACATCTTCCAATTTCGAGCCTGCACTTTCGGATTCTTTCAGTAGCCCTCTCCTCCTTAAACTCGTTAAGATGTCTCCACCTTTTCTCATCGTATGTTCCGTCGGCTTCCCCCCCGCTACTTCCGCTAAAATCTTTCTTACTTCCCTTCGGTACCTCCTTATCACGCTCGCTGCCTTCCATATCTCTCTCTTGTTCTTTAGTCCATACCTATCAACTAACTCCTTTTCCTCTTTTATCCTTTGCACCACCCAGGGTCTCCTTGGTCGTTCATACGTCTTCTTTCTCTTCTTTGGATGCCCCATTTTTTATTTACCCCTTTCTCCTGTCTTACCTTTCCCCTTTGCAGCTAACAGTTTCTTCCTCGTCACCCCTACCACCAATCCTCGTCGTCCCGTTGATTTTGTTCTTTGCCCCCGAACTTTCAATCCCCTTTCATGTCTTATCCCCCGATAAGACCTTATCTTACGCAACAAATTTATATCCTCTCGTAGCTTCAACAGCAGGTCTGAGCCCATTATGTGCTTGTCTTCTCCAGTAATTAAGTCTTTCTTCCTGTTTAGCATCCACCACGGCAATCGCCTCTCTGCATTGTTAATTGCACTCCTTAACCGCTCTATTTCATCGTCTGAAAGTTCACCCATTTTTGCCCTCGGGTCTATTCCCGAAGAAACAACAATCGTCTTCGCTACTCTCCTGCCTATCCCCTTTATCCCGCATAGCGAATATGCTACGCTTCTTTTACCATCTAAGTCAGTATCTAAGATCCTGACAATATGCCTGAATTCCCCTCTTTCTTCTTCTCCCTCTGCTCGCATTTTTTCTTCTTTCGCCGAGGAAGGGATTTGAACCCTTGAGTTCCTTTCGGAACACAGGCTACCTGTCCTCTCTCTACGAGCTCCAGGCCTGCGCCTTACCACTCAGCCACCTCGGCTTATTATAATAATTACCTAACATGAACTTATAAATCCTAAACGCGATGAGCATATTTTGCCTTGCTCCTCCAACCTTTCATATACGTCCCTGTTTTCATAAACACTTTTTCTGTTTCTACACATACGCCTTCTTCTGCTTTGAACATATCCACTGAGTTCATCCTTGCTTTGCCTATGCTCACCGCTTCTCCTTTTAATGTATATATTACCACACGATTTCCTGTATTTATTCCTTCTTCTATTCTCGCAATCCCGGGAGCGGCAAGGTCTGCGCCATGACATAGTGCATCAACCGCACTATCCTTTACGATTATGCACGGTAAGTGCCCCAGCGCATATTCCATCGGCATGATGAGTTTTCGCAACCAGCTCTCATCCCCTTCCTCTTCATAAAAGACATAAGCATCTTTCAGGTCCTGAAGCTTCGTGAGCTCATCCTCAGCGAAAGGGAATGCTCCTGTTCTTCTCAACTGTGACATGTGGGCACCTGCGCCCAACGCGAGACCGATATGGTGACAGAGCATTCTTATGTAAGTTCCTGCCTCACAACCTACTCTCATCAATACATTCTTCCCTTCTACCTCTTTTATCTCGATGTAATGCACTGTTCTTATCCTTATCCGCCTTCGGACCGCGGACTTCAGCGGTGGTCTCTGGTATATCTTACCCACAAATTCCTTGCTTATCTTCCTCAGTGCATCCTCCTCAACCTCCTTGTGTAGTTTCATCACACATACGTATTCCTTATCGCCAACGAAAGTATCAGCTAACTTCCTTGCTGTTCCAAGCAAGACAGGCAGTACGCCGGTAACCTTCGGGTCAAGCGTCCCGGTATGCGCTGCCCTGTTTATTTTCAAGATGTCTTTTACCCATGCGACAACTTCATGCGATGTCGGACCCGCAGGCTTGTCTATGACTACCACACCCTTTTCTATGTGCTCCCTTATTGGGCGAGCTTCTGGTGCGCACCCGTATTCGGGATTCGTGAAGACAGGTGCTTTTTCCAGTTTGCATCTTTCTAACGGAGTCTCGCTTTTTATCATGTTTTGGAAATTAAGTCCACTGGATATTAAGCAAATACAAAAGGGGGCTGTTGAGTGAAGAGAAGGAAAAACTTGCTTTTCACCCCTTCCAAAATGCCGGCGTTAGTAGAACTAAAACGGTAAATAGCTCTAACCGCCCAGCCCACATGCAAAAAGACAGAATGATCTTTCCTGCGACAGGAACAGAAGCATAATCGGCTGATACAAGACCGAACCCGGGTCCAACATTTCCCAGTGTCGCCGCTACGGAAGATGCAGCACTGACCATATCCAAGCCGATCGCACTCATTCCAATCGTGCAAACCACAAATATCAAAATGTAAGAGATAAAGAAGGCAATAATCCCCTGTACGATGTCATCGGAGATGGGCTTCTTTCCCGTCTTCAGCACAAAAACCGCATGTGGATACAGAATTTTGCGAATCCTCTGCACGAAATATTTTAACAGGACGTATATCCTGATGACTTTGATGCTTCCGCCAGTTGACCCACCACATGCGCCGATGAACATCAAGCTGAACAGAATGATTCTGGATAGATGACTCCAGGCATCGAAGTCGGAGGTTGTGAATCCAGTAGTGGTCATGAAGGAAACAGCCTGAAATCCGCCGTAACGGAATGCCTCCTGTATAGAACCGAACTTGTGAAGATATAAATCAGCAGTTATTACGGAAATAGCAGCTAAAAGAAAGAAGCAATAGACCTGAAATTCCTTGTTTGCCAATATCCTCCGGGTTTTTCTAATTAAGGAGTAATGTAAAATGAAGTTCATCCCTGCGAGAAACATGAATACTACTATGATTGACTCTGCTATTGGGTTTGCGTAACCCGCGATACTGTTTGCCAGAGGCGAGAAACCGCCGGTAGGCATCGTGCAGAATGCGGTGCAGAAAGCGTGATACAAGGGCATTTTCGCTGCGTAAAACAGTGCTAAAATCTCTGCTCCTGTCAGAACCAGATAAATTGACCAGAGCATTCTTGCAGTCATTTGAACCCTCGGTCTAATCCTCTCTGAGAGCGGCCCCGGGAATTCGCGGTCAAATAACTGACTGCCAGCAATCCCAAAAGTTGGAAGTATGGCAATAAAGAGCACAATAACGCCCATTCCGCCTATCCACTGCGTGAAACTTCGCCACAGAAGTATGCTGCGTCTTTCAACCAGCTCAAAATTCAGTACTGTGGAGCCCGTGGTTGTAAACCAGGACATTGACTCAAAGAAGGCATCAATTGGACCTAATGTCGCAGAGAAGATATAGGGAAGAGAGCCAAAGACCGTAACCACGAGCCAGCCTAAGGCAACAATGACAAAACCCTCTCTTCTTTTTATTACTCCTTTTATTCCTATCCTTTCCAAAATCACTCCAAAAGAGGTGGTTATCACCAGTGGGGTCAACCAGGTTTTAATAATAAAAATGGATAAGGTTCTCTCTTCGTACCATGCTACCGCAAGCGGAATAATCATTAAAATACCAAGGTATTTTAAGATGCTTCCGAGGCTCCCAAGAATAATCTTTTTATCCATACACTTTTTCTTTTTTACAAAAAAGAAAACCTGTACTAAAAGAAAAAAATGTTTTCCAATCTGAAAACAGTGCTAAAAGACCTTGGCAGTATTCTGGTTATACTTGGAGTGCTTATGTTTTTATTGCTTCCGGTCGCATATGTCTTTGGAGAGGTTTATGTGATAAAACCTTTGGTATTCATTGCCATTGCAACCTTAGCTCTTGGATTATCGCTTAATTTTTCTTTCAAGCGTGCAAAAGAGCCGGAGTTTAAACATGCGATGGTATGTGCAGCGCTGGCGTGGCTGGTCGTTCCCGCGCTCAGCTCACTCATTCTTATTATGATAGAAGGTATGACGCCATTGGATTCGTTCTTTGAAGCGATGTCCGGCTGGACAGGAACAGGTCTAACCATGATTGCACACCCCTCCTCGCTTACGCACACCGCGCAGTTCTGGAGAAGTTTGATGCAGTGGGTAGGCGGCGTAGGTGTAATTGTTTTGATGCTCTCTATCCTGGCGCGTCCCGGGACGGGGGCATTCGCATTGTACAAAGCAGAAGCACGAGAGGAGCGCATAAAACCCAGCATTATATCCACTGTGAGGATGACCTGGTGGATCTATCTTATTTTAACCTCTTTTGGCATACTTCTCTTTCTCCTTGCAGGGATGAAGCCATGGGAGGCGGTAAACCATGCAATGACTGCGATAGGGACAGGAGGATTCACTATTACCGATGAAAGCATGGCTTCCTACAACAACTTTCTTATCGAACTGGCAATTATTCCGATGATGATTTTAGGTGCGATACCTTTTTTAGTGCATTATAAAGTGCTAAAAGGTAATCTCAACGCCTTTTTTAAAGATGTACAATGTCGCGCTTTTGCCGTTATCCTGATTATCCTGCTTGTTCTCTTGTTCGCTGCCAATTACTCGTTATACGGAGATGCATTAAGCTGTCTTCGTTTTTCTTCTTTTCAGCTTATATCTGGACTAACGTGCACGGGGTTCCAGACGACAGGTGTGCATGAATGGTCGGGGACCGGGCTGATTCTCATGTGCATGAGTATGATAATAGGGGGAGGAATGGGGTCCACGGCGGGGGGTGTGAAATTAATAAGAGCGGTAATAGCCTATAAGTGGATAAGATGGTCATTACGCAGAAATTTCTTGCCACCAAGAGCAATAATCTCGGTCAGACTTGGGGATAGGCTATTAGAAAAGGAAGAAATAGTTAAGATAGTCTCGGAAGCAAGTGTGATTATTATCCTCTGGCTTCTATTTTTGTTTGCAGGGATATGCGTGTTATCATCAGTGGTGGGTTCACAATTTCAGTTGGGTGAGGTCATCTTTGAGGTCGCTTCCGCACAGGGGAATGTGGGATTGTCCACGGGGATCACAAATGCGGGGATGTCATGTATTGGGAAAGCAATGCTAATATTGAACATGTGGATAGGCAGACTGGAGATAATCCCGGTTTTGATGCTTTTCCGTGTTCTTGTTAAAGGGTTTGAACCAATATAGTAAAAATTACAAGCACCAAGCATCAAATTACAAATAAATTCTAAGCACAAAATTCAAAATTATTTGTGATTTCGTACTTGAGATTTGGTATTTCCCATGTGTGCGGGCACGCTCTCGGTCGACATCTTCGCTACCAGCCAGACCCTCAAAGTCTTCCTCCACACCGCTACCCTGCGAGCGCCAACCGTCCACGGTGAGTCCGCTCCCTTCCGGGCCTAAACCAGTACCCATGGTAAAGGCATGATAACAAACCCTCCGGTTTGCCACCATACCACCGTCAACCCCGCAGGACGATGCTTCTTCGTAGGACTTCGAGCTGAAACTGACAGCTACGAAGCCTTCCTCAAGCTTCGCCTCTCGCATATCGGCGATTTCGAGTTGCAGAGGACGCCTAACCCTCCAGGCTAGCCCGCACAAATGAATATAAGTATTGGATATAAATAAAAATAAAATGTCGCTCGGAATAATTGGTGGGACAAGTTTATTTGACTCGAAGTTTCTTGACGATGCGAAAGAGAAGGAAATTGAGACAAAGTATGGCACAGTTTACCTACTCTTTACTGCCGCGGCACGTTCACACGAGGTTGTCTTTATTCCGAGACATGGCAAGGAGAAGAACATACCACCACATAAGATAAATCATAAAGCCAATATAATGGCATTCAAGGAGTTAAACGTGGAGAAAATTGTAGGTGTTACTTCTGTCGGCAGTTTAAAGCTTGCTATAAAACCACGGTCTCTAATTGTACCTCACGACTACATAAGTCTGTGCAGCATACCCACTTTTTACGATGATGAAATCGTTCATGTCACACCGGAATTGGATGGTGGATTGAGAAGGAGCGTAATAAAAGTGGCAAAAGATTTGGGTGTTGACCTCGTTGAGGAAGGCGTTTATTTCCAGACCGTGGGACCGAGGCTCGAAACCAGGGCGGAGATAAATCTCATACGGAATTATGCGGATGTAGTAGGAATGAACATGGCTTCGGAGGCGACACTTGCAAAGGAGTTAGGGCTTCGATACGCAAATATAAGCACGGTGGACAATTATGCACATGGTATAATCCCTGAAGAAGAGCTGGACTATAAAAAGATAGTTGAAGTGGCTTCTAAAAGCAGAAAGGATTTGGAGAAGGTGCTTATGAAGTTGATAGAAGTCATGGCACATAGCTGAAGTAAGAAGAGCTAATCAAATTCAGATAATATACCATCTCGCAGACCACGCCAACATCCTTATCTTATCAATATTGTGCTTTTCTATCTTTGCTTTTAGGTCTATACTTCTGAAGAGCAGCGGAAAGGGATACCGATACCCGGAATTGGCACCTGTAATCTCTTTAATCAGATTATGCTCGCCGCTTGCAACTACCATTTTTATTTCCGCCTTATATTCATCCACCAGCGATTCAAATACACTTCTTGCCTTCTCGGCATGATGCTTGATGTCCTCATCGCGGAGTCGTTCAAATCTACGCTGACTCCAGCCTCCTTTTGTGTGCTTCTCTTTTACACTGCTGCGAACAACCTTGTGATCAATAAACGATTCTCGATTTGATATGCCGATAAACGTCTCTCCTGCATGTGCCAATACGATGCAAATTGCCAGATTTTGCTCTAATAGTTCTTGTAGCTGTAGAGTATCAAAGGCACGGTCGAGTTTCCACCCGGATTCGGCTATCGGAAACGGTGGTGTCATGAGCATGCGAACCATCCCCATCCTTTTCATGTCATAGAAGAGTGCCATACCTGTCGGTGACTCAATTCTTTGCATCAGGTATCTGACATCTTGTTCAAGTTCAATAGTACTTTCAAATTCACTCAGGTCGGTGATTGATTCATTTGGGTGCAGGTAGACCGTGACAAGGTCTTCATTTCTTGACCTGACCGAGCCGATCTGAGACAAAAGGTCGCAAGATTGAGCATTTGTTAATGTTACAGCGCGTTTGAAGGTCTGTGTTAGTTCGTCAGTTTTTTGCTTTTCCTCTTTCAGATTCTCAAGCGTGCGTTCGAGCTTTTCTATTTTCTTCTCTGCCTTTTTCAATGCCAAATCTGCTTCTTGTTTATCAGATACCGCCTTTTTAGTTCGCACCTCCTGCTTCGATAATCGCGTAAATAGCAATTTATTTTCCGATTCAAGCTCATTAATACGTTTTTGCAGTATTTCGACCTTCTTCTCCAATTCTTTCCGATTAAACAACTTGCCAAACATCACTAATATTCTATGCCGGAAGTTGTGCTCCTGGTTTTATTCCAATAATGCTTGACCTTCTCCATGTGAGTTGCTATATCAGCCATTTCTATTATTCTGTCGCCAGGCTCTCTTCCGCTAAGGATGACATCAGTTGAGCCTCTTTTATTTAACAACGCTATGATGTCATCTTCTGTTAAAAGCTCGAACTTTACTGCGTACAATATCTCATCCAGAATTAATAGGTCGGTCTTTTTTTCTGCTAACACGCTATGAGCTAATTCCAAACCCTCTTTAGCCTTTTTAAGATGCTTTTCACGAGATTCTTCGTCCTTTAAAAAACCAGGGGCACCGCAAAGATGTATCTGGAGGTTATCAAGGTTCTTTAGAAACTGATATTCCCCGGTAGTTGGTCTCCCTTTCATAAACTGCAATATCACTACCTTTTTGTTATGTCCCAATGTCCTTATGGCATGACCAATAGAGGCGGTTGTCTTACCCTCCCCCTTTCCATAATAGACGATGACTTTTCCCTCTGCTGAGTTCATAATTATTTTTATCTTGAAAAGGCAATAAATAACCTTTGACTCTATTTTAATACTTCTTTTCTTTCGCTCTCTCAATTAAATCCTCAGCAGATACCGCTCTTTGCCTTCTTTTCATCCCATTCCAAATCTTCGATTGCTTATACAACCAAAAATCAAGGTCATTCTCATCCTCCGCATAGATAACCTCATTATTTTCCAGGATCTCTCCCCTTAAATACCAGGGTATCTCATTGAATACTACGATATCGTATCTTTCATTGGCTGAAACCTCCAAAATCTTATCATATAAAGCGACCTTCGACTCCATACCTTCCTTTTTTATCACACATATATCAATATCCGAATTCCTATCAGCATATCCCTTAATCAATGAACCATAAACCAATATCCCTTTAACGTATGGCACAATATCCTTTAAAACGTCTAATAGCTGTTCCCTCATTTTCTCATCCATTCTAAAACCACCACCGAAAAATCCCTTAAATCCCCTACCAATTCATTTATCGCATGACATGCTGTCTCATCATTTACACCATTGTACCCATGAATTAGTCTATTCCTTAATCCGTTTGCTTCTTTTAATTTTTCCCCCATTCTTGCTTCCAAAATATCCCTTTCAATCAAAAAATCAATATTGCTGTAGTCATCCTTTGCAGATGAATTCAGTCCTCTTCTAACCATTGCACATACGTCTGACATAGCTTCTACTGCTTCTTGAAATTCTTTATATATCGCCTTCCGCAATATTCTATCTCGCAATATCTCCTTCGATAGGTGTTCTTCGATGAACTCAACTCGCTCAACCACGGTCTCAACTTTCTCCATTATCCTCTTCTTAATTTTAATATCCTCGTTCATCTTCTCTTTCTATTTATATTTTAATTACAAGTAATTTTTCCATGCATGCAACAATGAAGAAATGAAAGAGAAGGAAGAGATAAAAAAGATATGTGAAAAGGTCATAGCGCGCATAAGACCGGATGAAGCAGAGAGAAATAAAGTAAAAGCAGTTACTGACTTTATAATCGCAAAGATAAATAAGAAAGCATCAGAGATGGGTATAGAAGCCCATGCAATCTCCGTAGGGTCAACTGCAAGGAATACATGGGTAAGTGGCGAGGCTGACATAGATATATTTATCATGTTTCCTGAGGAGGTGTCAGAAGAGTATTTAAAAGAGGAAGGTCTTGCTCTCGCAAAGAGCATCGCTGATAAATATGAAGAAAGATATGCCTCACATCCTTATATTCACGCTTATTTTTATGATTCCGAAGGAAAAGAGCACGAGGCGGACCTGGTCCCCTGCTTTTCGGTAAAAAATGCATCGGGATTGAAATCCGCAGTTGACAGGACTCCGTTTCATAATGAATACATTGTAAAGAGAATGCCAGGACTTGAGGATGAAGTGCTGCTGTTAAAACAATTTTTGAAATCAGCGGGAATTTATGGCTCTGAACAGAGGCGAAAAGGCTTCTCCGGTTATCTTTGCGAACTCCTCATCCTTAGATATTTCTCTTTCGTCGAGCTATTGAAGAACGCATCGAGGTGGAAATATGGCGAAAAAATAGACATCGAAGGTCGAGGAAGATACAAAGGTAAAGACCCGCTTATTGTAATAGACCCTGTTGACCCGAACAGGAATGTAGCGGCAGCGGTATCTTTGGATTCTTTTTGCAGGTTAATAGATGTGGCAAGGGACTTTTTGGCGTGTCCTGCTGAGAGTTTCTTCTACCCTGCGAAGAAGAAAGAGATGAGCAAGGCAGAATTTGTGAAGTTCGTGAAAGAAAGAGGAACAGAGTTCGTAATGGTGCTGTTTGAAGCGCCAGACGTGGTGGAAGACATATTATTCCCACAGTTGAGAAAAGCAGAAGCATCTGTCACAAGTATGATAGAAAGACATGGTTTCAGGGTGTATCGAAGCGAAGTCTCGGTGGAAGCCGAGAAGGCGTTTTTAATCTTTGAGTTGCTCGTCTGGAATCTCCCACAGGTGAAAAAGCATATAGGTCCTCCAGTTACTTCAAAATACCATTCTGAGCAGTTTAAAAGCAAATACAAATCCTTTTCTCTTCGTATTGAAGATGGTAGATATGTCGTGGAGGTAAAGAGAAAATATACGGATGTAGTGGAATTGCTGAAGAATGAGCTGAGGTCGTGCAGTTTGGGAAAACACGTATCAGAGTCAATAGATAGAGGGTATGATGTTTTAAGGAACGAGGAGATAATGTTTTCTGAAGGTATTGGCTCTTTTTTCAGTGATTATTTTTTAAATTAAATGCCAGTTTAATCCCCTCCTCTTTCTCATACAGCTCCAGTTGCCGCCATAGATTTATTGAAACTTTTTACAAACAGAAACCTTTAAGAGATATATGCCATTTTTCAGTTCATTTGCTCACGCTTCCTTTATCAAAGAAAGTTTGGTGCTCGAAGCAATAGGGAAGGCGATAGTAATTTTAGCAATAGTATTTGTGGTTCTCTTAGTATTAGCGCTTCTCTTTTGCTCCTTTACGTTACATACAAAAAAAATAATATTGCCTAATTTCGTGTTGTTCGTGATAACTCTGCTTTACGAGCCGTTACGGAGATTGCTTGCTTTTTTTCGTATTGACCCGAGTCTGATAGACCGTGTATCAGTAGAGATAAGAAACGCACTTAACTATCCTGATTTCGCTGCTACGAGCATGGAAGAGCGTGTTCTACTCCTGCCTCAGTGCATTCGGAGCACTGAATGCCCGGCTAAACTGAACCCGGTAGACGGTATCCACTGTATGGAATGTGGTAAATGTGTGATTGCAGAACTAAGTGCTATTTGTAAAGAACTTGGCATCAGGATGTACATATCACCAGGTGGGACGTTCACAGGACGCATCCTCAGATACAGCAGACCAAAAGCAAAAGCGGTGGTTGGCGTTGCTTGCTACCCCAATCTGTATGAAGGGATGCTAAACGCAAAGCTTATGGGTGTGGCTGCGCAAGGCGTGCCTTTAACTACTCCCGGATGCGTCAATACCACCGTGGACTATGACGAAATAATAAATAAATGCAAAATGCAAATATCAAAATGAAAAATCTAATACCTGACCCGGTGTATGCATTAGTGGGCGAAATTTTTGTAATTGCTGTTGTAGCTGTGGCAGCGTTAATTTTAACTGCTGTGTGCTTAGCCATTTATAAACGAGACCTGTTCCCACGATTTACGCTCTTTGTACTCAATCTCTTTTACCAACCCGCCAAGCTATTCCTTGGATACTTCCATGTAAATCCTGTAATCGTGGATGAAATAGGCATTGCACTGATGAATTCGGTATATAAAGATGCGTATGTAAAGACGCCGCTGGATAAGAGATTGCTGTTCCTGCCTCAGTGCCTTCGCCACCTCAAATGCCCTGCGAAGACATCTCCGCAAGATGGTATTATCTGTGAAGAATGTGGTAGATGCGGGATTGCAGCGATTAAAAGGATGTGTGACGAATATGGTATAAAAATTTGTATCGCTCCGGGTGGCGAGTTTGTTAAGCGTGCGATACGTGATAAAAAGCCTCAGGCGGCTATCGGTATCGCATGTCAGCATGACCTATACGGAGGAATGAGAGAAGTTACATCTAAGGGTATTCCTGCGATTGGCGTGGTGCTTTCCAAGACCGGGTGCGTGATGACCGAAGTGGATTGGGAGGAAGTGAAAGCGTGCGCATTAGATTCGGTGGATTTATAAATTCCAATCTCCAAATCCCAAATAATACCAATTTTGAAAAAAGCTTCTCCCTGCTTATTGATATTAGACGAAACATTGGAATATGTTGTCAAAGCGAGAGGGGTCGTTTGGAGAAAAGATGATTTGGTCAGTCAAACCAATTTAGGCGGACAAACAATGGCTTTCATGCAGGAATTAAGCGGTGCAGTCGCTGCGTTGTCCGAGGATGAAGAGCATAGTGCGGTTCTTGTAGTAACCCTGCCATCGAGCCATCTTGAAAGATACGATGAAAACGCCGAAAAAGATTATCAAACATTGAAAAAGATAACAGCCCGAATAGAACTAAAGCATTCTCCAGTTGAAGGGCTTGAAATCTACGAAATAATAAGAAGACGATTATTTGATGAGATTAAAGATGTAGACAGCATAAAGGAAGTATCATACGAGTTCTCTAAAATGTTTAAGGAATTGGCAGATTCAATACCAAAAGAATTTAGGGATTCTAAATATACTGAGAAAATCGAGAAAGCATATCCTTTCCATCCAGAGCTTATAGACGTATTTCATGAAAAATGGGGCTCATTACCAGGTTTTCAGAGAACAAGAGGTGTGCTACGATTATTTGCATTAATAATCTCTAATCTCTACAGAAAGAACGACCCCAATCCTATCATAATGCCAGGAAATATTGATCTGAGTAATAGACTCGTGCAGGACGAGCTTTTAGCATATCTTGAAGAGGGTTTTTCAAGTGTTATCGATTCTGACATCGCAGGACCTAATGCAAAATGTACGCTGATTGACAGGCAACTTCCAAGCGAATTTGAGAAGCATCAGATCGCTACAAGAATAGCAACTACAATTTTTATCCATTCCGTGGGTAGCGGAGGAACATTAGGCATCTCCAAAAATAGAATTAGGGCAACAACGATGACCCCAGATTTGAGTTCGCCAATAATAAACGAGGCATTGGAACTAATGAGGAGCTCTATTACCGGCTTATGGTACTTATATTCAGATGAAAAGGGTGAAAACTTCTTTTTCAAGAAGGAACCCGGATTAAGTAGAATAATAACAGAAAAGAAAGAAGGATTAGAAGATGAAGACGTTCTTAGTTTTGTTCATCAAAGTATTGCTGATATAGCTGGAAGCGGAAATGTATATATTGCACCAGAGAACCCCTCTAAAATCCCTGATACGGACACCATAAAATATATCTTTGTATCAACTAACCACCCATATGGTGATGTGGATAAAGAAGATGCAGAGAAATTTTGCAAAAGAATGTTGGACGAATATCTGCCAACCACACCCCGTCGCAGAAAAAACACCATGATTTTCATATTACCAGATGCACAAAAAGTCGGCGGGATTTTATCTATGGGTCGGGAATTTCTGGCATTAAAAGAAATAGATAAAAGTCCGGAAATCAAGGAAAATCTCTCCGAGACCCAGAAGAAAGACCTGCAAAGCAAGTTAAAAGATGCCAAATCAAAATTTTTAAATGAACTTCTATTAGCATACAGCTATGTATTAATTCCGTCAAAGGATGGTTTTGAAGAATACCCATTAGGATTAAACATATTGAGGGTGAAGGGAAATATTAAGGAATTTGTTGAGAAGTATCTTAAGGAAAATGAGGTGTTATTA
Source organism: Methanosarcinales archaeon (assembly GCA_025464585.1). Classification (GTDB taxonomy): domain Archaea; phylum Halobacteriota; class Syntropharchaeia; order Alkanophagales; family Methanospirareceae; genus QMVO01. The sequence goes on from JAODGL010000048.1 coordinate 23,158, forward strand.
GAGGATATTGAACCATCAATTTTGATGTCAAGAGTATGGACTGAGGATAAGAACAATGTCTCAACTAACGATGTGTATGAATCCTTCTTGAGATACACCTCATTAGAAATGGTTGCAAGTAAGGATGTGATAAAGAGGTCATTGGCGAAAGGTATCTCAACAGGTGTTTTTGGATATGGGTTAGCAGATTATCCTGAGCAATTGAAGGAAATAAGATATAAGCAAAGCACAAAACCAGATGATATAGAGTTAAGTGATACGGCATGGTTGATAAAACCGGAAATAGCCCAAAAGATTGCACATAAAGTAGAATATGAAGGATATGAACCACCAGTAAAGCCACTGTTTATTAAAGAAGGAATAAAACCAGAATATGAAGTAGGAAAAACCACAGAAGAAGCTCCCCGGAAGAAAGTTAGAATTGAAATAGACGCATCTAATGTAAGAATCGTAGATGTTTACAAAGGGGTTATAAAACCATTAAAGGAGGAGGCCGATAGTGTATCCGTGAGGATTAATATTGTGGCAGAAGGGAAACTAAGCGATCAATTGCTTAAAATGAAAGTAAAAGAAACACTTCAACAACTAAATTCGGAGTATACATTTGAGGAAGAATAAATTAAGAATTCGGCGGTCTCCTGTAAAGAGGGAGTAAATAATTGCCCCTTCCTTCATGACTCTGCGGAAGCCTTTTGCTCCCTTGCCTTCGCTTCGCTCAGGTCACTTAACAGCGGATAAAAGGGAAATCAAAGATTTCCCCAAATTGCCTTCGGCAACTTCTTTTATCCGCCAACCGTTAAGTGAAATCGGGCTCCGCGGTGGCTGGAAAAGAAAGTATTTAAAAAATGGAGGTATATTATGAATATGAATGAAAAACAAACAAGAAATAAACTCTGGATGAATGGATTTTTAGGATTCTTAGGATTCCTTGGCTTCCAAGCGTTTAGTTTGCATAATCCATGGTACCTGTTTTACTTT
>JAODGL010000132.1 GCA_025464585.1 Methanosarcinales archaeon
GAGATATGCAAGTGGAGTGGGCAGGAAATAATTAGCACCTTCATATTGCCAGGCACCTTAACGATGAAAGAGATACCGGACAGATATCTCATTAAAGCAAGAGAGATTGGTAGGAGGATTAAATAATGGCGGTAACATCGCCTAACAGAGCGTATCTGGCTTCGTGCCTTTGGCACTTCGCACAAACCTGCCTGCGGTGGATTCCGTGAAAAACAAATTTTCTTACTCTCCCGCTTTCCTATATCTCGGATGGTATTTCTTTATTATGTGCTCGTCTATCCGCTTAAGCTCTCCTTCAGGCAGCGTCGCCAACAAATCCCAGCCGATGTCCAATGTCTCCTCAATACTCCGGTCTTCGTTTCTACCCTGTGTAACAAACCTGCGCTCAAACTCATCTGCAAATTCCAGATACCCTCTATCTCTACTTGTCAGCGCCTCCTCGCCTACCACCGCCACGAGGTCACGCATGTCCCTGCCTTCTGCATAACCCGCATAAAGCTGATTGGATACACCAGCATGGTCCTCTCTCGTCTTTCTCGGACCTATTCCTTCATCCATCAATCTTGACAACGAAGGCAAAACGTCCACCGGCGGATATATACCTCTTCTGTGCAGGTCGCGCGAAAGAACGAACTGCCCCTCGGTAATATACCCCGTAAGGTCGGGTATAGGATGCGTTATGTCGTCATCGGGCATACTTAAGATGGGTATCTGCGTAATAGAGCCTTTTCGACCTCTTATCCGTCCTGCGCGTTCGTAATTCATTGACAAATCGGTGTACATGTATCCAGGATAGCCCCTTCTTCCCGGAACTTCCTCACGTGCCGCAGCTATCTCCCGAAGTGCCTCACAATTCGATACAATAAGTCCATTCTCCACCACAAAATTATGATCCGGCACCACTGTCACATCATATACAAACTCTACCCCGGAGTCTACCTCCTTCTTTTCAGAAACTTCATCAAGGTAAAAATCGTCCTGTATCAGGTCTTCAATCTTTTCCAATTCTTTATCTTCACCAGGTAAGGCTCTCTTTATGCTGCACAGCCATTCAGAAAACTGTTCTTTACAAGCTCTTTTCTTCCCTCTTTCCACCTCGGAGAGAAAACCCGTCTTTTTTGTTATCTTCTTCATTGTAATATTATATTTCTCCCTTAGTCTTCTCATTAATTTCCCACAGATTCGCGGTGCAACATCGAACGCAGAGCCGACCATTCTACACGAACTCTTGTACATCCCCTCTATTTCGCGTAATCTCTTCTCTTTCTCAGGATGTCGCGTCCCTATCCTTTCGATGAACCTCATTATATCCCTTTCCCCACCTATCACCACGTCGTAGACCATGCCCTCCTTAAACCCTTTAGAAAACCTATTCACAAGCCTGCTTCTTATTCCTAACCTAATCAGTAATTGCCGAATTCTTTTCGCCACCACTCCTTTCTTACTTGTAAATACTACTCTCCCCGAATTGGACCTAAGTATTCTGCTACTTCCATCACCATCCAGATAACCCTGTAAAAACGCAGCTATTAGACCCTCCTCAAGCTTAAATATCGGTTTTAAAAAGGCATTTTCCCCTTCCTCCGTCAAACCTAACTGCTTTACGAGATTGAAAATCAATATGCTTTCTATTCTTGCTATATCCACACCTGATTTATTCTTGAATTTCCGAACCTCCAAACCCCCGAATCGCTCTTCCATTATCCCCGCATACCTATCCATCAGTTCTTTGTTCCTGTTTGAAAAATCAACCCTGTATATGCCTTCTTCCCTGTTCTCCATCAAACTTCCATCCGAAGCAATCAAACCCAACACATATAGGAAATCTCCATCCACTTCCTCGTTCAGCAAACACAAAGATCTCTTACCCGCAGTTATCGATACTTCTTTGATACCTTGCACGCTCTTCTCCTCCTCCCATATTTTTTTGAACTCTTCCTTTGTGAACCCGCTCTTTCCATCAGTAAGATGCGCATATTTTATACCCAGCCTTTCGGATGCTTCTTTTAGCGTCCCATATTTCTTCTTAAGCGATGCTTTTATCTTCTCTTCCTCTCCTTTTGAGAGGTGGAAATAGATTCCGGGTATGGAAACGAAAGAGCCAATCACTAAATCCAGATAAGAAGGATTCCAGGGATTTTTCAATTCTATACTCGAGCGGAAATACAATGCATCTCCTTCTTTTATTTTTGCCGCTTCCATCATCTTTTTACCGCCTCCAGTGTCTGCCAGTATCTTATGGTCAGCAGTGCATCTTATCACCGTTCCACCTCTTGTCTTTAACTCTATCATTTTCTCAGGCGCCTTTACCTTTTGCACTGATATTATTCTGCCAATATTCTTCTTTGCACCACTCCACGATTGAATGGCTAATCCTGAAGGTAAATCTAACCGTGGATTTTGTCCATAGAAAGATTCTACGAAATCTCTTATTCTCGCTATCGTCCCATCACCAAATATGATTTCCGTCGAACCCTCAAGACAGTAGTTCGTCATATCCGTAAGAATAACGAGAATATGCATATCATATTCATAAGCGAGGAATTCAGCGGTTGTCAACGCCATTCTCGGCGTTATTACACGCTCAATTGCAGGGTCATCCGCTAAATTAAGGAACGCAACCATTCTTTCGATTGCACCCGTGCGTTCAAAATCGCGCATAAAAAACGAAGCCTCCTCATGCGTAATCCCCATTGCCGCAAACACAACGGAGAAAGGCTCCCCAGTAGTTAACACTTTCGCCTGCCTCGCTATCTGTGCCGCAAGCACATTATGCGGCATCCCGGCACCGGAGAATATCGGCAACTTCTGCCCACGCACCAACGTGTTCATTCCGTCAATAGTGGAAATGCCGGTTTGAATGAACTCGCGGGGATAATCACGAGCAGCAGGATTTATTGCGTCACCCGTAACAGGGAGCCTGTCTTCTGCTATCACTTCCGGACCTCCATCTATGGGTCTGCCCAAACCATCGAAAAAGCGACCGACCATATCTTGTGAAACGCTTATTCTCATTATATCACCGGTAAATCTCACCTTCGTCTTCGATGTGTCTATTCCAGAGGTGCCTTCAAAGACCTGAACCACTGCAAGTCCCTTACTCGCTTCCAGCACCTGCCCGGTCTTCTCTTCTCCGCCCGGTGTCACTATCTTCACTACTTCGCCATACGAAACACCTTCTACTTCTTCTACCACGATTAAAGGACCCGCTGCTTCTTTTATCGTTGTGTACTCACGTGCTGAAATATCTATTGCCATTTTATTTCACCTCTTTTTCATACTCTCTTTTTCTTTTTGATTCCATTTATATGCCCTCATATCTCACTATTTCTTCTTTCTTGGTAGGTAAAGCTCACAACAGGTTTAGGACATATGTGGGGATATACTAAAAATTGGATAGTTTCTCCACAGTTATTGCAATCAATAGGAATGACATTTCCAATATAAAACTTTTCTTTATTACCAGTTAGATTTATTTCATTTTTGCATTTTTCACATACGATACGTTCATTATGCCCTTCAAAAGGCCATAAAAGATTTAAAAATTTAGAAACGTGCCTTATAGCTTCTAAAGCGTCTTTATTCTCAATTTCTTTTTCTTCATGAATCAAATTTCTTAAGATTCTAAATCCGTGTGCTAACTCCTTTTTATTTCCTAACCATTTATCAGCCCAATCAATAAGTTCATTGAGGTTGCAATTTCTTGTTCCTTTTTTCATCTTTTTTATACATTCCCCCTTTTCTTCAACGCGGTATTTTTGTTTTAGAGCAATTTCAAAACATTTTACTATAACTGTTACAGCAGAGTTCGAAAGACCAAAGAGATAACAATTTAAACCTTCGGCATAAAACACATTTCCAGCTTTTAAACTGTTAAAGAATTCATAGGGTATAATTATATTTGCATTCTTTATATTTTCTAAATTTTTTGCATGATTATTGAATAGTTCCTCTAAATTTGCGCGAAGTTTCTTCATTTTTCCATCCCTTTAGCTTGTATCCTAAGTTTCGAATATAAAAACTTTCGATAAATCATTAATATCCCATGCCTTTTGTTCATTCTCTCTGTAATCCTTTATATTCGCTCTTATCATTTTTATTTCTCACCTCTATTCTTGTTTATCAATGAAACAGTATTTACCAGATGCTTTAAAAGGGAATTGATAAAATCAAATCCTTCTGCATGCTCATCTTCATAACTGCCTCTTTTAATCTCGAAATACTCGAATTCGCCTGTTGGCTCTTTGAACTGAACAGAAACCTCGCCCACCTTTATCAACGGGTCGCCTTCTATCCTTATTTGTTTTATGAACTTTTTTACCGTTTCTTCGTCCCCTTCACAAACTATTTTAACGTCATACGGTTTCAAATTCTCTACGAAGCCCTTTTTGTTCAACTTACGAGCTATCTTTTCCACTGTATCTCTGTATCCTACCCTTTGCACTTCACCCTTTGCAATAATCGTCGCCCTTGTTTGCATCACGACGCCTCCCTCTCCTTTCTCTTTAATTCTTCAAACTCATCTTTCATATCCTTCATTATCTGCTCGTATTTCTCACGGAAACCTTCATTTGGCACATATTTCATTCTCGCCATGGCATCCTTTATTCGCATCCCTTCCAGTTTCTCCACCGCTATGCCGCTCTCTATCGCTTCTATTGCGCCGTCATACCACTGAAGAATGATTTTTGCCATCAGATATTGCTTTTCCAAGGAGCAGAAAGAGTCTATCTCATGGTACGCGTTTTGTTGCAAAAAATCCTCACGTATCATGCGTGCAACTTCTAATGTTCCCCTTTCTCGCGCCGGGAGTGCATCCGCACCAACGAGCTGGACTATTTCTTGCAGTTCCGCCTCCTTTTGCAATAGCCCCATCATTTCTTCACGCTGCTCCATGAAGTCCGGTGCCGTGGACTTCGCAAACCATTCACGGAGGTCGCCGAGATAAAGGGAATAGCTGCGCAACCAGCTTATAGCCGGAAAATGCCTCCTATCTGCCAGAGATGAATCAAGAGCCCAGAAAACACCTGTCACTCGCAACGTATTCTGCGTCACCGGCTCCGAGAAATCGCCTCCAGGCGGCGATACCGCACCCACTACCGTAACAGAACCTATCCTTTCTTCCGAGTCCGAGCATAACGTTTTTACCCTGCCTGCGCGTTCATAGAAATCCGCTAATCTCGTGGCTAAGTAAGCAGGATACCCTTCTTCCCCCGGCATCTCCTCCAGCCTGCCTGATATTTCTCGCAGTGCTTCCGCCCACCTTGATGTAGAATCCGCCTGTATCGCTACATCATAGCCCATATCGCGATAATACTCAGCGAGCGTGATTCCGGTATAAATAGACGCTTCTCGTGCCGCGACAGGCATATTTGAGGTGTTTGCAATAAGTGTTGAACGCTCCATCAGCGTTTCTCCACTATAAGGGTCAATAAGCTTTGGAAAATCCTCTAAAACCTCTGTCATTTCATTTCCCCGCTCTCCACAGCCTATATACACGATAACCTGTGCGTCCGCCCATCTCGCTAATTGGTGCTGCATAACAGTATTGTGAAGAATCATGGGTCCGAAACCTGCGACAAAATTATGTGAGCCTGGAACCTCAAGGTCATAAACATCCCTTACACCTTTAATCTCTTCAATCTCGGTAATCACATCGTAAAAAACATAGTCCAACGTCTCGGCAGTCCATTTCAACTTCGCATCCCCGGACAACTGACAAAATTTCTTGAATGTCTGAACGCTCATTCGCTCTTTCTCCTCTCTTTCTCCAAAGTAATTGGATGTATTCACTCCCAAACGTTCCAAATCCGAATGTGGTCGCCCCATTTCTTCGTATGCGTGCTTTAAAAACTCTGCAGATGCCGGCACGACATCTATTGACGTGTATCCCCTTCTTCCATCTTCCAGATATTCTTTTATCCTCTGGAATTTTTCAAATGGCACTCCGCAATTGCAACGTTCGTAAAATCGCTTTATTTCCTCTTTCCCTCTTACAAATATTCGGTAATATGTTTCCCCTCCAATAACATGCTCCTTTAAGGTATAAAGAATTCCAAACCTCAGCAGGAGGTAAGATATGCTGAGCTGCATTTCTTTGCTTGCTGTTGCTATTTCTAATTCATTCTCACCCACGTATCCGTCAGAAACAAAGTAAGCGCCCACAAATCTACCCGCTATTTCGTCCGGTGACTTCATCACTATGTCAGGCACCCTGCAAGAAGATGATTTCCTCTCTTCCGGAACGCCCAGGTGCTTCAAAAGTCTGACGAGCACCGAACTCCCTAAGAGAGAACACTCTACCGTATTACACCTCTCATGCTTTGCTGTGAGTCCAAACAGCTTTTCGGATAAATGCTCAAATCTTTTTCTTATGAGTTCATCATTATTATAGAATTCAACTGTTCTCGGTTTAAGCGAGCCGTCTCCAATCACGAGCCCGAGAAACTCCGCAAAGTCACCGTCAAATTTACTCGGTTTTTTCACCACTTTGCCTGCTCTCTCCCCTTTCACTTTTGTTATCTTCACCGTTTTTCCTGCGAATTCGTACAGCCTTCTTACGAAAGACACGGTTGGTCTGCTTCTCTTCCGGTAATATCCTATCAGAACATCGTAAGACACACTTAAATTATATGCAAGTTCTTTCTTTGTTATGTTCCTTTCGTTCACTATTCCATCAATGAGTTCGGGTATCGCTTCTAAGACCTCCTCATCACAAACTCGCTCTTCATCAAACATCTTGCTATCCAGATTTTGCACCTCGCCCCTGAAAACTATTTTCCGTGGCATTACAAGATAATCCCCTATATTTAACGCCCTGCATTCAACCTCTTTTATCTGCAAATCCGGCGTTACAGTAAAGAGTTTATGAACAGGTGTTGCTTCTGCCGTCCTCCCAGTCCTCGTTTTTACCCGATATATGACATCTGTTTTACCTTTATAGACCGTATTCGCATCTTTCTCTTTTAATTTCCCGTCATTTAGCGAATAAACTCCAATTGCATTTTTTAAAGAAGTGTAGTCCTCGTAACTATTACTGACTTTCTCTCCGTTATCTTTGTTCTCTTCATAAACTTCTTTCATTTTTCTCAAAGTCCCGTCAGTAAGCATTACAGGCGTATCCGGTGTTACACATTTCCCCGTTCCGAACCCACCCGGAATGGCACCGGTCCCCCCCTTCGCAATCGGGAAGAAAGTATCATTAATACGCTGTCCGCTCAGCAAAGGCACCTCAGGGTCTAATTTATCCCTGTAAGGTCGCCCTTTTCTCACCGGCCATTTATGCATCATCATCAATTCCATATCCTCTCCATCTGTTTGTATCCTCGCTATGGTATCCTGAACGGTGAATTCGCCTTCCTTCAACTCCAAAAGCTTACCGCTTATTCCCGGTGGCACAAGAATCTTATGCTTTATCACCTTTGTTTCCTGAACTTCGCCCAGGATATCCCCACCCACTATCTCTTTGCCTTCCTCGGTAATAGGTACGAATTGCCATTTCTTT
>JAODGL010000191.1 GCA_025464585.1 Methanosarcinales archaeon
AAGGCTAAGATAATAGCTGTGAAGAACAATCCTGCGAATCCTTTCTTCGCAAGGCGGAATATAACAACAAAAGGGGCAGTGATAGAGACTGAAATTGGAGATGCGGTGGTTACAAGCAGACCGGGTCAGGATGGAGTGGTGAATGCGAAACTGATTTGATGTACAAATTAGTAGGTACAATTTCCGGCGAAGTGGGACTGCACGAATTCGAATTTATCGTGGGTGGAGAAGTAAGAAGAAACGAGTATGTAAAAGTATGGAGCGAAACAGATGGGTGGATACTGGGAAGAGTGAAATCAATAGTGGATGCGGTGAAAAAGACCGCTACTGCGGAAATCATAGGTTATAAAGACGAGAGGGGATTTTTAATGCAGCCAAAGAACACTTTCTCGCGTGATGAGAAGGTATTCAAAGCGGACCAGGCTTTCATCATGGACACATTAGGACTCAAATCAGGTGGAATTCATTTAGGTATGCTTGACGGGCGCAATATACCGGTATATCTGAGGAAAGAGGAACTTATCCAGAAACATTGCAGCATATTAGCGAAGACGGGCAGCGGGAAATCATATACCGCGGGTGTGCTAATCGAGGAGTTGCTTGAGAAGAACGTTCCATTGCTTATAATTGACCCTCATGGCGAATATCTCGCATTGAAATACGAGAACAGGAGTGAAGAGGAGAGAAAACAGATGGATAAATTTGGCATCACACCCAAAGGCTATGCCTCTAAGGTCGTGGTTTACACGCCATCGAATTTTTCCATAAATCCCGCTGCTGATAAGTTATTTCGTATAGACGGCATAAATTTGAGTGTGAATGAATTATATGACCTGTTTCCCCTGTCTGATGCACAATTAGGTGTTTTATACCAGTGTATAAATGGAATAAAGGAGGAAAAGGAGTTTTATACTATCGAAGATATTATTAAGAAGGTATCAGAGAGCAAAAGCAATGCTAAGTGGAGAATTATTCACTTCCTGGAGAGAATCCGGGAGACTGGTATATTATCTGACAGCCCAACTCGCATAGAAGAGCTCGTGAAGGTGGGCAAAGCATCAATAATAGATATGAAAGGAGCGGAGCCGAAATTACAGCAATTGATCGTCTATCGCATCTGTAAAGAGGTATTTGAAGGTAGGAAGATGGGAAAGATACCACCTTTTATGCTCGTTATCGAGGAGGCACACAACTTCTGCCCTGAGCGAGGATTTGAAAAGGCGGTCAGTTCAAATATTTTAAGAACCATCGCTTCAGAGGGTAGGAAATTCGGGCTGGGGCTGCTGGTTATCTCGCAAAGACCTGCACGTGTGGATAAGAACGTTATTTCTCAGTGCAATACACAGATAATCCTTCGTGTAACAAATCCAAATGACATCAGGGCATTAAGCCGCGGGTTGGAGTTCATGAGCAGTGAGATGGAGGAGGAAATCAAAAGAATACCACAGGGTGTTGCACTACTTTCGAGTCCGAGCATAGAAATGCCTATACTGGTTGACGTACGTGTGCGAAGAAGTGAACACGGCGGTAGAGCAGCGGAAGCGGAAGGAGCGGAGAAAAAAGAGGCGGTACCGAAGAGGGAAGAGTGGAATGTAAGAGAAAGGGAGGGAAGGAAAAGCGTGCTTGCAAGGCTGCTGGGTGAATGAGAAAACAAACTTTTATCTAAAAAATCAGTTATCTTTATATACTCCCAAAATTGAACATAAGAAGCACAAAAGATGAAGGAAAAAGGAGAAGGGAAGAAAGAGAAAGTAAGTTTGAATGAATTTAAAGAAGCTCTGAGGATATTTAAGTCCTTGCTTAGCGATGGGAGCATAAAATTAGATTTTTTTCCATCTGGTTATAATATAGCCATAGAAGCGGATCGCTTGGATGATGAGTTAGCTTCATCCAAAATCGATAAAGAAATCTTTGATATAGGCGGGAAAGAAGGCAGCCGTCTTTTAAATGTTATACTAAGAGACAAAGAAAAGAGATTTCTAAAGCGATATTCTGAAGATGAAAGAGAAGAAATAAAAAAGAAATGCGAGATAATAGAGAAAGAAATAATAACGGAAGAACTTGTTGAAAAATTTCTTTTCCAAACTACTTGTAAAAATTATTTCTTGGACGATTTCGATTGGGAGATGATAGAGCATCGAGGAAAGGGGGAAGAGGAATTCTTCTCTACGGCAATGATGCAGTTCAAATTAAGAAATCCCTCTAAGGAATTTCCTCGGCTATCGTGTCCAGTAGTAGGAGGACATGAATCCATTAGTTTTGAATGCAGGAAAGAAAACATAGAAGAACTAATAGAAGAGCTGGAAAAAATTAAAAAGAGGTTTGAAAAATGAGTAGTGGTAAGTCATTACGGGTAAAAAAATATAGGGGATATTCATTGAACGAAAACCGAAGATATATCATCCGTAGCGAGTATAAAGAATTTTGGATTCCTATTGAAGGAATAAAAGAGGTAATTTCAAGCGAAGTAGATTATGGGAAAATCATCGAAGGGCGAGATGAAAGTATCTCACCATTCTTTTTTGTAGAAAAACCCTCTCCTTTAACCCCCGCAGATATAAAGACCTTGGACATAATTTCTAATTTAAGAGGATTAATCGAAGACGTAAAAGAAAATTTTGATGACATAAGAGCCAGGCAAATATTCTTCTTCGAATTTAAGGAGAAACTAAACGAATTATGGAAGATAAGTAAAGGGGACATGAAAAAAGCCGCGCTCAGGTTGGAATACGCCATAAAAAACATAAAATCAGAGAGACTGAACGAAAAGCAAGTAGACGCGCTAACAGAGGCAATAGAAGTTTTGGAAAAATCCGGGGGAAAAGGTAAAGAAGAAATCAAAAAAATATTGTTAGACGTAGGGATATTCACTGTTCCAAAAATTGAGGGTTTATCCGAGTTATATGCTGATGAGTACTGACAAGTTATTTCTGGAGACAACAATACAAATAGAAAGAATTTTTGGAAGAAAGAAGGAAGAAATTGTCAAATTTTTGAGCGATAAAGAACCCCTGTCCTCTAATTATGTGCTGATGGAATTCAAAAGAACTATGCTAAAAGATTGTATAGCCCTATATTCGTTTCTAAAAGAGGAAAAGGATTTGGAGGGCACTTTGATGAGACTCTCTGAATTAAGAGTTTATGAACATAGAACTGCCGTAAGAATTAGTAAGATTCTATCCAAGCTGAGCGAGAATAATACCTTGGAATACGAAAAAGTGCTAATTAAATTGGAAGACCTCATAGAAAGCGAATTACTTGAAGAGTTTTTTTACCGAGTGAAAGTTATAGATGAAACGAAATGTGGATTGGCAAATGAGGAAGTGCATAAAAACGAAACTTATTCTCTAAATTTGAGGTGTAGAAGGGATGAAAAAAACTGTGAAATAGAAGGATTTGTGGCAAGAAACAGAGGGAAATTTAGGAAATTGCTAAACGAATTACAAACTTATAAAGAATTTGAGGATGTTTGTAGTGTTATAAAAGAGATTTTAGAAGATTGTGAAAAGGCACGGGGGAGAAACTGTAAGACATTGGGTGACTGCATAATTTCGATCGAAGCGCCTAAAAACTATAAAATTTTTACCACGGACCACCATTATGAGAAAACTTGCAACGCTCTCGACAGGGATGTTTTATTGTTGCAAGATTTGACAACACGCCATTAATAACGAATCATCATTTAAGTAATGACTATGAAACCACCGATCAGGGACAGGAAATACGCAGCCGAAATAACCGCAGATAATGACCGGGAAGACGTGAGCATAGCGGGCTGGGTGCACGAGAAGCGGGACTTAGGCGGTGTCTTTTTCTTTATTCTGCGAGACCTTAGCGGTTTTGCTCAGGTTACACTGCACAGAGGCGAAGTTGAGAAGGAGCTGTTTGAGCGCGTGAAAAAAGTGCCTCGAGAATCGGTAGTCGCAATAGAAGGGAAAGTAAAGAGAGAGTCCAAGGCGCCGAATGGATATGAAATAATACCCGAACGAATGGAAGTGCTGAATGAGGCTTCGCAGATTCTTCCCCTGGACACCACCGGAAAAGTGGGTGCAGAGTTAGATACGAGGTTAGATGCGAGATTCATGGACTTGAGAACCGAGAGGACAAAGCACATATTTATAATCCGCAGTCGGGTTCTTAAAGCGATAAGGGATTTCCTTGATGACCTGGGATTTATAGAAATAAACACGCCGAAGATAGTAAGCGCGGCGACAGAAGGTGGCACTGCCCTATTCCCCATCTCTTATTTTGAACGTGAAGCGTTCTTAAATCAGAGCCCACAGCTTTACAAACAAATGCTCATGGCTTCTGGCTTTGACCGCGTGTACGAAATAGCGCCGATATTCCGCGCAGAGGAGCATGACACCACGAAACACCTGAACGAAGCAACTTCGGTGGATATAGAAGTCGCATTTGTATCTGAAAAGGAGGTAATGGTAATATTAGAAGAGCTAATTGCGTTTGTATATTCAAAGGTTATGGATTATCCCGGATTATCCAAGCTGAATTTGAAGTTGGACGTTCCAAAAAAACCATTCAGACGTATAACTTATGATGAAGCAATAGAACTACTTTCTGAAGCGGGGGAGGAGATAGAATGGGGGGAAGACCTAAGCACTTCCGCAGAGCATACTCTGGGCGAGATAATGGGCGAGCTTTATTTCATCACTGATTGGCCGTGTGCGATAAAACCTTTTTATGCACAGCCTGCGGAAGAAGGGAAAAGGGAAGATATTTGTAATGCGTTTGACCTGATGCATCCAAAAGTAGAACTCGCATCAGGCTCGCAGCGCGTGCATTCATACGAGTTGCTAAAGCGGAAGATAGAATCGAAAGGGCTGAGTGCAGATAGTTTTGAGTTTTATCTCGACGCTTTTCGATATGGAATGCCGCCGCATGCAGGCTGGGGGCTTGGTGTTGAAAGACTGCTGATGAGCATGCTGGAGATAGACAACATAAGAGAAGTGGTGCTTTTCCCAAGAGATAGAAGGAGATTGGCACCGTGAGATACTTTCTGTTTTAACTGGGAAACAAAAGGTAATTTTTTGTCTTGAAACACAACTAATTAATATAAAAGTTACTTGTAATTAAAATTATGGAAGGAAAAAAAAGCGAAGTGGAAAAAGGGGAAGGAAAAACCGCAGAAGAATTACTTCTACTCGGCGAAGAATATCTTGGTGAAGGGAAATATGAGGAAGCAATAGCAGTTTACAAGGAGATAGTGAAGAAAGAGCCAATTCTTCCAACGCTGGCTAAGGCGTGTAACGATTGTGGCGCTGCTTACGCAAGTTTAGAACAACACGACATGGCAATTGGGTTCTTTAACGCTGCATTGAATCTCAGGGCTTATTTAGTGGACGAGGGTATATCAGCTTGTTACAACCTCGGGCAGGTGTATAGAATTATAGGGGATGAGGATAAAGCAGAGGAGTATTTCAAGCGCGGGGATATGATAAAGTTGGAGCATAAACGCAGGGATGAAGAAGCACAGCGTATATTCTCGGCTGAGATGTGAGGAAAAAAATGAGTGAGAAAGTAACTATTAGCCTGATAAAGGCAGATGTGGGTGGATTTCCAGGGCATTCGACCGTACGCCCCGAGTTAAAGGAGAAGGCGACAGAGAGGATGGAGAAAGCGAAGAAAGAGGGGTTGCTCGTGAGCTATCACGTCTTGAACGCCGGTGACGACTTGCAATTGTTGATGAGCCATCGGAAAGGTGTAGATTCAGAAGAGATACACGGATTGGCGTGGGAAACGTTTGAAGCGGCGACAGAGGTGGCGAAAGAGTTGAAGTTGCATGGTGCAGGACAAGACTTGCTGGTGGATGCGTTCAGCGGGAACATACGCGGTATGGGACCCGGGATAGCGGAGATGGAATTTACGGAACGTGGTTCTGAACCGTTAGTAGCGTTTATGATGGACAAGACGGAGCCGGGAGCGTTTAATTACCCGATTTACAAGATGTTTGCTGACCCTTTCAATACCGCCGGGCTTGTCATAGACCCTGTAATGCATGACGGGTACGTGTTTGAGGTATGGGACATAAAAGAAAAGAAGAGAGTATTTTTGCGATGCCCTGAAGAACTGTATGACTTACTCGCTTTGATAGGAGCGAAGAGCAAATATGTGATAAAGAGGGTATATCCAAAGGATACGAGTCCATTGCCAAACGAGGAGCCAGTAGCGGTGATAAGCACGGAGAAATTGTTCTTTACCGCGGGTAAGTACGTGGGTAAGGATGACCCTGTCGCATTGGTGCGAGCACAATCGGGCATGCCGGCACTGGGCGAGGTCTTAGAGCCGTTCTCGCTGCCATATTTAGTCAGTGGCTGGATGCGAGGTTCACATAATGGACCTATAATTCCCGTTCCTTTCAGATATTCACAGTGCACGCGGTTTGACGGACCGCCGCGGGTTATTGCTGCGGGATTCCAGATAAGTCATGGGAGGTTAGTGGGGACTGCGGATTTGTTTGACGACCCTGCCTTTGACCTCGCGAGGAGAAAGGCGCAGGAGATAGCGGATTATATACGAGCGCATGGACCCTTTGAGCCGCATAGACTGCCTGTGGAGGAGATGGAATACACGACGTTGCCTGATGTACTGAAGAAGCTTGAGGGGAGGTTTGAAGAGGTGGAATAAATTGTTTTATTTCTTCAAGAGGTCTCTTACCTCTTCCAGCACCTCTGTATTCCTGTTCATTGCTTTACTTATGTCGGTCAATATTTCAGTGTGTTTATTCGCTTGAAAAGGGTGCGAGACTCATGGCATCGAAAAGGTTTAAGCGCGCAATTAACGTTCTCAAGCCAATTCCAGAAGAATACCCTCACATTGATAACGTATATATGCTCATTGGAACCTCGTATATTCATTTAAACCGTCTTGAAGATGCATTCACATATTTTGACAAAGCAGTGAAAGCTGAACCTGATTATCCTGCCCACTGGTATAATCTCGGAGCCGCATACTTGCATAGGGGATACGTCGCGAAAGCTCGTGAATGCGCGAATAAAGCGCTTGCATTGAATCCCGATGCAGAAGTGAAGGAAAAGGCAGAAGGTCTCTTAGACAGGATTAAAGACTTTTTGGACCTTGAATTGGCTAATAAACCCGGAATTGATCCAGAAACGTATCTCAAGCTCGAAGAGAGGTTCCGTAGAGGTGCAGAATGTATGGAAAAAGAGGATTGGGACGGAGCACTCGAGGAGTTCAAGTACGTTGCGAGCATTGATTCTCCTCAAAGGTGAACTTGAGGAGGCAGAGAAGCACCTTAAGAAATCGCTCGATATAGACCCCTCATACACCCCTGCAATAATTAATTATCAGATGTTAGACGCGATGAAAGAGAAAATAAAGAGGGACCCAGGATGTTTAGCGGAGATAAAGGATAAATTAGTGATGGGACATTTTTAATTTTAACCGATGGAAATAGAAGAAGCGATAGAGAGAAGGAAATCGAGGAGGTCTTTCAAAAGAACCGCGCTGACAGAGAACCAGCTTTCGCAATTGATATGGTCCGCGGGTAAGGCGCCTTCGGCTGGCGCTACTTATCCGCTGGAGCTGTATGTAGTAATAGGGAAGGAATGCGCAGGGGATATAGATGCCGGCGTGTATCACACAAAGGGATATTCGGAATTAGAACTGCACAAGGAAGGCGACTTACGGGAAGAGTTAGCAGTAGCTTGTTTACGTCAGATGTTCATCGCTGATGCCCCGGTATCTTTTGTGATTACCGCGGAGTATGAAAGGACAACGCGTAGATATGGAGAGCGTGGGATAAGATATGTGCATATAGAAGTTGGTCATGTCTCGCAGAATATCTATTTGCAATGTGAGGCGCTGGGTCTGGCTACCGTCGCCATAGGTGCATTTTACGATGATGAGGTTGCGAAAGTCTTAAGTCTTCCGGAGGAGCATAAGCCGATATACGTGATGCCCGTGGGTAAATATGCTCAATAAAGAGTGGAAAATCCTAAACTCTAATTACAAAAAATCCAAATCTCAAGTGGATATTTTTAAAGTATCAAAATTATATGATTTTGTAAGCGTTAATGTAGAGAAGGACTGCGGCAATGAAAAAAAGCGAAAGAGGATTATTAGGAGATATAAGGGTAATGGCACTTTTATTGTGCGTTTTAGCCGCTTTGTTTGTCATTTATGTTTATCCACCACCGCCTGCTGGTGCGGGAATAAATGGTAATCTGAGATATGGTCTGGATTTGGTGGGTGGGAGCTCGCTGCAGTTGAAATTGAACGGCACTTTAGTCGCGATAGATGCACCTGATACGGTTAATACGACTAAAATCGTTGAGTTTCTTGGAAATGAGCTGGATACCGAGGTGACTCCTTATACCGCTGATGACAGGGTGATATACGAGATAAGGAAGAGCGTTACAAAAGAACAGTTGTCTGAGGTGTTAAAGGGAATAAACAGTAGTATAGCGAAGAGACCAAACGGCGAAGATTTTTTCGAGGATTCCCTGACCCCGGCAACAAGGGAAGAGACTCGCCGAATAATAGAGAATAAAATAAACATGCTGGGATTAGCGAGCACTACGATAAGAACCGTTGGGAATAACCTCATGGTGATAGACTTTGCAGGCATAGATATCAAAACGGCAAAGGACCTGGTGGGTAAGCCGGGGAAGTTTGAGATACGGATGCAGACGAATGGTACGGGAGAGGACATAGAGAAAGGGCAAAGATTGGAGGAGATCGAGAATATCACCGCTCATGTCATGTACGGTAGCGAGGGAATAGAAAACGTGGGGACTACGCCAACGAGCAAGACGGGGAAGTGGGAGGGAGAGGTATGGGGAGCTCCTTTTACGTTAAATAAGGAAGGTGCAGTTGCATTAAGAGACGCTGCGATTAAATATGGTGCAATAGACAGCCCTGCGGATCACGAACTGGCAATGCTGCTTGACGATGTGGTGGTGTACAGTGCACCAATAGCGGATGAAGCATGCGAGAAACTAAAAGAAGGAGTTATTTATGTGTGGACTGCAAACACAGGGTCAGGAGATGAAGGGAAAGAAGAGGCAAGGGAGCTGATCATACACTTAAAAGCAGGTGCGTTACCGGTGAATGTGGAGATAATAGGTTCAGGGGAAGTGCCAGCATATTTGGGCGTGAAATTCAAGGAAGGAGCGTTAATTGCAGGATTGCTTGCTCTTATTTCCGTTACGCTTGTGGTTTATTTACGATACCGGGAGCCCAAGATAGTATTGCCGATGTTCTTCGCACTTCTTAGTGAGGTAATTCTGATATTGGGGTTCTCAGTAGTGGTTCCAGGTGGATGGCAGTTAGATTTACCGAGTATTGCAGGGATAATAGCGGTGATCGGAACAGGAGTGGACCAATTGGTGATAATAACGGACGAAGTGCTTTCAGGTGGTCGCTCTTCCGCAAGGATGTATCGTAAACGAATATCATTTGCATTTGGTATAATATTCGCTTCTGCCACGACAACCATCGTGGCGATGCTTGTTCTTGCTTTGATGGCGCTTGGCACATTGAGGGGTTTTGCGTTTATAACCATTGTTGGACTGCTTTTCGGCATTATCATTACGAGACCGGCTTATGCGAGGGTGATAGAGGGGATAATGTGAATTTACTATGCGTCCAGAAAAAGAAATCATCTTCGTCACCACGAACAAAAACAAGGTAAAAGAGGTACAGGATTTGGCTGACGCGGAAGCTAAAAGCATAACAATCGAGCATCTTGAATATGACTATCCAGAGTTGCAACTTGAAGAAATAGAGTCAGTGGCGCGAGAAAGTGCGAATTATATAAGGGAGAAGATGGGGCTAAAAAAGCCTTTCTTCTTAGAAGACTCCGGGTTGCTTATCCCTGCTTTAAATGGATTCCCGGGTCCCTTCTCTGCTTTTGTCTTCGAGAAAATAGGGAACGAGGGAATACTGAAGTTGATGGCAGATAAAGAAGGAGAAGAGCGAAAAGCTACTTTTAAAACCGTCGTTGCATTCTGCGAATCTGCCAAAAATGCACCTCTTCTCTTTGTCGGGACCGCGGAAGGAAAAATAGCGGAGAAGATAAGGGGGAAAGGCGGCTTTGGCTACGACCCCATATTTGAGTTTGAGGGAACAGGGAAGACTTTTGCAGAGCTGAGCATCGGGGAAAAGAACAAAATATCGCATAGAAGCAGAGCTTTCAGGAAATTGTTAGACCATCTGTTATAACTTTATATCTATATATAAAAGTTTTTACATAAGTAAATTTAGAAAGATTTAAATAACCTCTCTGCTCCTATGTTAATGCTAAGGATAATGGTGAGGGGGATGAAAAGAGCAACAAAAGCATTGGTATTAAGCTCAGTGTTGCATAAAATGACGTTTTTACCGAGGGAGCGGAAATTTTTCGACCTCTTTGAGGAGCTTGCGGAGAAGGCGGTAGAAGCAGCGGAGCTATTAATGGATTTGGGAGACGATTATTCTGAACTGCCGCGAATCAGTGCGCAACTCGAAGAACTGGAGGGAGAAGCTGATTCGATTGTTCATCAAATCATACAGGGATTGTTTTATGACCACACACGGGTCACGGAGGAAAAGGGGGATATACGTTATTTCGCTCATAATCTGGATAATGTAATAGATGGGATCGAGAAAGCCGTAGTAAGGCTGACATTCGCGCAAAAGGAGACGCTTCCAGCGCCTGTAAGTGAATTTTCGCCGATTATCCTGGAGGCTGCGCAGGAAATAAGAACGGCGGTTCATTGCTTACGTGATATGAGATGTGATGAACCGACTTTAGAAATGTGCTGTGTAAAAACAAATGAATTAGAGAACGAAGCCGATAAAATAAATCGTAAATGGCTGAGAACACTGATGACCAGACCAGTAAAAAATCCTGATGAGCTCCTTGATAGACTGCTGGTTCGAGAGATAGTGGACATCCTCGAGGATACAATGGACCAGTGTGAGGACGTTGCGAATATCCTGGAGACGTTCAGATTGAAGGGCGGGATTTAATTGATGGAGTCGGCACTGGGCTTTGTTATTGTAATAATATCTCTTGCATTGATATATGATTTTTTAAATGGTGCGAACGACAGCGCAAATGCGATTGCCACGGTAATTGCTACCAAAGCGTTAACGCCACTGAAGGCATTGGCGTTGGCGAGTTTTTTTAATGTCCTCGGCGCTTTTGTTTTTACTGCGGTGGCGAAGACGGTTGGTAAGGGCATTGTTCCCCCGGGGGCTCTACCACCCAACATTTTTCTCTTAGTACTTATCAGTGGTTTACTTGGTGCGATAATATGGACTTATATTTGCACATCGTTTGGAATTCCGATAAGTGTGACACATTCGTTAGTAGGTGCAATTCTCGGTGCCGGGATAGTGGCAGGGGGAACAGGCATAGTACAGTGGAAGGTGCTTAACGATAAAGTATTTCTTGCCATTGCGCTCGGTCCATTTGCGGGATTTATAGCCGGTGCTCTGCTTTTTTCACTCATCAGTTGGCTGCTTTATCTATTCTTTAAAAATACACCTGCTACTGAGTCAGAAGGGGCATTTAAAAAACTGCAGATTATTTCATCTTCCTTTATGGCTTTTAGCCACGGTATGAATGATACGCAAAATGCAATGGGTATAATAACAGCAGCTTTGATAACCGGGGGTTTTATTCTTGTAGAGCATCCTGAGCAATTTCCCGTCCTCTGGTGGGTAAAGATAATGTGTGGTTCTGTAATGGCACTGGGTACGTTTTTAATGGGCTGGAAAGTAATAAGGACAATGGGGTGGCGACTGACAAAGCTGGAGTCGAAGCACGGGTTCGCAGCGGAAACGGGTGCGGGTCTCGCAGTGGTAGCGGTGAGTGTAGCCGGTATGCCAGTAAGCACCACGCACGTAATAGGTTCGGCAGTAATAGGAGGGACGTTCTTTCAGAGTCTTCGTAGAATAAGGTGGCCAGAAGTGTGGCGAATGCTCACTGCATGGGTGATAACCATTCCTCTGGCGGCGGTAATTGGGGGAGCGGCGTATTGGGTGGTGGAGTTGAGTTTGTAAGGAGCAATTATAACCACAAGATTACAGCGATTTCCACGAGAGTATTTATATAGCGCGGAAATCCCAAATTACAACTTCGTTCTTCTATATCTATTATTAACAAATCCACATACTATTTGGAAGATAAAAAATGGAAAAAGTCAGAAAAAGTGAGGTGCAATTAAGAACAAAACGATATTTATAAGACCGTGGGAGATAGTAACGCCGAATATAGACCCTGTTTTTCTTACTACCAGTGAAAAGAGGAAGCCAACCGAGGCTGCAAGCAGGACGTCAAGAACAGAGAGGTTGCCAATGTGCAGTGCGCCGAAAACGGCGGAAATAAAGACGATACCGTAGAAGCCCATGGTTCTCGTCGCATGGTACTGCATCAGCCCGCGGAATGCCAGCTCTTCGAGAAAGCCCGTACACGTGATCATAATGAGCGCAGGAACAAGCAGCGCTTCAAAGCTGAGTTCGACGATTATTCCCGGTTTTAATACACAATATTCCAGTATGCCGAAGGGAACCGCAAAAATTATCACGGCGAGTTCAAAATGCAGATGCTTCAAACTCGGAAGAGCAAGAGCAACGTCCCGCGGCTTTATGCGCTGAATATACATGCACGTGAATATCGCGATGTAGATGGGGATGCTAATTATTGCAAACCAGGAGATATAGCTGAAGTGGGCAAGAGGCATGGAAAGGCTGAGTATTCGGATGAGAGGAGCAAGAATGAGAACCATCAACAATTTAGAGAACTCGGGATCGGTGGTTAATGATAACGTAGAATGGATGAGCAATGCGAAAAGGATAAGGGCATGAAATGCGATACCATATTTAGCATCATAAATCGGCTGTAAGCCCGGCAGCAGAACAGGCAACGATGTCAGCAACTCTGCACCCGCCAAAAGAACCAGATAAGCGAAGGAGATGAAAAAGCGCTGACGGAAAAACGCTTTAACACCATCATTTTCTTCCGCTTTCATGGCTAACTGCAATTTATATATACAATACCGAAAAGCTTATATATCCTATTGATGTAATGTTTATGACATATGTTATCAACATACAAAGCCCTGAACCATAAAGGAGGAGTGAACCAATGCTTACCACTATAACAACGACCACCACTACGACCACAGCAGCTACCGCAGTGGGCGGCGTATCTCAAGCTACCGTATATGGAGCTATTGGTGTGGTTATACTGATAGTGCTGCTAATAGCGAAGGAATTGCTGAGTTCTTACGGGGCGGAAAGGGAAGGGGAAAGCGAAGGTGTGGAAGAAGAGAAAGGGGAAATTATGGATTCAAATAGGATGGCGAACTCGCTTGCTACGAACCTGAGCGTGGCGATTTATCCACTGCTTTTTAGCTTCGCACTGCTTGTGGCTATGAAGGTGATGGAGGTGTTATAACAAATTTTTAGGAAAAGTCTGATAAAAAGATGATGAAAAAGAAGGGGATAAGGAAGGGAAGAGGAATGAGGATGAAGCAAACAGCAATTGTAGCTCTAATACTGGTCGCTTTTATAGCAGCGCCTGCGTCCGCGGCAACGTTGACTGTAACGCCGGATAGCACAACCAGTGGCGCACTCGTAACCATAGAAGGGACGGGATTTGGCGCTGATGAAGAAGTGACTTTAACCTCGACGGTTACCGGTTTCAAGATACCTGTGTCACCCGGGGATGGAAAATATGCATACAGCCTGGTTGATTTCAATATCTCGCAGGAAAACACGAGTTTTTCGCTTAGTGTGAGAGAAGTGGAAGATGACATGGAGATAAAGGTGAAGAGGTTTTGGTGGACGCCTTACTGGACGATAGACGAGGACGAGTTAGGTTTTACATTCACTCGTGATGATGCTACGAACACATCAGCAGTAACCAGGGGAATGCCAACGCCAACGGGCGTATATTGTGTCGTCACGGTAACCGGAACGGCTGTCGCGGGCAATTCACCAACTGGTTATGTTCAGAATGTCACACTGAACGCGACAATCACCAAAAAAGTTAAGACAAATGCAACAGGCGGGTTCAAGGAGGTTATTGATACACATGGAGTACCAGCAGGGACTTATATTATAAATGCTACAAATGGCACCGTATCTGCTGAGGCTACACTGACATTATCTTTATGCGGCGATGCGAACAAGGATGGGGATGTAGGTGCTTATGATTGCGTGTGTATAGCGAGATATGAAGCGGGGATTCCGGGATACGATGCGGAGACGCTAAATCTTAATGCTGCGAATGTAAATGGAATAGACGGGGTAACCATAGAAGATGCAAGATACTTAGCAAGGTATCTTGTGGGATTGGAAACGGAATTACATTGTCCTTGATGATTAGGAGGTGATAAAGAGAAATGAAAAATAAAGGATTTGTATGTGCAGGTTTAATGGCTCTGTCTCTGTTAGTGATGACAGCAATGCCAGCATGCGCACAGCAGGGTATAACAGTGTCCATAGGGAATGTCTCCTTGCCGCCACAGGCATCTACTACCATTCCCATTATGATAACCAGCGAGACTGCACAAAATGTGGGTTCAGCAAGAATAAATCTTACATACGACCCGGGTGTCGTGCAGGTTACTGGAGTTGAAGGCAACGAATCTTTCGATTTTTTTGCGAGCAACATTATTGATGGAACGGTGAGCATGGCTGGAATGAATTGGACATACTTAACGACACCGATAAAGTTTGCTGATGTGACCGTAAAAGCAGTAGGAAACCCTGGTGATTATACACCCTTAAATCTTACAATAAACGAACTAA
>JAODGL010000180.1:0-2558 GCA_025464585.1 Methanosarcinales archaeon
GGTAGTGGTGTTAAAGTCATAAGCCCAGAGCCGCCCGGTGAGTGAGCTCCCGCAGACCGTGGCGTCAGTGAAGTAAACCCTGCCACAGGTTGCATTGCAGGTAACAGACGACCTGATCGAGGATGCGTTTGCGTCTTCATCTCTTATGTTCTCCTCTTCAACCAGCGTGCCCGTGTTCTTGTTTAGAGACGTGATGTTTCCACGGTCATCTCCAAATACGACGTAATCACCGATTATGCATGCGCCAGTCCAGTAGTAGCCGTTGTTTGCTCCAGCGGTATAGTGCCAAATTTCATGCCCGTCTGAAGCATCGAGACAGTAATAGGTTCCTGAATACGTATCGCACATCGTTCCGTTCCATGTGCCGAAGTAGATTTTGCCGTTATCATAAGTTATCGGCGTGTTAATCTGCTCACTCTCGTTTATCGTCCTCTCCCAGACCTTAGAAGATACGTCATTTGCATTTACCGCGAAAATATGCCCCTTCTTTGTGCCACTGCTCATTCCAAAGAAGATTTTATTTGCGCCATAAGCAGGCGTCGAGAGCTGGAAATAAGGGGGACTTGTGAGTGAGTTGTAAGATTTGTGCCCGTTCTCTGCGCCTGTTACCGCATCGAAAGACCAGATATATCCAAGCACATCAAGCACATAGAGATTATCACCTGCAACAATCGGCACGACATCAATGCCTGCCATGTTCCACGGGTCGGTATGCGTCATAGCGCTCCAGTTAACACTGCGTCCGAGAATCTTCTCATTTGCTATGCCTGTATTGATTTTATCGCGCTGGAACTGCTGCCAGTCCGTTGCCGCTATCGCGGGCATCGCCGCTATTACCACTATCGCACTCAAAACAAAAACGAATGCGATGGTTTTACCAGAAGAACTCTCTCTCCCGCTTCTTCTCACTTCTTTTTATACCTCCTTGTTGAAATAATTTTTAAAAACATCAGCATAAAAAACTTATGTTTCAGGTAACAATTGTAATCCAAATGGATAACGATTAATGGTGGCTTCTTTTTATACAAGCAATCACAACTATTATATTATGTGGAGGTATGAAATCATGGCAGTTGCTTTCCATGAGAATGAGATGAAGCGAGAGACCGTAGAAATCGCCACAGTAAACATTGAGCAGTTAATTGCTAAATTAAAGAGGATTTCATGGGAGTTATAGAGGTGGACACCAAAGATAGTATAAAGAAGCGAATATGAAATCCAAAGTTGTAATAGGAATTGCATTTGTAATACTACTGTTAGTAGTCGCAGGGGTTGCATATTCAGTATATAACGAAAAAGCATCCGAGTTCGATATGCAGATTGTTAATATCAAGGTTGAAAACCCGAAAACATCATTATTAAACGATAGAGCGGTAACAATTAACCCTGGCGAATCCGTCACACTTGGCGTCACAGTCCGGAATAAAGGCGAAGAGATTATCTATCGAAATCATTACGGTGTTGGCGTAGAGGTTGTTTACCCGAAGGATGGAGCCAAATACTGGAAATTGCCCGCGGAACGATTAATAACGATAGACCTGGGTCCGGGAGGGGGATCAAGTTATGCCTTTACTGTATGGAATCGAAAAGAGCTGCCTTTTAGTGGAAACTTTAAAATACAAGCTTATATCAAATCAGTGCAGAGCGGAGAAAAACTTGCTCGCAGCGATAATGTAACAATTGAACTGAGACCTGCATCAGCGCCAAAGAAAGGTTTATTTTGATTTTGTCTGCTCACCTTTCCACCTCCGTGCTCTCAAATAAATAAGAACCTATACACACCATCCCAATAGAAAATGCAGAAGCCACAAAAAAATCGAGCAATACAGAAAAATCTGAAGCTCCGAGCAAAACACCCCTTAATCCGTCCACGCCATACGTTAACGGATTAGCATAACAAACAGGGGTAAGCCAGACAGGCAATGCTTTTACCGGGAACAAAGCACCGGAGAGTAAAAATATAGGGAACATAACGAAGTTTACTATCAATGAAAATCCTTGCATGTCTCGCATCCGCGAAGCGAAGATCAAGCCCAACCCGATAAAAGAAAATGAAATCAAACACATGAACCCCAGTCCAAAGATAACGGGAATCAACCCGGCGATTTTAAAGCCCAGTAACGTGCTTAACGCTAAAATTAAAATACCTTGCATTACGGAAATGGTACTGCCTCCCGCTATCCTTCCTAAGACGATGGAAAGTCTCGATACCGGTGCCACCATCACCTCCTTCAGAAATCCAAACTCCTTATCCCAGAGAACGGAAATGCCCGCGAACATCGAACTGAACAGCATGGTCATCCCTATTATCCCGGGTGTGAGAAACTCGACATAATCCATATCCTCTGGTATTCCAGGTATGGATGCGTGCCCAAAACCTAATCCGAGAAATGCGAGGAAGAATACCGGCATTCCTAACGCACCAACGACCCTGCTCTTTGCTCTCCACATCCCTTTCATTTCCCTCAGCCACAGCACATAGATTGCCTGCCAAGATATTGTCATTTTTTATTATAAAGGAAGTAGGATATGTATTATAAGATAAAAAAGTATGGCGG
>JAODGL010000180.1:2609-9746 GCA_025464585.1 Methanosarcinales archaeon
GCAAATAAGCTTTTGGAGAGAGTAGAGAGGACATCAATACCACAAGCATGTGAGAAATTTTACAAGGTTACTGAGGAAATAATCAAAATTTTAGCGGAGGAGCATTTACTTGAGGAATGGAGGGAGGCGGAAAAGATAGAAAGATGGACAACCCTATTATTACATCGTGCCGCTGCTAAATTAACGAGAATAGAAGGCGAGTTAATAAGAGATGCCTGGTCTAATGCCTGGTATTTGCATACTTTGGGATTTCATGAGAACTTATTGGATGCTGAAGAAGTTTTCAACTATATAGACAATATAAGAAATCTGGTTGCGTGGTTTAATCGGGGAAGCGCGTAGATTACCTCCCACTTTTCAACGCTACCCTTTACCCCGGAACTGTACTGCTCGCATGAGGTCAGTCCTGGAGATGATGCCTACCATCTGTCCTCCCTCCGTAACAATCAAACGACCTATGTTTTTGCTGGACATTAGTTTAAGAGCATCGGAGGCATCTGCATCCGCCCCGATTGTGATTATCTCTCTGTTCATAACATCCTCAACCCTGGTAGTGTCGCGCTTCGAGGCAGGTATCTGTCGGAGGTCTCCAAAGGTTATCACGCCAAGTACCGGAGAACCTTGTTCTTCTTGCACCGGATAGCCTATGTGTTTTGTTCTAAACATTACATCCACCAACTGATTGAGCGTCAAATCCGGAGGCACATAGACAACATTCGGGACTGCCGTCATAACGTCTCGGGCTTTAACGCCTTCCAGAGTGACTGAAATAATCGTTGCCTTCTCTTCCGCCGAAGCACCAAAGTAGATGAAGATGGCTATGAGTAGTAACCATACTCCCCCGGGCAATGTTAGCAATCCAAAAAGACCCATAGCAAACGCGAAGCTCTCACCCACTGCAACGGCTTTCTTTGTCGCGTCTATATATGACATACGCGTAGCGAGCACAGCACGCAATATCCTGCCTCCATCCATGGGAAAAGCCGGAATAAGATTGAAGAGACCAAGTAGCACATTGTAAAATGCGATTATACCCACAACTAAAAGAGCAGCATCCCTGTACGTCGCCTCGGGTGCCGCCATGCTTACCGGACCGAAAATGTAGTAAATAGCAGAGGCAATAATGCCTATGCTCATACTGAAGGCGGGACCAGCAGCCGCAACTTTTGCTTCCTTTTCTGGCTCTTTGGGTATCTCCTCCATCTGTGCCACGCCCCCGAGTACAAACAGGGTGATGCTCCTTATTTTTGTTCCATAACGCATTGCCACGAGGGAGTGACTGAGTTCATGAAAGAGCAGAGTGGCGAAAAAGAGAACAGAAGCAATGGCGCCCAACAGGTATTTCACCCACATTGAGATAGCCATGCCACCAAAACCGACAATCATGCCAAGGGTTTTAATTCTAAAATCGTTGACTGCAAAAACCCAGATAAAAATTAGTAGTATTATAAGAAATGATAGGTGCACCTTTATAGGTATTCCACTGATACTGCCAATTTTATAAGACCACTCCATTTTCATTTCAGTCTAACACCTCCAGAGATTTTAAATCTATAAAACGTTCGACAAGTTCTTTAATCCTTCTTATCTTCGCATCGCCCTTTATCCTCGCTTTCCCGAATACATTATCCACCTTCTCCATTGTCGTGAGTGTGTCATCTGCAACCAGGATAACCGGGATGCCTTTCTCTTCTGCTTTTCCAAGCATCGTTGCCGGCGGTTCTAAATGCCCGGTGAGCAGCAGGCACTTTATATTCCCCGTTTCCAGTGCGAGATTTTGCAAATCTGCACGGTCTCCACCGGTTATCAATGCCGCTTGCCTCACACGCCTGAAATATTTCAATGCCGCCGGCGGGGACATCGCACCTATCAAGAACTCCTCGATAATCACATCTTCCTCTGGCTTTACGAGCCATTCGCCATTCAGTGCCTCACCAAGTTCACTGACAAACAAGCCGGCAAGAAGAGGGTCGTAAGGCAGCGAACCAAGCATTTCCAGTCCGTTCCTTTTTAAGAATCTCTGCGTGACCTCCTTGACGTACGCCTTTTTGTAGCCCGCGAGTTGATTGAACAGAACGAACTTAAGCCGTGCACCAAAAAGCTCTTTCGCAATAAGAATCCCGTCAATGACGAAATCGCTCGTGTATTTCACCACCATGAGTGCATCTAAATCCAGTGCTGATGAAACGTCCAGGTCACTGAGACCCAGCGCTCTCCCAACTTTATACTCGACTGCGCCCTCCACAAGGACCACATCCCTGCCCTCCGAGATTCGCTTATACGAATCCATAACTCTTCTCTTTAACGATACCGGGTCCGTGGAACAGACATATTCTACGTATGGCTTATCAAGTTTTACAGGGCACACATCTTCTATATCATCCCCCGTATTTAGTACGCTTGCAGTGTTGTATGCGTCTTCGTCAACGAGTTGCTCGCCTATGCGGGTGGTTCCTACGCAAAACGGCTTGAAATAGCCGACTTTGAAACCCTTATCACGCAGCATCAGCCCCAGCGCTATTATCAACGCGCTCTTTCCCGAATATTCTTCTATGGAAGATACAAGCAGGCTTTTCATTTTTTCGCCTCTATAATCATTTTAAAATCTATTGCATAACAACCTTTACCATGCTCGAAGACCTTAATTGGATTCAAATCCGCTTCCAGAATCTCAGGAAAGTCCATGCTGAGCTGTGAAACCCTGAGCAAAACATCCACCAGCGAATCTATATCTGACATCGGCTCTCCTCTTACACCCCTTAATATTCTATATGCCTTAACACTTTTAATCATTTCTATTGCATCTTCCTTGCTCAATGGTGCAATCCTGAACGAGACGTCTTTGAAGACCTCTACATAAATCCCCCCGAGGCCGAACATTATCAAAGGTCCAAAATGCATGTCGCGTTTCATACCCACGATTACCTCCTTACCGCCTTCTACCATCTGCTGAACAAGGACGCCCTCTATTCGCCTTGCACTCGTATATTTCTCAGCGCGGTGAAGGATTTCAAAGAACGTTTCCTTTACCTCTTCTCTTCTCACGTTCAGCTTTACACAACCCACATCCGTTTTATGCACTATATCCGGGGAAACAATCTTCATACTCACGGGATAGCCTATCCTATCTGCGAGTTCAAGTGCCTCTGCCGCCGTTTCCGCTTTTCCATACGGAGGCACGGGTATTCCATACGTTTCTAACACTTTAAATCCCTCAACACCTATACCTCTTTTTACCTCTTTCCTATCCCAGAGTCCTATCAACTCCTCAATGGCTTTCCTATGGACTTTAAAGTAAAATGGCGTGGCAGATACTTTATCCCTGCTCTCGCTATATTTCTTGACTGCGCAGAGTGCTTTTACCGCCCTTACCGGGTCGAAGTAGTTGGTGATGCCTTGCTTTTTAAACCGCTCTACGGTGTTCGCAATCTCATCACCACCCATAAACACGGGAATAATCGGCTTCTTATCATTTAATTCCAGCACATAATCACCCGCTTTATCGAATTCTATCGGTGCCGTGGGCGAAAGTATAGCGATTATTGCACCTACACTTTCAGCGGCTGAGACGATACCAAGGGCAGAACCAAATTTATCCGAATCTGCATCACCCATCACATCAACGGGATTATAAAAATTCGCAACGTGTAAATCACGGAGTTTTTCCATCGTTTCTCTATCAAATGCGGCGAGCCCAAGTCCTGATTCTTCGATTGCATCAGCAGCCATAACACCAGGTCCGCCAGAATTGGTGACAATTGCTATTCCGCCCGATACGTGACGAATTCGCGATAGGGTAAGTGAAAAGTCAAACAAATCATTAATCGAATTCGCTTCGACCACGCCTGATTGCTGAAATGCCGCACTGAACGCTTCTACACTGCCTGCTATGCTCCCGGTATGGCTCGAAGCTGCTTTTGCTCCCGCTTCGGTCTTCCCGCTTTTCAGCACCACCACCGGCTTCGTTTTCGTCGCCTCTCTTGCAACATCTATAAATCTTCTTCCTTCTCTTATGTCCTCGAGATACAGCGTTATCACCGCGGTTTCAGCGTCCATAGCCAGATATTCGATAAAGTCGCATTCGTCGAGAACCGCTTTATTACCCAGGGAAACCATCTTACTGAATCCTACGTTCGCTGCTTTTGCCCAGTCAATAACGGCTAATGCGAACGCCCCTGATTGACTCAAGAACGCAATGTTACCTTTGGTCGGTGTAGATTTACCGAAAGTTGCATTTAAGCCTGCATGCGTGTTTATTATCCCCAAACAGTTTGGACCGACGAGGTTTAAGCCATATTTGTCACTTATCCGGACAAGTTTGGATTCGAGCACAGCACCCTCCCGTCCAGCTTCTTTAAAGCCCGCGGAGATAACAACCACGTTCTTTATCCCTTTCGCGCCGCATTGCTCAAGGACTTCCGGAACACTTACCGCTGGAACTGCTACAACGGCAAGGTCCACTACATCTTCAATTTGAAGAACTGAGGGATAGCACCGGACATTCAGAATTTTATCGTACTTGGGATTGACCGCATAAATCCTCACATGCCCTTTCGCTTTTCCCCGAAAGGGGAGTATGTTCTTAAGAAGGGTATTTCCAACTTTTCCTTCTCTGGACGTTGCCCCTACTACTGCTATACTTTCTGGATAGAAAAAGTGTTCAAGCATGTTTTCAGTCATTCCTTCCATGCGCCTTTCTTACAGCACCACGCTGCGTAGTGAGTAATCGGCTGTTTCATGAACCTCAAGAAATTACGATGACGCGGGGTCTTCAGTTCAAGGTGGCGATAGACACCCAATTTCGCTATGTCTTCAATGAATATCCATACGAGGCAGTAGGCCCATATCATCGCAACATCTGTCCAACTGATTGGCGTGATGAGCCCGAAGGGATAGACCACAAAAAGAGTTGCCAGCAGCTTTGTTCCAATCGCTGACCAGAAGACGGGCGGCGAAGGATATGGCTTGGTAAACAACGGGCGGCGCGTACGCGCAACAAAGAGGGTCAGGTGCCCGGCTACCGCAAGCTTCAGAAAGATGAACGTCTGGATATGTGTGACATCAAGCAGCAGCCAGTCTTTAGCAATCATCAGGATACCAAAGGTTTCCACCACTCCGATGAGACCCAATACCGCGGATAGCGTGAGAACCCGGTGCATATCCCAATGCACCGGCTTGGGATCGAGCAACGTGTTGTCGTAGGCAATGGTCATGATGGGGATGTCGTTAAAGAGTGCAAGCAGGATGATCATGATAGCAGTGATCGGGTAAAAGTTATAGACGAGCATCGCCAGCACAACGAAGAACATAATCCGGATTGTCTCAGTGATGCGGTAAATAGCGTAACTGTTCATGCGTTCAAATATCTTGCGCGCTTCTTCTATTGCATTGACAATTACGGACAAGCCGGGCGCGGTAAGTACAAGAGATGCAGCCGCACGTGCTGCATCCGTGGCACCACTGACTGCGATTCCTGCATCTGCCTGTTTGAGAGCGGGTGCGTCATTGACGCCGTCTCCGGTCATCCCCACGATATGACCACGAGCTTGGAGCGCTTTGACAATGCCGTATTTATGTTCAGGAAAGACCTGTGCGAAACCGTCTGCCTGCTCAATTTGCATCGCCGCCTGTGAACTCAGGTGCCCGGCATCCACATCTTTCTTGAAGAGCTCCCCAGCGGGTTGGATATTCTTGCCCATGCCAAGTTGCTCCGAAATCTGGAGACCGATAGCCAGGTTGTCTCCGGTGACCATCTTGAACTGGACGCCGTGCGCCTGCGCCCTGGCGATGGTTTCAGCAGAATCCTCACGCGGAGGGTCATAAAGGGGCAGAATACCTAAAAAATGCCAGGTACCTCCTTCATCTGCCCTCGCTACACCCAGCGTGCGGAACCCCTTAGCAGCAAACTCGTTGACGACTTCCTCGGCACGGGTCTTACTGTTCGGGTCTATCTGGCTCATGCTCAGGATTACCTGGGGTGCACCTTTCGTCACTTTGAAGACTTTTCCTCCGGAATCCTTAACGGTCGCTTCGGTACGCTTGTGCACCGGGTCAAAGGGCACGAATTTTAACTGCTGGTAAGTGCTGAGGGCTGACAGGTCCTTAAGCCCACCTATCACCGCCTGGTCGATGGCATCCTGGTTCTCAGCTTCAGAGGCGAGTGCACCGGCGAGGATTAATTCTTGCACATCTTTCGCTTCAAAGGTTACGGGGTCCCCCAGTGTGAGCTTGTTCTGGGTCAGAGTACCCGTTTTGTCGGAGCAGAGGATGTCGATGCCCGCCATTTCTTCTATGGATTGGAGTCGTGAAACAATCGCCTTCATCCTGGACAATGCCAGAGCGCCAACCGCCATGGTCATCGAGAGCACCGCCGGCATTGCTACGGGGATGGAGGCAACGATGAGTATGAGTGCGAACTGTACTAATTCCAGCACGGGGGCGCCGCGACTCAACTGCACGAGAATCAGCATCACTGCCAGTCCGAGAGTCAGATAGATCAGGAAGTCGCCGATTGTCAAAACCGCCTTCTGGAAGTGGGATACAGGAGCAGCGGTCTCTACCAGCTTTGCCGTGCGACCGAAGTAGGTATTGCTGCCCGTGCCTGTCACCAGGGCGATCATCTCTCCTTGCTTAGCCACCGAGCCCGAATACGCAATGTCGCCAATCTTCTTACTGACCGACAGCGATTCGCCGGTGAGTGCAGACTGATCTATATTGATATAATCGCCCGCAATGAGCTTAACGTCGGCGGGGATGACATCACCGAGCTGGAGACGGATGACGTCACCAGGCACCAGTTTCTCTGCAACGAGTTCCTGCCATTTGCCGTCCCGCAGCACACGTGCCTTGAGAGCTAATTGCTTCTTCAAAACCTCCAGGGCATTTACCGCTTTGTGCTCCTGCCAGAAGCCGATCCCTGCGTTGAAAAGCAACAGTGCCATGATAATGCTGAAATCATCCCATTGCCGCACCACTATGGAGAGAATTGCCGCCACCTCTATCATCCAGGGAATCGGACCCCAAAAATAACTCAAGAACTTAAGCAGAGGATGGACCTTCTTTTCACTGATTTCGTTATAGCCGTATTTCTGGAGGCGTTCTTCTGCTTCCGAAGTAGAAAGCCCCTTTTCACTGCAT
>JAODGL010000180.1:9895-11310 GCA_025464585.1 Methanosarcinales archaeon
CCCCGGGGTCGCGCTCGTCAAAGTCATGAGTAGTCCTCTTTGTTTTCATAGCCAGATGTAAGTTCATCTATCGTGTTCCTCACCGTTGCGTCCGTTACCCTTTCAGGATGGACAAGAGCCATGGGATGTATTTTTATGTAACTGTTGATAATAAACTCCATACGTGCCAGTCCAATACCATCATTAGGAATCATCGAGAGAGAAAAAGCCTCTTCTGGATTGCCGAGGTTCATCATAATCTTTGTTCTCGGTCGCTTCAAAGCAGCGAGGCTGAGCTTCTCAACGTGAAAAGGCAGTATTCCCTCATACACTATCCCTTCATCTCCCCCTGCGCAACTTACTGTCACTTCCTGTCCGGTGCTGATTCTTTCAGTAGCATCTCCTGAGCCGACCACAGCAGGAATGCCGAGCTCACGGCTTACGATGGCTGCATGGCAGGTTCGCCCTCCACGGTTTGTTACAATCGCAGACGCGGTTTTCATCACTGGCTCCCAATCGGGTGTGGTAGTGTCAGCAATAAGGATCTCACCGGGCTGAACAGAAGGAAGATGTGCTACATCAGGGACTATGCGTGCCTTGCCGTTTGCAACCTTCTCACCTACGCTCTTGCCCCTCGCCAGTACGGGGCCTTTTTTATCTAAGTGATATGTCAGAAGGACATCCAGGGCTTTCTGTGACTGAACCGTTTCAGGCCTTGCCTGCACAATGAACAGGTTCCCGGTCTCACCATCTTTTGCCCATTCAATATCCATTGGACGAGACTCGCCTGCTTTCTTTGTGTAATGATCTTCTATTGTAATTGCATAACCCGCCAGTTGCAGGACTTCATCGTCCGAAAGACAGAACCGCCTGCGGTCTGCCTCTGGCACTTCCACGTTTCGTGTTAGCACCTTTGAGCCACCTCGCCCGTATATCATTTTAATCCTTTTCTCTCCGACATTCTTCCTGATGATGGACTGGTAGCCTTTTCTGAATGTCGGCTTGAAGACATAGTACTCATCAGGATTAACAGCACCCTGGACGATGTTTTCTCCAAGTCCGTAAGACCCGGTTATAAAAATCACATCGCGAAAACCAGTCTCGGTGTCGATGGTAAACATCACGCCACTTGTGGCAAGGTCAGAGCGCACCATCTTCATAACACCGATCGAGAGCGCGACCTTGAAGTGGTCAAAGTTATTGTCAATGCGATAGGATATTGCACGGTCTGTAAAAAGAGATGCAAAACACTTGCTACATGCCTGTTTCAATTCGTGGTATCCGCGAATATTGAGATACGTCTCCTGCTGCCCTGCAAAAGAGGCGGTGGGCAGGTCTTCTGCCGTAGCAGAACTGCGTACTGCGACATCTGTATCAGGACCGTACTCCTCACAGAGCCGGTCATAGGCAGCCTTTATTTCGCTCCAGAGGTCATC
>JAODGL010000180.1:11360-19694 GCA_025464585.1 Methanosarcinales archaeon
GAGGTCATCAAGAATGCCTGCCGTGTTTACCACATACCAGTATGCCTCGGCAGTGACCGCGAAACCATCGGGTATTTTTACCCCTTCTGTGCTAAGTTCACTGTACATCTCTCCCAGAGAGGCGTTCTTACCTCCAACCAAAGGGACATCTTCATTCCTGATCTCTTCAAACCACCGGATGTACTTCGCATCTTCTTTCATAATATTTCCTGCTTCCATCAAGATAATCTTCTATTTTGAATGATATATCTTTATAGCTTCCGCCACACCCGCATCTTCCACGGTGATGGCATAAATAGCATTGCACATCCTGATTGCATCTTCGAGCGACTTTTGATGGATGTTTCTACCCGTGGCATTCCCCGCAGCGCCACTGACATGAATCTGGTCATGAAGTCTTTTGAGGAACGACTCGACATCAACACTGGACCCACCAGCACAAATTACCTTTGTGCGACCTGCTGCCTGGATGGCTTCTTTAAATATCTCTCTCGATTCATAGCCTTCCTTTTTGGGGTAGTTCACCTTAACAAAATCGCTGCCAAGGCATGCAGCCACACCAGTAGCACCCGCAATCAGATGCGGGTCTTTCTCATCCGCCACCGCCTTACCGCGTGGATACACCCATAATATGGTTATCAACCCATATTGGTGCGCATTGTAGACAATCTGCGCTGCCTGGTGTAACATCTCTGCCTCATACTCACTTCCCGGATAGACCGTATAGCCTACTGCCAGTATATTTAGTCCACTGTTATCACGGAACTCCTCCACCTGTTGAACATTCAGCCACTGCTTGCTGAAGGGGTCGGACTGAGGAGTCTTGACCAGATTTGTCTTGGAATTCAGCTTTACCAGATAAGGGACATCAGGATAATGCATACCGTATCTGGCAATCAAACCAAGCTGAGTAGCGAAAACACCGATTTTTGCCCGGCTTGCAATCCTGAATAGATGCTCTGGAGAGCTATCATCCGGGTGGATTCCTTCACCATAAAAATCGTCATTCAGGTGCTCTACTTTCTGATCGCCGGCAAAAAGCATCAATCGCCCGGTTCTTCTGGTAATCTCTAAATAATTGTCGATATACTTTTCCCGCACTGCCCTGGGAACATCCAGGGGCACAATTACATCCTCTGCTTTAATTGTCATACTCACCCTCCGTTACGTGCAACTTTATCTCAGGAACCAGTTTTAGAAAATCTTCTTTTTGGCACAGCGCTGTTCCGGACCTCAATGTCGTTGCGGTACCGGCAGCCACGGCATAGGTCAGAGCTTCTTTGTGACTCTTGCCCTCGACCAACCCATAGACGAAGCCCGCCACGGCGGAATCTCCAGCGCCAATCGTATTTTCCACCTCCACCTCCGGCGGATAAGCCCAATATTGCTCTTTTTCTCCGACCAGAATAATTCCTCTGGCTCCCATAGAAACGAGTACAATTCCTGTTCCCTGTTCGCGGACACCCCGAGCAGCACTGATAATCCCATCTATCCCCTTCAATTCCTCGCCCACCAATCTACTCAATTCATGGATATTGGGTTTGATGGCATCAGGAATGCCCTGAATACCCACTCTCATGGCGTCTCCATCAGTATCCAGTATAACCCATGCTCCTCTGGCTTTAGCAATTTCAATTAGTTTACGGTAAATTACAGGATGAACCCCGGGAGGAAGGCTTCCACTGATAACTACTATCTCGGGCTTTTCAAGCTTTTCTACCTTATGAATCATCTGCATCAGTTCATACGGTTTGATTTCCGGACCCCTGGCACTGAACACGGTCTGACTTCCTGTGCTTATGACATTGACAATGATGTTAGTGCGGGTTTCGCCGGAAATCCTGGTAAAATCACACGAAATACCTTCGTTGAACAACCGTCCTTCCAGTTCTTCTCCTGCGAACCCACCGGCAAATCCAAGTGCTTTATTGTTAACCCCTAAGGTCGTCAAGACCCTGGATACATCTGTCCCTTTACCGCCTGCATACCTTTGCTCTCTTTCAATCCGGTTAGCGTCGTCAGGCTGTATCTTCTCGACCCACAATGTCCTGTCCAGGGCAGGATTAAGCGTTATTGTATAAATCATTTTTTTGTCATCTTACAAATGCATCTCTCCCCGCGAAAATCGCTGTTTCGCTCAGGCTTTCCTCAATCCGCAGGAGTTGATTGTATTTCTCCACCCTCTCTCCACGGCAAGGCGCCCCCGATTTTAAGTGCCCTGTTCCCATAGCAACGGTGAGGTCAGCAATAAAGGAATCCACTGTTTCTCCGCTTCTATGCGAGACCATCGCACCCCAGCCGAATTTCTGCGCCAGTCTTACTGCCGCAACACCCTCCGTAACCGTGCCAACCTGATTCAGTTTTATTAACACCGAATTTGCGACATTCTCTCGTATTCCACGTTCAATTCGTTCGGGGTTGGTAACAAAAAGGTCATCACCTACGAGCTCTATCCGGTCTCCCAGCTTCTTATTTAATATCTTCCAGCCCGCCCAGTCGTCTTCCGCCAATCCATCTTCTATTACCACGATAGGATACTTTGCGACCAGTGACTGATATATATCTACCATCTCGCTTGCGGTTAATTGTCTGTCTTCTGTTTTAAGCACATACCTGCCTTCGTGATAAAAAGCACTTGATGCTGGGTCTATGGCAATACCTATATCCTTTCCGGGCTCATATCCCGCCTGCTTAATGGCTTTAATAATCAGCTCAAGAGGGTCTTCATTTGTGGATACCTTCGGTGCAAATCCGCCCTCATCGCCGATACCCGTGCTGAGCCCCTGTTCTTTCAATATCGCTTTTAAGGCGTGATATGTTTCGCTTCCCCATCTCAGTGATTCGCTAAAACTCGATGCCCCATACGGAACAATCATGTACTCCTGAAAATCCGCACTCTGCCAGTTTGCATGAACGCCACCATTCATTATATTCATCATGGGCACCGGTAAAAGGACCGCGGTAGAGCCCCCGAGATAGTTATACAGAGGGATATCCAATGCCGTAGCTGCGGCACGCGCAATTGCCATAGAGACACCCAGTATTGCATTGGCGCCGAGCTTGCCCTTATTCGGAGTTCCATCGAGCTTAATCATCAATTCGTCCAGTAGCACCTGATTCAGGGCATCCTTCCCCTTTAGTTCCTTTGCTATCGCATGGTTTACATTATCAACTGCATTTAAGACCCCCTTATTGCCATACCTTCTCGGGTCCCCATCTCTTAGTTCCACAGCCTCGTGAATTCCCGTTGAAGCACCTGACGGAACCGCAGCACGGCCTATAACGCCACCCTCTAATTTTATGTCCACCTCTACGGTTGGATTACCTCTTGAATCTAAGATCTCCCTTGCCCGGATTGATTTAATTGTGGTGTCCATTATTTCCAGCCTCCTATTATTTATTATCTCGATCTTTATTAAGTTAGCATATTTGATCAAACTTTCTTTGTGAAAGAAAGTTTGACGGGTAAACAGCACAGGAGGGATTTTAACCCTCTGGCTGATTAAGTTACGAGGCAAAAATCCCAATGCTCAATTTTTTTTTCATAGCTATGGCTTATAGTAGTAAAATAATCATGATATACGCGACATATACAGCGAGGAGGATGTAAGCATCTCTTTTGTTCAGGTGCCACCCAATTCTAACGAGCAGGAGGAATATAAGGAAAGAAACGAGTAGGTAGGGCATGGATATTCCGATGTCTCCAACCACTGTGGTTTCTGCACGAAAAGATAACGGTATTCCCAGGCATGCTAAAATATCGAACGTGTTGCTCCCTATGGCATTAGAGATTGCTAAACTTCCCATACCATTTCTCGCCGCGTGAATTGAGATGAAAAGATCTGATATGGAAGTACCTATGGCGATGATTACCAGACTAAAAAGACTTTCTGGTATGCCCATAATTTCTGTAATCGTTATCGTTGAACGCACGAGCAACCCCGCCGCGAGGATAATGAATAGGAGACCGCCTACCAGGTATACCGCTCCTTTCTTATTCGATGGTATTTCCATATCCCCCAGGAACTCCTCTTTTTTCCTCTTCGCATCCCATATTAGCCATGCAAGATAGACCGCGTAAAGGCATGCCCAGGAGATTGCCTCATATCGCGATATTTTTCCATCCCACATGCAAATGATGGTTATGAGTACCGCAAGGAGATAAAATAAGCCATCTCGATGAAGAACATCCCGGCTCACACTACATCCCCGAATCCAAACCGAAATGGCAACGAGCAGTGTAATGTTGAATATCGCAGAGCCAATGATTGTCCCCAGGCCTATCGTGGGGGCTTCAAATGCAACAGAAAAAACAGATGTCCCGAATTCGGGTGCGCTACTACCCATCGCTGCAATTGATGCGCCCACAATAGACCCGGGGATTTTAAATCTTTTAGAAAGTACGCCCAAACCCCTTACGAAATAGTCAGTGCTGTAATTTAGTATTATGAAAGACATGACCAGAAATGCAATACTTATAGGTAGCGTGTACATTTATCTCTCCTCTTATCTTTAAGCTTATTAAACTACGAATCACTATACAGTTTTTCAAATTCAAATTACTTACAACCTTGAGGATGAAAGAAGAGCGAGCAATAGAAAGAGTAGCACTTAAAATTGGCTATCTTGGAACTAATTACCACGGCTTTCAGATTCAGCCTCAGTCTGAGGTGCCAACCATAGAAGGTGAGCTCTTCGAGGCATTAAAGAAACTCGATATTATTGAAGACAGGAAAGCGGCGAATTATTACGCTGCCGGTAGAACCGATAAGGGGGTACATGCGCTCTCTCAAGTCGTTTCCTTTGATACTTCAAATCCAAACGTCACACCACGAATGATAAACAGTATGCTTCCGGATGATATATGGGTATTTGCTCTCGCAAAACCGCATTCTGGATTTAATGCACGCAAGGATGCTATAAGTCGTGAATACCGGTATTTTTTATTCTTACCCGATGAATTTTCTGACCTGGCTCTAACACGCATGCGAGAGGCATCGGAATTGTTTATCGGAGCGCATGATTTCTCTAACTTCTCTCAGCACGAGGATGAAGGACACTCACCGATAAGGGAGATAAAGCGGATAGAGATAGGAAAAAGAAAATCGTTTGTTATCATAGACATAGAAGCAAGCGGTTTTCTGCGTAAAATGGCAAGGAAAATAGTTTCGGCATTAAGAACGGTTGGCAGTGGCACGAAGGACAAAAGGTGGGTGGAAGACCTGTTGAAACTGCGTGTAAAGGAGCAAATTGAACCTGCACCTGCTCTCGGGCTCGTGCTGAATAACGTTTCATATCCCGGAATCAAATTCGTAGAAGATGAATATGCGAAGAGGAGAATAACGGAACGACTAAAGAGGGATTTGGTTTTTCATGCCACGATTGCCGAGGTGTTGGGGGACATGGTGTAATTGCAAGAGGCAAAAGGCAAATAGTCTTTAACACATCCCTTACTTGGCTCCGTGCGAACGAGGAACTGAGGAAATATGACGGACAAGATTACACCGCTGCCTCGATGCTCTCTTTCTTCTTATTTGCGAAATTAGCGAGGATGAAGATAGAAGAAGCGCTTGATTTCCTTTCCTCAAATAAGTCGTGTATGAAGCTGATGGGATTAGAGAAGGTGCCCAAAAAAGGGACGGTAACAAAGTTCCGGGAGCGGATGGGCGCGCCTCTCTTTATCGTATCTGTGAAATATGCGGTTATAATAAACAGGCATATATCTTTCTGTTGTCTTGTTCAAAAATACCTTTTAATTTTAATTTACCCTGACATCGTTAGATAGATTAACTGCAAAATTCATAAAGAATAGCAGTTTAGAGAGTTAGCGGTTTGGCGAAAATGGACGAGAACGAATACATAAGACATTTCACAGAACTCGTGGAGCTGGAACGGGAAGAACAGATGAGGCTGCACGAAGATGAGATGAGAAGATTGAGCGGCAGAGAGAGAGAGGAGAAAGGCAGAGCTTTTCTGCGGATGAAAGGAAAATCTCAAGGCTTGGGATTGGGTGGGAAGCATTTAGTGCGGTTTAGAAAACAGAACTCTGCTACAACACTGCCTGAGAGCGAGATAGAAGTCGGAGACCTCGTTTTGGTGAGTAAAACGAGCCCGTGGGATGAGGATAACCCTATGGGGACAGTTGCGGAGAAGACCTCGTATTCTATCACGGTTGCCTTTGATGATGCACCGCCTGGTTTTGTCTTTCGTAAAGACCTCAGAATAGACCTTTTTGTAAATGACATCACTTTTCAGCGGATGTTAGAAGCATTAAAGAAATTTAAAAGAATGCCGAGGTGGCGAAAGGATAAACTGCTTGGTCATGCGGCACCGGATTTTGAGAGAATAGGAGAAATAGAATTCTTAAATGAGAAACTGAACGACAGCCAGCGCGAAGCGGTTTTGAGGTCTTTAGCGGCACGTGATTTCTTCCTCATCCATGGACCGCCAGGAACCGGGAAGACGATAACATGCGTAGAGATTATCGCACAACTTGTTAAGCACGGACGTGAGAGAAGCAATAAGATTTTAGCGGCGGCAGACTCCAACGTGGCGGTGGATAACCTGGTAGAACGATTGGATAAGATAGGTGTGCACGTGGTGCGAATAGGACATCCTGCACGTGTAATTCCTTCTTTAAGGAGAAGGAGTCTTGATTATCTCGTTCAGGCAGAGCCGGACTACATAAAGGCGCAGAAGCTTAGACAGAAAGCGTATACGATAAAAGAACGCATGAAAGGGTTTGTTATCCCAGAGATGCGATGGAGAAGGGGATTAAGTGACGAAACGATAATGCAGCTTGCAAGTGAGGGAAAAACAACAAGAGGCATACCGAGGAAAAAAATAGAAGGGATGCGAAAATGGCTTGATTTGAAGCACGGAATAGATAAGTTATTTGCCGATGCGAGAGAACTGGAGGATAGAGCGGTAAAAAGGATTATCCAGGAAGCGGAGGTAATTTGCGCCACGAACAGCACGGTGGGTTCTGAGGTACTCAAAGGTGCGAAGTTCGATTTTGCTGTTATTGATGAGGCAACGCAGTCCACTGAACCATCAACTTTAATACCCGTGCTCAAAACGAAGAGGTTTATCATGGCTGGAGACCACAAGCAGCTCCCACCTACCGTTCTGAATGAGGATGCAGCAAGAGGGAACTTGAGCAAGAGCTTATTTGAACGTCTTTTGGCGATGCACGGTGATAAAATACGCGTTATGCTTGATGTTCAGTATAGAATGAACGAAGAAATAGCAGAATTCCCGAACAAAGAGTTTTATGACGGTAAGCTGAAGGCAGATGAAAGCGTGAAAAAACATAACCTCCTGGATTTACTCCCGGAATCGAACTTTGTGAGTGAGGATGCCAAACCATTTTTGTTTATTGATACATGTGGCAGCGAAGGGTTCGAGGAGCGGACAAGAAGAGGGTCTACCTCTAAGGAGAACGCAGGGGAAGCGAAATTGGTGAAGGAAATCGTGGAACGGTTGTTAGGCTTGGGTGTAAAGCCAGAGGACATCGCAATTATATCGCCTTATGATGACCAGGTTGCACTCATCAGGAAAGAGCTCAGGGTGGAAGGGCTGGAGATAAAGACGGTGGATGGGTTTCAGGGTCGCGAGAAAGAAGTTGTTATTGTCTCGTTTGTAAGGAGTAATAAATCAGGGGACATAGGATTTCTTCGCGATTTGAGAAGGCTTAACGTGTCCATAACGAGAGCGAAGAGGAAGCTGGTTTTAATCGGTGATTCCAATACACTGGAAAGCGAGGGTTGTTATAAAAGGCTTGTTGCGTTGGCGATAGAGAGGGGAGGGTATAAAAGGACCACCTATGACATTTAGAATAGGAATAACCGGCAAACCGAGGATAGGAAAGTCAACAACTATAAAAGCAGTGATGAAGAGGTTGAAAGCCGATGGTATAGCTGTGGGAGGCATACTTACTTCCGATATTTGGGAAGGAGGAGTAAGGGTAGGTTTCTCTTTGGAAGATATAAATACAGGCGAAAAGGGTGTTCTGGCTCATGTACACCACCATCAGAGAGGTCCGAAGGTAAAAGTGGGAAAATACGCCGTGAATCTCTTCGATTTGGATTCCATAGGTGCAAACGCGATAAAAAATGCGCTGGCACGTCCAGACCCGATTATAATCATCGTGGACGAAATAGGACCGATGGAATTGAAGTCAAGACGGTTCGTAGAAGCTGTGGAAGAAGCAATAGAAAGTAAAAAGTCTATGCTTGTCTCTGTTCACCAAAGGTCGGAGCATGAATTGGTAAAGCGTGTAAAGGAGGAGTTTGAGATGTTTGAGGTTACGGAAGATAACAGGGACGAAATGGC
>JAODGL010000002.1 GCA_025464585.1 Methanosarcinales archaeon
TAGTAATTCAAATCGTAATTCAAAAGCAGTGTGTCCAATCCCTTCACCGTCACCCCTGCGTGGAATCCGTTCATTTCTATGAATACTACCAAGAAACTCAATAACGGTCATTGAATCCTCGAACGGTTCGTATTCTTTTTCCACGATGTTGAATCCGGATTGTAGTTTCATCCTATCCCCTCCAGCGAGCTTCTTTTCTATGATTAATACGAAAGATGCGAAACTAAAAATAGAAATACAAGGTACGACAATAAAACTTATACTGTATAAGTTGAAGTTAGAAGGAAATGGAGGAGAAAATAGTTGAGTATAAGGCTAAGATAAAAGATATGCCAGAAGATGAGCGTCC
This sequence comes from Methanosarcinales archaeon, assembly GCA_025464585.1. Taxonomy (GTDB): domain Archaea; phylum Halobacteriota; class Syntropharchaeia; order Alkanophagales; family Methanospirareceae; genus QMVO01. Next base: position 350 of record JAODGL010000002.1, read on the forward strand.
AAGAGAACGCTTGATTAAATATGGTCCAAAACATCTCAGCACGGCGGAATTGCTCGCAATTGTTATGAGGGTTGGGACGAGAGAAGAGAATGTCCTTGCTCTGGCGAAAAAGCTCCTGGAGAAGTATAACTTGCCCTCTTTATCCAAAAGTGACGTAATTGAATTAAGAAAAACACTTGGAATTGGAGATGCCAAAGCATGTCAAATCGTTGCAAGTTTTGAGTTGGGTAGGCGATTACTTACATACGAGTCCAAACCGCCAATTAGAACCCCACAAGATGTAGCAGATATGTTCATGCCGGAATTGCGATATTTAAAGAAGGAAATTTTTAAGGGAGTCTATCTCGATACAAAGAACAGAGTGATAGGAGACGAAACAGTTTCCATAGGTAGTCTGAACACTAACATAGTGCATCCAAGGGAAGTATTCAAAAAGGCAATTGAGAAGAGTGCAGCATCTATTATCCTGGTGCATAACCATCCCAGTGGAGATCCAACGCCGAGTAGCGAAGATATTAAATTGACTAAGCGGATGCTCGAGGCGGGGAATCTTCTGGGTATCGAAGTATTTGATCATGTTATCATAGGCGATGGAAAATATATAAGCTTAAAGGAAAAAGAATTGATATAGGTTTATGCCGAGTATAGTATCAAGGTATCATGACAAATAGGATAGAATCAATTAAAAAAGGAACTCTCTTGAGAGGTAAACTATTTCCTGAAGCTGTTGAGGTAATATCTGTTGATGCTATGGGAGACATCAGCGTAATTTATGCGAAAGGTTTAGAAACTGGTGAGATACATGAAAAAATCATCGGTTTAGACCAATTGGACAGTATAGAAATTGTAGAAGAAGGGGAGAAAATTGATTTCTCCACCGATGGCGAAATTTTCTTCCTCGGGATTGAAGCAAAAAGGATCAGGCTTGCATTTGAATTTGACCCTTTATTTGCAGTCAATGTTTCAAAGATAGACCCAGTTCCTCACCAACTGGATGCGGTCTATAAACACATTTTGCCGAAGAAGAAGGTCAGATACCTTCTTGCAGACGACCCTGGTGCGGGAAAGACCATCATGGCAGGGTTAATACTGAAAGAATTAAAGATGCGTGGGCTTATGAACAATTGCTTGATTATATCTCCGGGTCATTTAAAATTCCAGTGGCTACGGGAGCTGAAAGAAAAATTCAATGAGCGATTCACAGTAATAGATAGGAATATAATTGATACATCCTATGGCACGAATATATGGAAGGACAGGAGATGGTGCATCACATCGCTGGATTTTATCCGTCAAGAAGATGTAAGGGAGACATTAAAAAATGTGGATTGGGACCTGGTGATAGTGGATGAAGCGCATAAGATGTCCGCATATTTGTATGGAGATAAAACGCGTAAAACAAAGAGATATCAAGTGGGGGAAGTTGTTGCAGATAACTCTTCTAATTTGATTTTCTTGACTGCTACGCCACATAAAGGCGACCCGGATAATTTCAGATTGCTTCTTTCTCTGTTAGATAACGATGTTTTTTCTTCAACGAAAAGCATGGAGCGGATATTAAGCAAAAACAAGGAGGAATACGTATTGAGGCGGATGAAGGAGGAGCTGAAAGGATTTGATGGTAAGAGGTTGTTTCCACCCAGAGACGTTACAACCGTGGGGTATGAACTCTCGAAACCAGAGAAAGATTTGTATGACGAGGTAACCAGGTATGTAAAAAAATATTACCGGAGGGCTCAGAGATTAGAGGAGGAGCGAAAGCGAAGAAACATATCCCTCGCTCTCATCGTTTTACAGCGGAGGATGGCGTCAAGTGTTAGAGCGCTCAGGAGTTCACTCGAGAACAGACGCAGGCGACTCCAAACGATGCTGGATAATCATCAGTTGATTCAGGAGATGCAGGACATCTATGGCGACATAGAAGATATGCCAGAAGAAGAGCGGTGGAAACTGGAAAGCGCAATAGAGTCTCTCACCACAGCGCAAAGTTTTGAAGAATTACAGGAAGAAATAAACGAAGTGGACAGGATAATTACGAGAGCAAGAGAGGTCGAGCATCTCGAAGTTGAGACCAAACTTCAGAAATTGAAAGGGCTTGTTCAGAAACACATTGAGAAGGGTAAAGCAGAGAGCAAATTACTGATATTTACCGAAGCGAAGGCTACTCTGGAATATTTAGCTGGTAAGTTGAAGGAATGGGGCTATTCGGTTACCACAATTCATGGTAACATGAGTTTAGAGAGAAGGATAAAGGCAGAAGAGGAATTTAAACACAGTGCTCAGGTGATGGTAGCAACAGAGGCTGCTGGTGAAGGTGTGAACCTACAATTTTGCTGGATGATGGTTAATTACGATATTCCATGGAACCCGAACAGATTGGAGCAGAGAATGGGGAGGATTCACAGATATGGACAAAGGCACCCGATTGTTTTTATTTTCAACATGGTGGCATTAAACACACTTGAGGGGAAAGTTTTGAACAAGGTGCTTGAAAAGATAGAGATAATGAAGGAGCATTTAGGGGAAGAGAAAGTCTATGATGTCATAGGAGATATTTTAGAGAATGCGAATGTGGAGCAACTGATACAAAAGGTTATATTTGGAAAGAAGGAGGTAGCGGATGCGGAAAACGAGATTGATTCTTTATCCATAGAGAAAGCGAGGGAGCAGATAAAGAGGCTGACTGCTGAAGCTTTAGCTTTGAAAGTAGATGTGCCGTGGAGCAATGAGACTTTTAAGATTTCGGAGGAGAACAAATTAGTGCCTGAATATCTGGAACATTTCTTTATCAGAGCATACAGCAAAATTGCCGGTCAGGATAAGGTACATCGAAGGAAAGACGGCTTCTTAGGGATAGATTGGGTCCCGTATGCGATAAAGGATGTATCATACGATTTCAGGATGAGGTATGGCATAGTTGATGACAGGTATCCTAAATTCACATTTGATAAACAGCTACTTGAGAAGGGGGAAACGGCAGATTTTATCTCCCCGGGACATCCACTCATGGAGGCAGTGATAGAGAAGATTATGGATAAGTATGGGAACGCTTTAAATGAAGGAGCAGTTTTTGAGGACCCTGATGGGCAGCTATACGGGCTAATCTGGTTTTTAGAAGGGTCGGTCTATGACGGCAATGGCGTGTTTACAGGAAAAAAGATGTTCTCGGTTTATTCACCGGAGGGAGGAGAAATTAAGAGTATCAGTCCTGCGGTGGGGTGGGACTTGAAGCCATCAAAGAAGAAAGCGGATGATAAATTGAAGAATTTGTTAAGATTGAGACCGAAGGTTTTGTCTGAAATTATCAGAGGAGAGTTAGAGGATTACAGGAGGATGCTGTTGAAAGAGAGGGAAAGAGAAATCAGAATAAAGAAGGAATACGCGATAAGCGCATTGGAGGAGAGGATAGAACAGTTGGATTTGAAGATGCTGGAATATTTAGAAAGAGGAGGGAATGAGAAGGACGCAGCGTATAGAAAATGGACGATAGAAATGGAGAAATTGAAGAAGAGGAAAGAAGATTTATTGGCAAAGATGGATAAAGAAGGTTCTCTGACACTCTCACCGCCGAGAATTATAGGAGTTGCGGCGGTAATACCTTCCACAATGAAGGGCGAGGAGCCAGGCGATCCCAAGATTGAAGAAATAGGTATGCAAGTAGCTATGGAATACGAAAGAGAGCAAGGAAGGAATCCGATAGATGTATCGGCTGATAAGAGGGGCTATGATATACGGTCAGAAGGTTTGGGTGAGATAAGATATATAGAGGTGAAGGCAAAAGCGGCAGAGGGAAATCTTATACTTACTCCAAATGAATGGATGACTGCGAAACAGTTAGGGGATAAATACTGGCTTTACGTGATTGAAAACGCAATAAAAGAGCCAATGCTTTATGTTATTCGGAATCCTGCGGAACTCAATCCAGAAGAAAAAGTAGGGATAGTGAGATATTTGCTGAAAAGAGGAGAGTGGAAGAGGGTTGCTATGGAGGCGGGGTGATGAACGAACACGAAAAATATAAAAGGACGTTGAAAGAATTTATTGAACGTGTTCGTGGTTCATTCGGGGATAAGATAAGCAGGATATATGTTTATGGTAGTTTTGCAAAAGGCACGTTTAGTCCTTACAGCGACATTGATGTGCTTCTTGTTTACAGGAACGTAGATACCTAAGTTTCAGACTTT
>JAODGL010000101.1 GCA_025464585.1 Methanosarcinales archaeon
TCGATATCTATGCGCCCTCTCCATCCTCTTACCTTTCTTCACCTCGTGTAACACGAGCGTATCGCCCTTCTGGACGAAATCTATCGCTATCCGGTCGTCAATAACGATTTCCTTCCTCTTCTCTCCATAAGATGTCTCATGCACGAGCTTGCCATAAGCGACGAGGTCAGAGCTCTGTTCCATGGTGACGAAGTGCGAGAACAGCCATAGCTTTGTCTTGCATATTATAAAATAGTTCACCTGCGTGCCGCTGAAGAACATCTCTTTACTCAGTAGTGCGCCGATGTCGGGTTCCGCATCCATTTCTTATTTATTCCGCAATTTTTAGTTATTCAAGGCGTTCTTCTTTAAATAGCACGAACTCTATTTCTTCGGATGAACCTTTCGCTCATGCGCAGCCATATTCTCTATCTTCACACGTGCACCACAGAACCTGCAAATACCAAATTTTTTACTTCGTTCGATGCTCATTAATTAATCCTATTTGTTCTTTCAGAAAGAAATTTTATTCACGAACCCAAACCCCAGCGAATTCCTCTCTCCAAATCCCGCATCCAACCCAAACTCTATTACTCTTCGCTGCATTTCATCCATATAACTCCATACGAACTCCCACATACTACCCACCATCACGTATTCCCTGCCATCAATAACCACCTTTGTCGCTGTTGCACGCCTGAACACAAACTGCTCGAAGAGCTCGTATTCTCTCAGCTTCGTGCCGTAAAAATCGTTGAACTTCTTTATCAAATTCTCACTCAATTGCTTCAAAAAAGCCTCAAATGTATATTTCGGACGCCAGTAAACATATCTCGCTTTTCTTTCCTCCTCCGGTATCCCATATCGCTCATAATTCCGCTCCGGTATCCTGATTATCACCGGCGTGGCGGTGAGCACCCTCAAATTCTTCCTGTTTAGCTTCGTCTCCAACTTCTTAAAACCCACCACCCTAAATGACATTTCTCCTATGTTTACAGCCCTTCCATTTCCTTCGGCATCAGCCAAAACTTTCGCTAAAGCACCCGCTACTGAAGATATAAGCTCGGCATTCGGCGATGCGATAATCAACTTGAACGCTTCGCCTGCATCCATAATATCCTTTATAGGAAAGATATTAGAAAAACAAAAGAACTTGTAACCCCTTTTATCATGCAACCCTCCAAATCCCGAATCCCGCAACAGCCCGTAAACGAACCCCTGTAACTTATGATGGTAAAGGCTTTCATAGCCCTGATTTTTCGCTGCCCGAAGATTAATTAGTATGCGCATGTTTAACCACACCTTAAACAATCCACTCCATCTCAGTTGCTGTAAGGAGATGCAAGGAAATAGGTATTAGCGTCCAGAGGCAATATGCATCATTCAAAGCTCATTCCTTCTCTTTTTTATCTCCAACAATTCCTCCAGCACTTCTTCTTCATCCGCGGACAACAAACCCTTTAACGTTTTCATCTCTTTCATTTCTTCTTCAGTAATATCTGTGTATAAAACATCATTCTCCTTTATCTGCCGCCCCATCGTTGGTTTCTTCATTGAAATCGCCACCTGCATCCCCTGTCCTGCACTTTTTATGCTCTCGCCTTTATCCTGTATCTCATTTATCGCTCCAATCCCTTCACCATCTGCTTTTATCAATTTCACACCTGTTTTTATCTTCCCGCTCAAGACCTCAACACCAAAAATAGCGGGTTTACTCTGTCTGAATACACATCCCGGCAGGATTTTTATCTTTGCTGGTGTGGTCAGCCTATCCATGAGCTCACGCCTCTCTTTCTCGCGCTCCTCTTTCATCCAGTTCTCGTAATCTTCTATCAAGCGGTAAATAACATCGCTTATAAACACTGGGATGCCATTTTCCAACGCTATTTCTTTTGCATCCTGAAAAATATCCACGTTAAAGCCCAAAATAACACTCAAATAACGGTCCTTAACCGTGGTAGCGTCTATTACGTCCCTTTTAGAAATACATCCGACTTCTGCTTTTTTTATTCTCTCTATCCCTTCGCCTTTCAGCTCCAGAGCAAGCGCTTCCAGCGAGCCCATTGTATCTGCCTTTATGATTATTCCTTCCGGGCTGGTCTCCATTTTCATCGCCTCTATATCGCCCTTCATCCCTTTTATCACGCTCTCCAGTTCTTCTCGCCCCTGTCTGGATACTCTCACCTGTGAGCCGGGAAGCGCGTTTTCTATCCCTGTGGCTACTATTTTCACTCCCGAAGCAGCATTCACCGTTTTTACGCGCTCAAATCTTTGCTCGGTCCTTATCTCTTGCAACGCTCTTGGCTTTAACAACGCCTTCACCTTTGTTACGATTGGCTCTTCCTCTACGCTTCCCACCACGATTGTATCACCCACGCTGAGCTTTCCATCATATAATATCACATCAATCGTGGTTCCTAACCCGCGCTCCTCCTTCTTTTCTAATATCGTGCCAACGCCCGCATCTTCTAACTGAATACGCAGGGTTCTTTCAAAGTACTTCTGTGATAAGCCTATCAGAACAAGTAATAAATCCGCAATTCCTTCTCCGGTCTTCGCACACACCGGTACAATGCTCACAGTTCTTGAGAAGTCTCTTATCCTGTCATACCTATCAGCCGAGAAGCCCTTATCATATAGGTCGCCCACTATTTCATATATCCTCGCATCCAATGCTTCCCTCGCATATTCCGGCTGGTCTTTATAATTGATACAAAAGGGTACGGGTTTTGAATTCCAGCCCTTTATCCGATCTATTTTGTTCAATGCGAGAACAAAAGGCGTTTTTAATAACCTTAAAATATTCAGTGATTCGTAGGTCTGAGGCTGAAATCCCTCCATCACGTCCACTACCACCACAGCGACATCAGCTAAAGCACCCCCTCTTTTCCTCAAGCTCGCGAACGCATGATGACCCGGAGTGTCAATGAAGAGCAAACCAGGAACTTCTATTCCCGCCCAGTCCCTTTTTAGTGGTTCACAAATCTTCTTTATCGTATCAATAGGAATTTCCGTTGCCCCTATATGCTGTGTCACACGTCCTGCTTCCTTCGCTGCTACTGCCGAGCCCCTTATGTTATCGAGTAAAGTGGTCTTGCCATGGTCTATGTGCCCCAGTACAGAGAGAATAGGAGTTCTTGTTTGTTTTTCCATCTCTTTCACCTCTCATCTTTTCCTGTTCCACCAAAAAGAACCTGTCTTTTGTCCCTCCTCCTTGTCAAATTCACGTAACAATTCCTTCTGCCTTTTACTCAGTTTTGTTGGCGTTACTACCTTCACTCTCACCAGCAAGTTGCCCCTACCATAGCCCTTTAAGTCCGGCATCCCTTTATTCTTCAACCTGAAAACCGTGCCTGATTGCGTGCCGGCAGGCATCTTCATTCTTGCAACGCCACCATCTATCGTCTTCACCTCTATCTCATCGCCAAATACCGCTTGCGCGAATCGAACGGGGATTTCACAAAACAGGTTGTTTCCCTCCCTTCTAAAGAATTCATGCTCTCTTACATGCACCACCACATACAAATCGCCCGGTGGTCCTCCTCTTTCCCCTGCGCCTCCTTCACCGGCAATCCTTAATCTGCTTCCAGTATCCACACCCGGTGGTATCCGCACAGTTATTTGCTTATTCACCCTGATTTTCCCGCTTCCTCCACAATTCTCACAGGGCTTCTCTATCACCTTGCCGCTACCACCACATCGAGGGCAGGTAGTGATAGAAATAAATTGAGCAAAGCCTTGCCTTTGCACATTTCTTATTTGACCGGTTCCTCCGCATGTAGAACAGGTTTCCAATCCGCCTGAACTCGCACCCGTCCCCCCACACGAAGGGCAGCGCTCTTCCTTAGAAACGTTTAATTCCTTCTCCAGCCCCTTCGCTGCTTCCTCGAGGTCTATCTCAACGTCATATCTGAGGTCGCTTCCTCTCTCTGGTCCTGGTCGTCCGTATCTCTCCTCCGCTCTTGTGTATCCCCCCCTTCCAAAGAGGTCCTCGAATATAGACCCACCCCTGGTCCCACCGAAACCAAAATTCCCGCCAAAAAAGTCCCTGAATACATCACCAAATATGTCCTCTACATCACTGAACCGTGTGAAATGTGACCAGTCAAATCCACCAGGACCGAAGTCAACGCCCGCATGCCCGAATCTGTCGTAATTCGCACGCTTCTGAGGGTCTGACAACACTTCATAAGCCTCAGATATCTCTTTAAACTTTTCCTCCGCTTCTTTAGGGTTATTCTTGTTAAGGTCAGGATGATATTTTTTCGCTAATCTCCGATAAGCACGCTTTATTTCTTCCTTCGATGCTCCTTTACCAACGCCTAAGGTCTCGTAGTAATCCCTCTTTGGTGCCAATTTCGCTTCGTCCCCCACTGTTCAAGAATTATTTTATTCTTTATGCATAAACTTTTTATAGTCATTCCGAGAATAAATTGCAAAAAGTGATGTTGAAAATTCCAAATCCCCAGCATCAAATAACAAACAAATCCCAATTCATTTGTTCACTGTTCTCTCCAGTGGAAATATAAGTTATTTTTCTTTATTTCTCCGTATTCTTTATATATAACATCGAATTAATTTCATTTGTTCATAGAATAAGTGAAGAAGGTGAAGGATATGAGATGGCAATGAAGGTGCAGGTGGAAGTGAAAGTGCAAGTAGAAGTGCCAGGAGGCGAAGATATAAAGACCATCTTTGCCCGTGAGGGCGATTTAACGAACGAAGCTTTTAAACCCACGATGATAGAACGTATAGTTAAGTTTTTGGAGGAAGAAATTCCTTCGCCTTTCATTGGTAATCCTTACGATATAGACGGAGAGGACCTCCCGATAAAAGATAGATTGGCGTATTTTTTGCAGTTTGATGAAAAGCGACCAAAGGATTGGTTCACTTCTTCACAGTTAAAGCGATTATATGAAGAAGCGAAGGGTGTAAATATAGGGCTTAGCACGATATCAACATATTTAGCGAGTATGCATTCGAGAGGTATATTGCTGAGAAAGGGGAGCAGGGCAAAGAGGCAATACCGGGTAGCCAAAAAGGCATTCCCTTCGGGTTCGGATTCTGACGCTACTGCTGCAAATATAGACGATATGGAGCTTATAGGATGCTTTCCCCTTCACAACAGATAAGATTTTGAGTAATTACGAAGAATCCATTTTATCTGCTCTTTAAATTCCGCTAAAGACGTAGTATTTTCTACTATCCTATCTGCTTTTTTCATCGCTTCTTCCATGCCCCATCCAAGCTCCCTTTTCTCTCGATTCTTAAATTCCTCGAGGCTTAATAGGTCTGAGTCATCACCTCTACCACGAGACCTTATTCGCTCATATCTAAGTGAGAGTGGAGCATCTACTCTCACAAGCACGAATTCATTGCCAAATTCTTTTTTGAATGCCTCCACTTCTGCAATGCCCCTCACACCATCTACTACAACAACAATGCCTTTACCCGCACTTTTCTTCCGGGCTTTTATCCGCGGGATGCATCGTTTTGCAATCGCATCCATTCCTTCGCGCGCCCTCAGTTCATTTGCTATTCGTCCCGCATTTTTATCGTTTAACGGAAGACCACGTTTTCTTAACTCCGCTCTTATCACTTCCCCCATTGTTATGACCGGAATACCGAGCTCCTTTGCCACCGATGCCGCTTCGGTCTTACCCGCAGCAGGCGGACCGACAAATGCAAACACTAATATCTGTATCTCTCGCGCAGCCACTTCTCCGCCGCTCCTCTCGCAAGTCTTCGTTCGATCGCAGCATAAAATATGTTTACAACACAGAGTAGCTCCCCTTTACTCACCTTACCATCAGTGAATGGATGAAAAATGACTTCATCAAGAACCCTTCTTTCCTCAACGGACAATGGCTTTCCAGCCGCTGCGAGCGAGGTAACCACACCAAGTGCATGCCGCATGATAGGGCAAGGCAGGACGATTGACTTCGGTGGTACTTCTATTTCGCCTATCTTTATGTTCACGAGTTCGTTTTTTCTTACTTCTTTATCCTCCTTTGCGATGATCATTTCCCATTCACCATGCGGACCGACAGAAAAGCCGTAGCTGTACGCCTCTGTTACCAGTCTCTCTGTTTCCCCACCTATTTTATCCTTCCAGTAAACGAGTTCTATTTTTGCCATGTTCTTGGATTTGCATTTTTTCAATAAAAAGAATTTGGGAATCTGAGATGAAATATATGCTACTCCTCCTTCTCCTTTCGATGCATCCTTCTGAA
>JAODGL010000182.1 GCA_025464585.1 Methanosarcinales archaeon
TGAAATCCTTGTCATCGCTCTTGAACCCTGAGTGGTGATCTCACTCCCTGCTATGGGGCAACACCAAAGGAGAGCCGTATACGGGAAATCCGTACGTACGGTTCGATGAGGGGACGGAGGTCGAAAGACCTCCTCCTACTCTACCGTGGGCAGAGCCTACGAGCGTTAATCTGTGTCTATAATTTATTTTTTCTTGATAAGAAATACCGCAACTTTATAATCCTATAGAACATCGAGAGCCCGTCCTTAAAAGAGTTCACTTTTGTTCCCTCACCCCCTTTGTCCTCCCATCTCACCGGTATCTCCTTTATTTTGTATGAGTTCCTTTGTGCTCGCACAAGCATTTCTGTATCCCAGAACCAGTGTTCATCCTTTATTTCGTCCAGGAGACGCATTAAGGCATCTTTTCGGAAGGACTTGAACCCGCACTGATGGTCGCTTATCTTAGACCGCAGTATGTTTCTTACGAGGAAATTGAAAACTTTACTCATTGCAGCTCGCTTAAAAGACCGCTTCACTTCGCTACCTTTTAGCATTCTCGAGCCGGTTGCGAAATCGTAGTGCTCTTCTTTTATCGCATTTATTAGTGGCTTTAAGTGTTTCATGTCTGTGGATAGGTCAACATCGAGGTAAGCCAATATTTCACCGGTTGCGACTTTAAAAGCGTTGTTAAGCGCTTTACCTCTGCCCAATCTCTCTTCGCTGTGTATGTGCTTAACGAATGGATTTTCAGCTTCTATTCTGCTCGCTATTTCAGTTGTGCCGTCTGTGCTTCCGTCTTCTGCGATGATTATTTCATAAGACGAAGCAAATTCAGCTAAAGCCTCCCGTGTCTGACTCACCGCATCCTCTATCTTTTCAGCTTCGTTATGCGCCGGGAGCACAACCGAGATTTCTTTTTTTCCTTCTTGCAACACTTTTTCTATCGCATCATTGATACAACCTGTTCACTCCGTTGATCAATGCACGCACCGAGGCAATCACTATATCTTCACTCACACCACTCGCGGTTATGGTCGTATCACCCCTGCTCATCTTCACTATAACGTTCACCAGCGCGTCTGTTCCACCGGTAATGGCATCCACGTGATACTCTTCAAGGCGCAAATCGTCCATTTCCATCCCTGACATTGCCTTTCGCAGCGCATTTATCGCGGCATCCACAGGACCAACACCAACGCCCGCTTCCACTACCTCCTCTCCATCCACTTCCAATCTTATTGATGCTGTTGGATACACATTCTTCCCGGACACCACGGATAAATCAACGAGTTTTATCTTCTCTTCCCTTTCTATACTCAGGACATCCTCCACTACTGCTTGAAAATCGGCATCAGTAACCAGTTTACCCTTGTCCCCGAGCTCTTTCACCTTCATCAGTATTTTATTCATTTGTTCATCGTCCGCGGTGATACCTATCTCTTCTAACGCCATTTTCACCGATGCTCTTCCGGTATGCTTCCCAAATGCAAATCTCCTCTTTCTTCCTACTATCCCTGGATCTATTGGCTCGTATAAACTCGTATCCGCCAGCGTCCCGTGAACGTGCATCCCTGACTCGTGTGTGAATGCGTTATCGCCCATAAGTGGTTTGTTCGGCGCAAGCGGCATCTTTGTCAAATTCATGACCAATCGCGAAGTTTCATACAATTTCTCTTTTGCAATCTTCGTTTTTATGCCGTAAAGTATTTCTAAAGCGGTTACTACCTCTTCTAAAGATGCGTTACCTGCCCTTTCGCCCAAGCCATTCATCGTTACGTGCACGACTTTTGCTCCTGACATCACCGCTGCTACTGAATTCGCCGTTGCCAATCCGAAGTCATTATGGCAGTGCACTGCAACGGGCGTCTCGAAATCGCAAAGAGCTTGAAATATCTCCTTTGTGCGCTCTGGATACAATACGCCAACAGTGTCACAGAAGCATAAACGGTCAACAACCCCGGATAATTCAGAGAAGAAGGATTTTAAAAACACTATATCCGCTCTGGATGCGTCTTCTGCGCTTATTTCCACTTTTAAACCATGTCTTTTTACATATTCTGCCATCTCTATTGTCCTGTTTCTCAGCGTTTCCCGGTCTATCTTCAATTTCTTCTTTATGTGATCTTCAGAAACAGGTGCGACTAAATTAACCGTGTCCACATCGCATTCAATCGCAGCGTCAATATCTCCTTTCAATAACCGGGCAAAGGAACTAATTTCGGCATTTAAACCCTCATTTGCTATTGCCTTTATTCCTCTTTGCTCTCCTTCTGAAATTATCGCAGTTCCTGCTTCTATCACATCTACCCCAAGTATATCAAGTTGTTTTGCAATCTGTAACTTCTGCTCAGGTGTCAATGATACTCCAGGGGTTTGCTCACCGTCTCTTAACGTTGTATCTAAGATTTTTACGGTTTTTATTTCTTGCATGGTTATCGTTTCTAATATACAAACGTATTATTCTCCTCTTATGCTATGATTGATTGTTACAACGGCATATAAGTACTTATGTTATTACTGTTGCGCCTATCTCTCCACGTCTACACTTATCCCAATCGCTGTAACTCCGGTTCTGAACAACTGCTTCACGCCGAAATGTCTCATTAAGTCAACAAACCGGTCTATCCTTTCTGGCTCTTCTGTAAGTTCCAGTGTTACCGAATCCAAAGCAGCATCCACTATTTTCGCACCGTAAGATTCCGCAAGCTGCATCACCTCAGAACGAGCTTCTGAATCCTTTACGTGCACCTTCATAAGGCACAAATCCCTCACAATCGCCTCATGCTCGCCCAAATCCACTACTTTCACCACTTCTATCAGGTTGCTTATCTGCTTCCTCACCTTCTCCAATTCGCTCTCAGAACCTTTTATCGCCACCGTCATCCTTGATAACCCTTCCTTCTCGCATGGAGAGACCGTAAGCGAGGTGATATTGATGCCTCGCTGGGTGAACATGCCCGACATTCTCGTTAGAACGCCTGGATGGTCTTCCACCAATAACGAAATTATATGTGTTTGCATCTCTCCGTTCCTATCATTCCTATTATACCACCACCAGGAGGAATCATAGGCAATACCTTATCCTCCTTGCCCACAATCATATCAAGAACTGCTGGTTTTCCTGACTCGAATGCATTATTTAAAGCATCCTTCAACTCCTCCGGCTTTTCTACTCGCTCTGCATAGCACCCAAACGCCTCCGCCAACTTAACAAAATCCGGCGTGATCCCCAGACCCGTATGAGCATATTTCTTCTCATAGAACAGCTCCTGCCACTGCCTTACCATTCCCAAATATCTATTGTCAAAGATGCACACTACCACCTGTATATCGTTCTCAACGCAGGTAGCCAGGTCCTGGCAGGTCATCAGAAAACTTCCGTCTCCTGCTATGTCCACGACTTTCTTATCCGGCGCTGCAACCTTCGCCCCTATCGCTGCGGGGAATCCGAACCCCATCGTCCCCAGCCCGCCAGAGGATATAAACGTGCGCGGCTTCCTTGTCATGTAATAATGTGCTGCAAACATCTGACACTGCCCCACTTCTGTGGTAACGATTGCATCGTCATCCAGGATTTTACTGAGCTCTTTTATTAATATATCTGATACCGATGCCCCTTCCATCGGTATCTCTTCTACACACGAGTCACATGCCTCGTGCATCTTTTTTATTCTCTTCTCCCACTCGCTCCCACTTTTCTTCGCGCTCTTTTTCGCCAGCAACTTTAATATTTCCAACAGCGCAAGCTTCACATCTCCTACAATCGGTATATCCACCGGCATGTTCTTGTTTATCTCCGCGGTATCTATGTCCACATGTATAAGCGTGGCATCCGGAGCAAACTGGTCTAATTGCCAGCCCGTGGTTCTATCGCTGAACCTCGTCCCTAAGGCAAGCAGAGCATCACATTCGTTTATCGCTCTGTTCGCATAGACCTGCCCGTGCATCCCTGCCATACCGAGGCAGAAAGGATGATTCTCCGGAATCGCTCCTTTACCCATAAGCGTTGTTACAACGGGAGCAGCAAGAAATTCCGCTAAACGCTGTAACTCCGTCGTGGCATCAGCACTGATTACACCTCCCCCTGCCAGTATAAGAGGCCGCTCCGCCCGTGCTAAAATCTCAACAACTCGCTTTATTTGCACTTGATTCGGCTTTATATTTGGTTTATAGCCTGCAAAAGTCTCCTTCGGATGTAAATCCACATCCGCTACGCCTGCCAGGATATCCTTTGGGAGGTCAACTAAAACAACTCCTTTCCTTCCGGTATTAGCAATGTAAAAGGCATTGTGGATGACCTTGGGTAAATCTTCTGTTCGCTTTACGAGGAAATTATGTTTCGTGATAGGCATGGTGATGGTGAAGGTGCTTGCTTCTTGAAATGCGTTGGTGCCTATCACGGAGGTTGGCACCTGTCCCGTTAATGCCACCACGGCGGAGGAATCCATGTTTGCATTCGTAAGTCCCGTAACGAGGTTCGTGGCACCGGGACCCGAAGTGGCAATACAAACGCCTGCTTTCCCGGATACGCGTGCATAGCCGTCAGCAGCGTGCGCCGCACATTGCTCATGCCTCATCAATATATGCCTTATCGCCTCTTCCTTGTAGAGCACATCGTACAAGTCTAACAGAACTCCACCTGGTATTCCAAAGGCTACTTCCACTCCTTCAGTCTTCAACTCTTCCACCACTATTTCCGCTCCACTTAACTTCATTTCTCTTTTTTTCCTCCATGCCCCTTTTATGTCTGTGATAGTATAAGTTATCTCCTTTAAATTTAAATATTGCTTTTTGCTTTTGGTGCTTCTATTCACAGGGGTATCCGCTTCTTCCGATGTAGTAATACACGCCTTCGACCAGAACCCCGCGGGATAGGATAGGGGAAACGAATGGGTAACCCTTTACAACCCCTCTAATGAAAGCGTGGACATAGGAAACTGCGGATGGCGAAAGGGAAACTATCCCTGAAGGCACTACGCTTTACCCCTTCGCTTATTATGTCTATTCCCCGCCTTATCAGTGGTTGGATAACAGCGAAGAAGCGGGGGGAAGAGGTGGATAGCACACCAGTTGTAATAAGCGACAATGAGAACGATAATCGCTATTGGATGCGTAGAGAAAATAACTTGCCTGTAACACAGGAGTATGGCGTTCAACTCCTATCATTGTTGTTACTCAACGATGTATAATATTACCATGTACACCTTTTCCTCATGACTATATCTCTCATACCAGCCATTCCCCTCCAAGGAATTTCGGGGTATCTTTCTCTAATCTCAAAATGGAACATTTTTAACAGCTTCCCCAATAATTTCTATAGCCCTGATAACTGCAAAAACCGTTTTATCGTCTTGACCAAACTCTTCATAGGACATATTTTCTGTAAATAATAATGCCTTATCCATAGCATCAATTATATCCTCAATGTAATCTTTGAAATCCCTCTTCATACATAAACGACCTCCTTTAAGATATACGACCCTATTCTAGGTTTTAATGCGGTTTTCATAACAAGGTCTACATTTATACCTAACAACTCAGACAAGAAACACTCTAACTCAACAAACTTAATCAAATCCATATTTGCATGTGGATAAAAATCAACAAGTATATCAATATCGCTTGTTTCTTTTTGCTCACTCCTCACATAGGAACCAAAAACACCGATTTCTTTAACACCATATCTCTCTTTCAACTCTTTTTTGTGATTCTCTATTATATTTTTTATTTCCTCAATGGATCTACTTATTACCATATCTCTACACCGTAATTACTTATCATCCTATGACATATATAGTTTACTGAGGCGGGCTTGGGCATTTCACTTAACGTCACGAGCGTATCTGAAGTTTTTGCGGGGTGAAACTGAGCAAAAATTTGGGCGGAGCATAGCGAAGCCTGATACGCTCTGTTAGGCGAAGGGGCATATTTCGTTTCATACCCTTTTTACCTTTGGATGAACTCTGAGCCAATCAATAAATTCTTCTCTGGCAATTTCACTTAATTCCATGTAAGTTTTCCCCTTTTCTTTCTTCTTCAAAGCGAAAATCAATTCTCCAATGAAATGAAGGTCCCGCATCATGGGGTCTGAAGGAAAATCTTTCAGAACCTTTTTCCACATCTCTTCCTTTTCTTCTATCGGTATCATCCCTTTTCACCCTATTCAAAGAAATCGTCTGGTGTTACTATATAAATTCTGGGAAATCCTAATAAAAAGTTTATGTTATCAACAATCCTTCTTGTTCGCTCTCTGGCAATGTGCCGCATATTCCAGGTTTACCAAATAATTTATTCCTTCCACAGATGCAATAGCTACATGGAGGGCGTCCCTTTCCGGGATTTTCAGGTATTTTAGGTATTCTCTCGACAGTGCTTCAGCATCTGAACTTATTGATAAAACTTGAAATTGACTCACCAATTCAACTAATTGGTTTCTTAATCCAGTATCGGGTGTAGCTCTAATTTCTGCCAAGACAAGTTCTGATATGAAAACCTCATAGTTTGGTAATATCTGTGAAAATAACCGGGAAGTGATTTCTTTCCTTTCATCCGGTTCTTGAATTAAAGCGTTAGGGATGGAGGTATCAAGATATATTGTTGCTTTGCGTGGCATTTCATCTTCATCCTATTCGCTTATAGCCCTTTCGCCTAACGTCGGTATATCTGCAGTATTGCATATATCACTCCGATTTGGCATTATATCCGCATTGCGTATATCCTCCCATTTTGGTGGTATATCCGCAGTATTGCGTATATACATCCTTCTGGATGAAAACTTTTCACCAAAACATACTCCAATCATCTGCTTACACCACCCCCTTCTCTTCCACCCATCTCATTTGAGACTCCACAAACTCCTTAACTTATCCTTCGGAATAATAATCATCCCTCCCTTTCTATCTCCTTCATATAATTTTATTTTTATACTTTTTCGGATTTAGAATTAATATTGAATTATGATTAGCGTAATAGAAAAATACATCAGATTTTGTGACAGTAGCTTTGGAGCCAATCTCATGGCTAAAGAAGCAGATTACCTCAGAAATGAGTTAAAAGGCAGGCGGAAGATTCTGGATGTGGGTTGTGGCATAGGCACGTTTGAACAAAGATTGCCGGAATTAGACATAATTGGGGTTGATAGGGAGAAGGAAATGATAGAAACTGCGAGAGCAAGAACACCAAATACTTATTGCCTCGCGGATGCCGGGCGATTACCCTTTCTCGATACTTCT
>JAODGL010000184.1 GCA_025464585.1 Methanosarcinales archaeon
CTGAGCGAGATTAAAGGTGTGGATTATGGATTAGTGGGATTGATGGCACTCGCAACCATGTATATCGCCAATACAGGCGACTTTGCTCTCGTTCTGGCAGCACTTGTTCTCGTTTCCGTGCCGACTTATATCCTGGTTATGGTTAGGGAGGGTGGTGCAAACGTAGAGGTCGGAATCAAATATATTACGTTTATGGTTTTCGCTACTGTTTTGTTCTTAATCGGTGCAGTCATCCTCGCTTATACCAGGAACTCGTTTGATGGTCTTCTGTACATACTTGGCTATGTAATGCTTGTCATGGGTTTAAGTCTTGAAGTAGGAGTGGCACCGCTACACGAGTGGGTTCCGGATGTTTTCACATCCGCAGACCCAATTCCCATCTCAATCATCGCCTCTCTTGCCAAAATCGTTCCTTTTTTCGCTGCTTTGTGGATACTAATCTATACTGCAAGTACTCTAACGTCGTCAATAACCATATTTACTGCCGTGCTTGCTGCTATATCCATGTTTACCGGTAACATAGGAGCTTTGACATCAAAAGAGCATGCAAGGGTTCTCGCTTACTCTACGGTTGCCAATATGGGCTATGTTTTAACATGCCTGGTCGTAGTCATCAAGCCAACCCCGGAGTTCATCGGTTTTGCATTGATGGGCGGATTACTCATGCTGTTTGCAAACGCAGCCGGGAAGATAGGGTTTTTCAATGCAATAAAGGGAGAAGGAGCTTACTCACCTTTGATGTACCTCCTTGCCTTCTCTTTCATCGGCGTGCCGCCGCTAATGGGATTCTGGGGTAAATTCTTTATTCTCTCTTCGCTGGTTAAAGTTGGACTTTTCATGGCTGAAGCAGGATATGTCTATATTGTGGTAGCTGCACTCATAGTGATAAATTCTGCTATCTCTATTCCTTATTACATTCGGCTTGCAAGTGAGCTGGGCATAGGCTGGGAAACAAATCTCACTAATTTCATTGCTGTTTCTGTGGTAATAATAATTTTAATTACCGTAGTTCCACCAAATTGGTTCTTTGAGGGTATGAGAGTTCTTGCTCAAACGATAGGAATTGGAATATAGGAGGGAGAAGAGAAATGATAGAAAACGCAGCAGTAGTAGGATTGTTGCTTGCAGTTTGCGTACTCATGGACATCGTGCTTCTTATCCTCAGTAAAATCTGGCCGAGATACCATCCCACAGAAGTGAAGATGTCAAGGTGGGAATCAGGGAACATCCCGATAAAAAATCCGAAGTATACGCTTCCAATGCAATATTTCGGTTTTATGTTCATGTTCATGGCAGCAGAGCCAATCCTCGTTATCCTGCTCTTACTTTCTGCTTATCCGACGGTTCATTTATATCCGGTTTTATTGCTGCTCTCTCTTTTGCTGCTACTGCCCGCAATTTACGTGGGTTACAAGGTATCAGTTGGGGAAGTGAGGTAAAAATG
This sequence comes from Methanosarcinales archaeon, assembly GCA_025464585.1. Taxonomy (GTDB): domain Archaea; phylum Halobacteriota; class Syntropharchaeia; order Alkanophagales; family Methanospirareceae; genus QMVO01. Next base: position 1,445 of record JAODGL010000184.1, read on the forward strand.
GAAGAAGGAGATAAGGATAGGAACATACGCATTCTCCGTTCGGGCGTATTCACGCCTTTGAGGAGATGGGGGACGAAGTGGAGTCTATGGCCGTGTCATTTTGTCACTTCTTGCTGTGGTGTTGAGCTGGCGCATGCTTTTGCATGTGGATTTGATGGCGAAAGATTGGGTACGTTAAATATGGGTATTTCGAGGCAGGCGAATTTTATCATTGTCGAGGGCACGATAACGAGGAAGATGGCGCGTGCGTTGAGAATTGTATGGGAGCAAATGCCGGACCCGAAGTTTGTAAATGTGATAGGAGCATGTGGTCAGCGAGGAGGAATATTCTGGAACAGTTATAACTTAACGCGTCCTTCAGAGATAGTGCCGGTGGATTTCTTTATCCCGGGGTGTCCGATAACCCCAGAGGGTCTTTTAAGAGGTGTAAGAGCGGTTCAAGAGAAGATAGAAGGCAGGGATAGAACAACCATAAAATTTAAGACTGCGGAGTTACCTTCAGAAGGAGGAAAAGGGAAGGAAAGCAGGGTACCAACCACGGCGAAGATATTTGCTCCAACTCCTTTAATCAAAGTGGACGTGCCAAAGGAGGTAGATTGGGATTTTGGAGAGGACCTGGTGAAGAGTCTAAAAGCTCAACTTGGTGGTCTTTATAAGAGCATCACCATCACCGATAAGAACAGGATAGCGATAAAAACAACGCCGGAGAACTTAGTGAAGGTTGTGAGGGAGCTAAGCGGCACGACGGGAATAGACCACGTGAAGAATGTGAACGTGATAGATGTACCACACGAAAGGAAGTTTATCGTTGAATATATGGTATCGAGTTATAGCGAGGAGCTTATGCCTGTTATTATAACGGTCTTCACAGAAATAGGAAGAGAAGCAGAACCGGTATTCCCAAGCCTTACAGCTCTGTGGGAAAGTGTGGATTATTCAGAAAGGGAAATGCATGACTTCTTCGGCATTCGGTTTGAAGGGAATGAAGGGATGAACGGGAAGTTCTTGCTTGCTCCGGAGACGCAGACTCCATTAAGGAAGGATTTTAAGCTTGAAGAGGAGCGGTATGTTTTAGAGGATGGTGTTCCTTTCGCACCCAAAATCGAACTACCCTCAGACCTCAAGATGCCGGTTTCGGAAGAACTTCTGGAAGAAGCGGAGAAGAGTGATGACTTTGTTGTTCTTGTAGGACCACATCACACAGGCAGCGGTCATCTGAGGTGGATAATGCGATTAAAAGGGGATCTCATTGTGGACATCATTCCTGATCCCGGATACGTTCACAGGTCAATGGAGAAACTTGCTGAAAATCGGCTGTACATCCAGAATATACCGCTGTTCGAGCGTGCGAATATAAGTGACCCCTTCAATATGAACCTTGGATATGTCCGTGCGATAGAGAAAGCGCTTGGGATTGAAGTTCCGGAAAGAGCGAAATATATACGAACAATAATGGCGGAACTTTCGAGGATAGGTGCATTCTTCTACGACTCCGGGATATTATCCCTATTCACCGGGCATTCAACCGGGTTTATGTATGTATGGGCGATAAGGGAGATGATTCTTGAAGCGGTAGTAAGAATGACCGGTTCGCGATGCACACCATCCTTTATCATTCCGGGCGGGATAAGACGGGATATTTCTGATGACGTTCTTAACATGACGAGCAACTTCACTTCTGCGATAAATAAAAGGCTGCGGAAGTTTGAAGACATATTTATCTATAATCCCGTGTTCATAGCGAGAACAAAAGGTGTTGGAGTCCTGACGAGGGAAGAAGCAATACGGTACGGCATTGTGGGTCCTTTCCTGCGTGCATCCGGGGTTGACTATGATATAAGGAAAGTGGAGCCTTATGAAGCTTACGATAAGCTTGATTGGGAAGTCACGACAGGCGATGCTGGGGACTCTCTCGGCAGGTATATGGGCAGGTACGAGGAGATAAAACAGAGCCTGAGAATCCTGAAGCAGGCGGTGGATGCGGTGAAGAGGATGCCAAGAGGGGCGGTCATAAGCGAAGAAGTGCTTGGAGAATACAGGGAGGCATCAAAAGACATAAAGGGTCATTTGTTCCATGCTTATGGTAATCTCGTGCTACCAAAAGGCGAGTGGACTTCGGTTACTGAGGCAGGAAGAGGCACACTTCTATATTCAATCATAAGCGATGGCGAGTCAAATGTCCCCTATCGTGTGAGGATTGTAACACCGTGCTGGATGAATCTGAGGGGGATAATAGAAGCATCAAAAGGAGAAAGAGTAGCGGATTTCTGGGCGGTCTATGGAAGTTTTGGATACTTCCCGCCAGAAGCAGATAGGTAGTATAGTAGGTAGGTGATGAAAAGATGATTGACATAAACACCGTCATAACCGGGCTGGGAATCGCGGGCAATCAGGTGAGCATACCTATTATACAGCAGATGCTGGACCTGCTGCCCGAAATCCCGATGATAAAATTAATAATCTCATTTATCCTCTGGAAACCGTTTTTCGCAGCACTGATTTGCCCTGGTTTCACAACTCTGGGCATATTACTGCTCTTTTTCCCGTGGATAGAACGCAAACTCTGCGGTAGGATACAGTGGCGTGTGGGACCACACGAAATAGTGTGGTGGTTAGGAGGGATAATCCAGTTGCTTGCAGACTCACTTAGATTCCTTTTCCAGGAGGTGATAGTACATAAAGATGCACATAGACCTTATTTCTTACAGTTTCCTTTTCTTACTTTCATACCCGCTTTGCTCCCTTTGATGTTCATCCCCGCAGGGAATATCGTGGCAATAGAAACGCCTTATGCAATACAGATAATACTGGCAGTAGTATGCTTATTCCCGCTGTTTATTCTGGGTCTTGGCTGGGCTTCAAACAGCAGGTTCGCCTTTATCGGCACAGTGCGCGAGGCATTCATGTATTTTGCATACGAGGTCCCATTTATCATTGCCGTTCTTGCAATGATTGTCCTCTATGGGACTTCTGACCCCGTAGGGATAGCGACTAAGCAGACTATATGGGGGATAATCCTTAACCCAATTGCTGCACTTACGTTTTTTATTGCGGCTGCGATGGCAACGTCACGGATGCCTTTTGAGATACCGGAAGCGGAGCAGGAGTTAGCCGCTGGACCACATGTTGAGTATTCGGGAATTGCATTCGGGCTTATCTACGTGCTGTGTTATGAGAAGGCGTATGTTTTAGCAGGGCTCATGACGATGCTGTTCCTTGGAGGAGGTAGTGGACCGGCAATCGCAGGGCTTGGCGACCTATCGGGTGTGATATGGTTCTTACTGAAAGTGGTGATAGTATTGACGACCCTGTTTGTCCTACGGGCGATATATCCAAGGTATAGACTTGACCAGGGTTTAAGCATCGGGTGGAGTGCAATGCTTTCATTATCCTTAATTGCACTCGCATTGTCAATTGTATTGGTACTGGGAGGAGTGATATGAGATGAAGAAAGTTACGGTTCCGGAACAGGGCTTGGGAGAGAAGGTTATAAGGCACGCAACCGCCATAGGCGTGGCGATGAAAGAATCTGTATATCCACTGACGGCGACGGTGTTTTATCCGCGTGAAAGGAAGAAGATGCCGGATAATTTCCGTGGCTACCTCATGTTTGACCCCGACAAGTGCATTAGTTGCTGGGAGTGTGCTTTTGTATGTCCTGCGAATGCGATTCAAATGAAAGTGGCACCGAATAAAAGATATTACCCCACGGTAGATTACGGTAAGTGCATCTTCTGCCATTTCTGCGTTGATTCATGCTCTGGTGGTGCATTAAAAACAACAAAGATTCATGATGTAGCGTATAAGGATATGGATGAGATGCTCACACTTACCGAGGAGATGCTCGAGGAGCCAGAGATAATTCGAGAGGATAAAAAGTCAGTGGAGTACGTGATAGACGAGCATGATTTGCATTTGAAGAGGGTGCGGGAAGTAGATACTCTTTTTGTCGCGGTCACGCCTCCGGTAGAGATACCGATGGTAAGTCAGTGCATAGACAGAGCGAGCTGTATTGGCTGTCGGGTTTGCGAAGAAGTGTGTGAAAGTGGTGCAATTTCTTCTTCAACAGAACAGCGTGGCATACTGAGAATGAAAATAGATACGGATAAGTGCACGGGCTGTGGATTATGCGTTAAGGAGTGTTCAATGCGGATATTGAGACTTGTGAAGAAATAAAAAGATAAAAAAATCGAAAATCTTATATAATCCTCCTCCTAATAGTACAAAAAATGGCAACAGCAATAGGAGAATCGGAATGGGAAGTAGCGGTTCCTGAGAAACCGTTAAAGGACAAAGTGTATTTTGAGAATCTAAAAGCAAAAGTTATAGATACGAACTTATGCAGTCGGTGTTTGACATGCGCAGCGATATGCCCCGGAGGGATAACAGTAGTAGAAAATAAAGTAGATTTCCCGGATTATGAGAACCAATGTCTTGACTGCGGTGCCTGTGTGCGGGTCTGTCCGCGGTTTGTTTACGAGCCAAAAAGCGGCTTGGGCGATTATATAGATTTTATCGCCGGGCGGTCAAAGCGGTTCGCAGGGCAAGACGGAGCGATGGTGACTGAACTTATCGTGTCCGCAATAGAGATGGGAATGATAGACCGTGGTTTGTTCGCCGGCAGGGACGAGAAATGGGCAACTGAGATGTTCCACGTGCGAGACCCCGAACAGCTCGCGATTACCTCACTCGGAGGCACAAAATACACGTTTGCGGATGTACTGCCCGCATTAAAGGAAGCGGTGAGGTTCACGAAGCGCGGTGTGGGTGTTGTCGGAACGCCCTGCATCGTTTCGGGTGTCAGAAAGCTGCAGCAGGAATTCCCTATCTTCCGTGAAAAGGTGAAACTCGTTGTTGGCTTGTTCTGCACTGAGAATTTCCATTACAGCGATATATCGAAATTTCTGCAAGAAAAAGGTGTTGATTTCTCGAAGCTCATTAAAACTGACATAACCAAGGGTAAGTTCATCGCCACGATGAGCGATGGCGAAAAAGTGAAATTCAAGGTGAAGGAAGTAGAAGAGATAGTTGCAAGCGGTTGCAACGTTTGCACGGACTTCACCGCGGTGGAGAGTGATGCGAGTGTGGGCAGTGTAGGCAGCGAAAAGGGATTTTCAACGGTGATTGTACGTGAAGGGAATGTGAAAGAGATTATAAGTTACATCAAGGAGAAAGGATATGCAGATTTCGGAGATGCAAAGCCAGA
>JAODGL010000193.1 GCA_025464585.1 Methanosarcinales archaeon
CACGTTTACCAGAGCTGATTTCGCTTCTGACACATCAACTTCAAGTAAAGGGGAGCTTAATGCCTTTCTCACCGAGTCTATTGCTTTATTCTGACCATCTGATTCACCAAATCCTATCATTGCCATTCCCCCATCTTTCATCACCGTTCTCACATCAGCGAAGTCCAGATTTATGAGACCGGGCTTTGTTATCAGCTCCGTTATTCCCTTAACCGCGCGCATCAATACATCATCGGCGACTCTAAACGCATCGTTTAATGGCAACCTGGGGACTACATCCAATAACTTGTCATTTGGTATCACGATTAGGGTGTCGGTATGTTCACGCAGCGTTTCAAGTCCCGTATCCATGTTCTCAATTCTTACCTCCCCTTCTGCACTGAAAGGTAAGGTCACCACACCAATGGTAAGAGCACCTGCATCTTGCGCTGCTTGTGCGACTACTGGCGCTGCCCCTGTCCCGGTGCCGCCGCCTAATCCGCAGGTCACAAATACCATATCTGCACCCTCAATAATTGATTTTATATCATCTTCGTTCTCCTTCGCCGCTTCTTCTCCCAATCTCGGGATACTCCCTGCTCCAAGTCCACGAGTTGTCTTCTTTCCTATCAATAACTTTCTCTCCACTTTTGAAAACAACAAATGCTGGGCGTCAGTGTTCAAAGCAAATAGCTCAGCGCCAAAAATGCCTTCCTCTGTCATCCGCTGTATCGTATTTGTCCCGCTTCCACCACATCCAATTACCTTTATGACTGTTCTCGCCCTTTCCAATATCTCCTCTAATTCCTCATTCCCATACGTCTTTACTTCTTCTCCTTCCGAAACCACTCCACTTCCAATTTGTTTCATCTTTTCTTCTCCTTCGCTATTAATCCAACTCAAATCAATTTTAGTTCTTTTCTCTATTAAATAACATAGGTCATTAGCATTTTTTTGAATGCGGAGGAGGGGATTTGAACCCCCGAACCCCTTCGGGACAGCGACCTCAACGCTGCGCCTTTGTCCTCTTGGCAACCTCCGCAACACTTTTCAAGATAGAAAATCCGTACTAAAAGAAAAATTTTAACTAAGTTTAACTACTAAAGTTAGCATAATATACCAAAAGTAAAAATGTCAAAGAGACACAGACCAAGGAGAGGCTCACTTGCTTTCTCGCCAAGGAAGCGAGCAAGAAGTGAGAAATGCAGAATAAAAAGGGAAGAGATAGTAGCAGGTAGGAAAATACAGGGGTTTGTGGGCTATAAAGCGGGAATGACGCACCTCGTTCTGACTGATAATATCCCTCACAGCTTGACAAAGGGGATGGAGATTTTCGTTCCTGCTACGATAATAGAGACACCACCTATAAGGGTAGAAGGATTCCGTCTGTATAAGAAAACTCACTACGGAAAGAAACCGGTAACGGAAGTATGGGCGGGAGCGGAGAATGGCGGCAATCTGGACAAAATAGCGGATATAATCAAAAGTTCGGCTGGGGACAGTCCTTCATTGAGCATGATAATTTCTACATTACCCGAAATCGTGAGCGGGGTGCCGAAGAAGAGGCACGAAATAATGGAGATAAAGATGAGTGGGGATATAGAAAAAGACCTTGAATATGCACGAGAAGTGTTTGGAAAAGAGATAAGAGCGAAAGACATCTTTAAAGAGGGAGATTTTGTAGATGTCACCGCGGTGACAGAGGGAAAAGGCACACAAGGACCTGTAAAGCGGTGGGGTGTCATGATCCAGAATGCAAAAGCACGGAGGTCAGGAAGAGGTCGCCACGTAGGTTGTATTGGCGCATGGAAACCCCGGCGCGTAAGATGGAGAATACCTCAGCTTGGACAGACCGGATATCAACAGCGAACAGAGTATAATAAGCGAGTATTGAAAATAGGAGAGAATGGAGAAGAGATAACACCAAAAGGAGGTTTCCTGAAGTATGGAATCGTGAGAAACGATTATATCCTGCTGAAAGGGAGCGTCCCAGGACCGAAAAAGAGGCTTGTTAGAATCTCTCACTCGATAAGGACCCATTCTGAGCCGGGAATACCCGAGATTATTTATATAAGCAAGGAGTCACAACAGGGACATTAAGGAACCTTTATATGATATACCATAAGACAAGAGAAGAAAGATGGTAGAGGAAACGGAGAAGAAGACTAAAGCCAAAGTGCTGGACCTGTCAGGGAACTTTGTGAGGGAAGTAGCACTGCCTCCAGTGTTTTTGGAAGAGTACAGACCCGACTTGATAAAGAGGGCTGTGCTGACGATACAATCAAACCGGCTGCAGCCAAAGGGTGCAAATCCGCTATCGGGAAGAAAGACATCGGCAGAGAGCTGGGGTGTTGGCAGGGGAGTCTCAAGAGTTCCTCGTATAAAAACAGGGAATAGAGCAGCACGCGCTCCACAAACAGTCGGTGGAAGAAGAGCGCATCCACCAAAAACTGAAGAAGTCTTGAAGCGGAAAATAAACAAAAAAGAAAGGAGGAAAGCGATAAGGTCCGCTATTGCGGCTACCATAGACCCCGACCTCGTTAGAAGTAGAGGGCATAAGTTCAGTGATGCGGTGAAGCTACCGATAGTCGTGGAAGATGCACTTGAAAGCCTGGAAAAGACCTCAAAGGTGGAGGAAACTTTAAAGTCCATAGGTGTGTGGGAGGATGTACTCCGCGCGAAGGAACGAAAAGTACGGGCTGGAAAAGGAAAGATGAGAGGCAGGAGATACAAGCACAGAAAAAGCGTTTTGATTGTTATTTCTGGCGAAGAAGGAACACCGGAGGATAAAAAAATAAAGATGGGTGCGAAAAATTTACCGGGTGTGGATGTAACATCTGTGGAGGAGCTGAATACAGAACAGCTTGCACCTGGAACGCATCCAGGCAGGTTGACCATCTGGACAGAATCTTCTATATCAAAGCTTGCTGCCGTGGGGTGATGGGAGATGAAACTAAAGCATATTGTGTCAAGTGAAAAGGCGACCCTGATGATAGATTCGGAAAACAAACTCCAGTTTATTGTTGATTCGAGAGCGAGTAAGCGCGAGATAAAGAGTGAGGTGGAGCGAGTGTTTGAAACGCCAGTGAAAAACGTAAAGACAATGCTAACATTTAAGGGGGAGAAGAAAGCAACAATAACATTGGAGGAGGAAGGTAAGGCAAAAGAGATAGGCACATCACTTGGAGTATTGTAGGTTACGGAGACAAAAATGGGGAAGAGAATAATAGCGCAGAGGAGAGGAAGGGGTTCAC
>JAODGL010000170.1 GCA_025464585.1 Methanosarcinales archaeon
GCAGTGAGAGTGCACAAACATGCGGCATTGCTTATGACCGCGAGAATTTGAATAAAGCGCATATCTAACCAAGGACGAAGTCAGCCAAAGTGCGGCATTGGACCGCGGATAGGTGTATGTCCTGAAGCGAAGGGAGTATGAGTGAAAAATGGAAAACAAAAAACTTTAAATAGGACACAGGAATAAGAGAAGAGTGAGGACGAACTTAACATAGGTGTTTAGGATTTCGGATTTGGGATTTAGGATTTTCTTCCCGCAAGATATTGAACAATTACGCCATCATCACTAATGCCGGCGGACCTGGCGTTATGGCTACGGATTCCGTTATTGATAACGAAGGAGAAATGGCAGAACTTTCGGAAGATTTGAAACTCGCCCTAGAGAAATTCCTTCCCCCATACTGGAGCAGGGGAAACCCGATAGATATACTTGGAGATGCGGACGCCGAAAGGTACGTTAAGACTATAAAGGCATGCATATCTAACCCGAACATTGATGGCATTATAGTGATTTTTACTCCACAGGGTGCTGCTCAATCAACAGATTTAGCTGAAAAAGTGATAAAAATAGCGGAAAGAAAACTTAGACCAATCTTAACGGTGTGGATGGGTGAAAAAGAAGTCGAGGAAGCGAGGAGACTTTTCTACACCAACGATGTGCCTACATTTTCAACTCCAGAAAAAGCCGTTAGAACTTATATGTGCATGTATAAACATAAGCGAAACCTTGAACTTCTATACGAAACACCAGAAGAACTTCCCGTAGACCTTTCTCCTCCCAGGAGCCACTTAAAGCTTATGATACGAAAAGTAGTTGGAGAAGGAAGAACCGTTTTAACACAAGAAGAGGTAGATAAATTCTTAGATGCTTACAGAATCCCCAGAGCAGAAGGTCACCTTGCCAGGAACGTGAATGAAGCGGTTATGGCTGCTTCTCGAGTGGGATATCCCGTCGTGCTCAAGGTAGTGTCCCCAGATATAATTCATAAAATAGATATTGGAGGCGTAATCACAGGTGTTAGTTCCGGGGATATACTAAAAAAAGAATACCAAAATCTCATAGAATCCATTCGGAAAGCAGCGCCTCACGCCAAAATACATGGCGTTTACGTCCAAAAAATGAAAAAAATTGATTACGAGTTAATTCTTGGAGCAAGAAAAGATAGAGTTTTTTGGGCTGTAATATTGTTCGGCCAAGGAGGAACAAGCGTAGAGTTCTTCCGAGATTTTTTGGTATAATTAAGGAGTTGTCTCGTGAGGATTTGGTTCGTTTTTGCAACATAGATTACGATAGGGAAATGGCGATCATTGCAGAGGTTCACGAAGGTGTGAAAAAGAAAGAGATTGGGGTAGGCAGATTAATTTTGGAACCCGGCAGAAAGCGTGGAGAATTCGCAGTAGTAGTAGCGGATGAATATCAAAGGAAGGGCTTAGGAACCAAACTAATAGATATGCTTATTGAGATAGCCAATGAAAAAGGACTTGAGAGTATTTATGGCATAATTCTACCCGAAAATGAAGTGATGATTCGATTATGCGAAAAAATGGGCTTCTCTATCAAACGCTCCCGTGAAGAAGTTATAGCAACTTTAAACCTAACCTGTTAAGATATGCGGATAAAGTGCCATCTTATCCAACACCACTCCGTTGTAGTGCCCAAAAAATCTCCCACAACCCCTTCGTAATGAATTGAACAGCTATTGCACCCAGGATAAGCCCCATCAGCCTTGTGATTACCATGCCTCCGGTCACGCCGAGCACGCGATGAACTTGTCCAGACATTCTGAAGAGAATACCGGTTATGAAGAAGGTAAGGATGATGGATATTAAAACGATTACCTTGAAAGGTACCGACTCTGCGGTTTTCATCAGAACGATTGCAGTCGTTATCGCACCGGGACCAGCCAGCATCGGGACCGCAAGTGGAAAGAAGGATATATCCTCCCTTTCGCCCGACTCTTTCTCCTCTTCCGGCGTATGTTTCGCTCCCGGCTTTCTTCCGTACATCATATCCATTGCAATCGCCAATATCAGTATCCCTCCAATAACACGCAGTGAATCGACCGTAATCTGAAAGAAAGAGAGGATGAAGTCACCAAATATTGCAAAGATTAACAGAACGAGACTTCCAAATATCGCTGTCTTCTTTGCTATCCGTTTCTTTTCATCGAATCCCTTATCTTCGGTCATTGAGAGAAAGACCATAACATTCCCAATGGGATTAACGATGACGAAGATGGCGGTGAAAGCCATCAGGAAGAACGTATATAGGGTGTACATACTTTGATCTTCTTCTTTTCTATCGCTTTTATTTTTGGCATTCTTAAATGTATGTTGCATCCGCTCTTACATTCTTCTTAGCTCTTCAAGCAGGTCAAACCATTAATATAAATAAAGACCGAAATAATAAATAATAGGAAGCTGGAAATAATGGACACCACAATTAAATCAATCCGGGCAAGGGAGATCTTAGATTCAAGAGGTAATCCAACCGTAGAGGCATTGGATATCCCTCTGTATAACTATCTCGGTGGCTCCACTGCGGTCCTTTTGCCCGTGCCATTGCCGTGGAGAGAGGGTGGAGAAATACAATCAACTCCTGCGAATCGAGGAAAGCCTGAGCGAAACAGCGATTTTCGCGGGGAGAAGAGGTCTTGTGAGAGGTGTTTCCTATATGAGAAGATGAGGGAGAAGGAATGGAAGAGATTCTATACGATACAGGCAGTTTGAACGGGTGAAAGGTTATATTTAATAAGAAAGAAAGTTTTGCATACAGTGAAGTTTAGTTTCAACTTTTGATAGGATTTTATAGAAAATAAGTGGTTTTAAATGCTGATTTTGAGATATGCTATTATATGCAAAGAGAAAGAAACGATGAAATATCCTTGCTATGCTGGGGAAACATACATACCGCACTGTTCGTAGCAGGAACATTGACATTCGGGTTCTTAGATGCGTTCACTGCGGTGCTCATGATGGAGGAGTATGGCGTAGGAGCGGAATTCAACCCGCTGATGAGGATGCTATTCCTCACGCAGGGAATAACCGGGTTCATTGCTTTTAAGGTTCTTGCTGCTGCGTTGATACTATCTGTGCCTTTTCTGCTCTATAAAGAGGGGACCATGCAGTGGGCGAAAGCATGTTTCTTATTGTTTTTCGCCGTCGGTGGTGCATTAGCAGCGATGAATAACCACCACTTCTTGCTGACCGGGCGAATATGGATAGAACCCGGGATTGCAGTCGGGCTGTTCCTTATCATGATGGTGGTGGCGTTGCAGATTGGAGAGATAATGGACTCACAGCGAGAAAAAATGTTCAGAATCTCTGATGATAGGTGGGCGCGGATGAAGCTTGAAATGGGGTATCCCGAGGGATAAAAAGGGTATTATTTACGGATGATAGAAGATACATTTCATGCAATGCATTCGGGGCGCACGTTGGGTGAAACCCTTAATTAATCAGCGAGACCTTCAAATACCCTCCGGAGCCCGTGCAATTTTCACCAGCGCCTCCTTCTCCAGGAAATGAAGTTCACCCGGAATGACAATCACATGAGGAAGCGCACCAAATTCATAGCTCTTCAATGCATCCAAATAATCTGCTTTCACAACCGGCTTATCCGACCCTGCCCTTGCTATCCCCACAATTACTGATTTCTTCAGCACTTCTCCTTTCCTTTTTTCCTCTACCAATTCCAGCAGTCTTAACGCTTCGTTTATGCACATCGAAATATCGAGATAGAGCAGAGTGTGCAACCCACGCTCTTTGTTTGCTGTGATCGTATCGTAAGGCACTTCTGATATGACGCCTTTGTAAGGTGGTGTGACCGTTGCGGATTTACCAAACTTGTAACTCTGAAGTCCAGATAGTCCCGCAACCGCAGAGGAAATAGAGGGAGCGTGTATTATCCTCGTTTCTATCCCCATCTCTATCGCCCTGAGCCGCAGATCAACGTGCGTAGTGGCAATCATCGCATCCCCTCCACTGAGTAGAACTACTTTCTGACTCTTTGCGAGCTTCAAAAATCCTTCTTCTGCTTTTTCCTCTATATCTCTCCTTTCCAATATAGAAACTCGTCTGCCGTACAGTTCCTCCAGCTTTTCTACCGTTTTACCTCCTAAAGGAGAGGTGTAGAATTCTGCATACACGACATCTGCATCCCTTATCGCTTCTAAACCTTTCAAAGTTATGTCCTTCTCGTCGTATAATCCGAGACCTATGAAAGTGAGCATAACTAATACTTATTTATTCTACCTTTATGCCTGTACCTCTCTTTTGTCCGCTTCCGGATTAATTGACCTATCTTCATCATTTCTTTTCCCGATAAAGGCTTAGGAGTCACAGTTAGCGTGTTTGTATATATTGCCAGAGCCAACTCCCGGAACAAGTTGGCAATATCGCCTTCGGGAACATATTCAATCACGGTATTACCTTCAATCTCCGCTTCTGCAATCTGATATGCATTAGGTATATACCCGATAACCCGTGACCCAACCTTTTCTGCGAAATCTTTTACGACTTCCCTGTCATCCAGCATACCTCTAACATTATAGATTATACCTCCCAATGGCGACCCTCCTTTGTTCGCGAACTCGCTGATACCCTTACAAATATTGTTTGCTGCGTAAATAGCAAGATAATCCGCGGATGTTACAACATAAACTTCATCAGCCAACCCCCTCCTCAGGGGCATCGCAAAACCTCCACATACTACATCTCCAAGCACGTCGTATATCACTACGTCTGGTTTCAGTTCCTCGAAGACTTTCAATCTCTTCAGCAAATCTATTGCCACGATGACTCCTCTACCTGCGCATCCGAAACCCGGCTTTGGACCGCCACACTCGCCACAATAAACACCTTCATAGCCCTTGTAGATGACCTCCTCGAGCTCTATTTTCTTTCCTTCCACAAGCTCTTCCAGACCTAACCTCTCTATTCCTCTATCTCTTGATACATCAAGGATAGTTGGTATCTCGACTTCGCCGCGTAGGTTCCTCGTGCAATCTGACTTCGGGTCACAGCCAATCATCAGCGTATTAAGTCCGCGTTCGGCATAAGCGGCGGCAAGATTGGATGCTATTGTGGATTTCCCTATGCCCCCTTTACCATAAAATGCTATCTGCCGCATTCCTGATTTCATTTTTTATAGTTTAAATCTATAATCACAAATAGCTTACTTACATGATAACCAAAGAGTAAAGTAAAGGATAAGGAAGATGCTGAAGCCTGTGGAGATGAGGGAACTGAGAATCGTTACCCTGGATGACCATATAGACGGGGTAATCAAAAGAATTGATGCTTTGGGGTCCGTTCATCTTACAGATATAGAAAGCTTCTTAGAAGATTGGGAAGGGCTAATAGAACCTTCAAAGGCTGATGCGGCATTAATAAAAAGCTCAGAACTCCTGGCGCGAATAGACAACCTGATAGCGTTGTTACGACCGCAGACAGAGGGTAAAAAAAGCTTGAAGGAGATGCTGTTTAAAGCACCGGGAGAAGAGAAAGGAGAGAAGATAAAGGTAGAGGAGATAAGGTTAGAAGAGATAGAAGCGGAGTTTGGCGGATTAGAGCATGCGGTAACCACGTTAATAAGTGAGAATGAGAGATTAAAAGAAGAGTTGTCAGGTACTAAGCAACTGCTGGAGGTATTGAAGACATTAGAAGATTTTGGCGTTGATTTAGATTTTGTAGGGGAGCATGATTTTATCTCTGTGCATGCGGGAAAGTTGCCGGGCATGAATATAGAAGAGTTAGAAAACACTCTTGAAGCGGTAACCGGGGAAAATCACCTCGTTGTGTCGAAGGGGATAGTTGGGGGAGAAGAAGCTTTTGTGGTGATTGTAACCTTAAAGAAGGATAAAGAGGAAGTGAACAGGGCGTTGAATCGGTTGGACTTCGAACCCTGGCTGCCTCCGGAACACATTCCTGATTCTACAAAGGACGCAATAGTAGAAGCAGAAGCAGGAATAGAGAGGCTGGAGAGCGAAATAAAGGATAAGGAACGTGAAATAGGGGAAATAAGAAGTGAAAAATATAACGACCTGCTCGTGATGCAGGAATTTGCACAAATAGAGGAAAGCAAAGCAAAGGTGAAGGTTCTGTTTGGTAAGAGTGAACGAGTGCGGGTTATCGAAGGCTGGACGCCTAAAGAGAAGGTTGAGGAGGTAATAGAAGGGATAAATGAAGAGACCGGTGGTTTTTCCCTGGTAGAGGTGAGAAAGCCAAAGCGGGATGACCTGCGAGTGCCTTCTTTACTGAATAATCCACGAATAGTAAAGCCATTTGAATCCATAGTTAAGATGTATGGGCATCCGTTATACAAGGATATAGACCCAACGCTGATTACCGCTATAATGTTTCCTCTTCTTTTCGGTCTTATGTTCCCTGATATAGGGCATGGCTTTTTTATACTTTTGCTCGGCTTGGCGTTGACCCGCTTTACTGGCTTGGGAAAAAGTATGAGGGAGATGGGCATAATTATCATACTATGCGGGCTTTGTTCAATGGTGGCAGGCGCATTGTTCGATGAAGTCTTTGGGTTCAGCCCCTATACTTTTGAGTTGATTGAAACTTCAATAGGCGGTGTAACTGCTCCCGGCTG
Source organism: Methanosarcinales archaeon (assembly GCA_025464585.1). Lineage (GTDB taxonomy): Archaea > Halobacteriota > Syntropharchaeia > Alkanophagales > Methanospirareceae > QMVO01. The sequence goes on from JAODGL010000170.1 coordinate 6,604, forward strand.
GCTTACTCACTGGTTTGATATTACGTGGAATCCATTTGAGCCGATAAAGGATATTGAATTCTTTTTCGTGCTGACAATGTTGATAGGAGCATTGCACATGGGTCTTGGCTTGTTCCTCAACATGGCAAACAATTTCTCTGATAGAAACATATTGGGAGGAATAGGCGGACTTGTAAAAATCTGGTGTTTGTTCGGTGCTCTTTATTTCTTGCTCGTTTTATTCGGCATCAAGTTCATCGGGCTGAAACCGGGCATTGCAATTTTCATCATGCTCCCTATACTTTTGCTCTTTGGGCTCAAGATTGTTTCTGAGTTGATGCATGAAGAGGGCGGGGAACATAGTAACGGGGGAACGAAGGAGAAGAGGGCAATCATGGACTACCTCATCATCCTTATAGACGGTGTGATAGACGCACTGCTGGAGAACTTCTTTAGATTTCTTGCAAATATCGTTTCTTATGGCAGGATACTCGCTTTGGCTTTGTGTCATGCGGCGTTAATCGAAGTGTTCATTCTTCTGACTTTCATGAGCTTGCAGATAAATCCGGTGATAGGACCGGTGATCGCGGCGGTTGTGTTCATATTCGGGACCGCACTCGTGGTAATACTTGAGGCGATAATGGCTGGTATCCATACCATCAGGCTGCATTTCTACGAGTGGTTCACGAAATTTTATGAGGGCGGCGGTGTGGAATTCTCGCCTTTTAAGTTCCGCGGAGCTTAGATTTGTCCATGTCAAAAATCCTTCCTTATCCCGCGGAAAAAACAGATAAGGGGAATAACAACCTTAAATAGAGGTAGGCGAAGCCGAATTTCTATATCCGCATCCATCATCTCCTCTTCAAAGGATGGTTCTATCTCGAGGTGTGTTTCAGGATGGAGAGCATTTGATATACCTCTGCCTGCATACAGAAACCCAATCAGCATGCCGGTCTGGGCAGGATCGGAGAGCCCTACCTTCACCCTGCCCCCTAATCTCTTTATGGATATGTTTTTGGTGAGCGCCCCAGCCAAATCCTTCCCAGCATCATACAGTTCGCTTGCGTTCCATATAATCTTCTTCCAATCAGTGCGCTTCTCCTCTCTCTTCTCAAAGGGTCTCTTGAGAAGGGTGACGCCTAAGACTCGTAATCGAAAATCCCTCTTCTCGTTGCTAAACTCCAGGTGACCCGAAACAGTACCCAGTAAGAACCCAAATGACATTCGTAGCTGTGCCAAGGGTCCTTCTTTGAAGAGCCTAAGCGAGATATCAACGGGTATTAGGAGCGCAGCAGCTATTAAGACCACTATAATCGCTAAAACAATTAATAGAATTGGTATTATGTCCATTGTAAAAATAAACTAAGAGGAGAACTTCGCAAAAAGCTCTCCATTTAGATCATTTTTTTTCTTCTGCTTTTTTGCCCTCTTTGCCTTCTTTCATCTCTTTGATTTTATCCATCACCACTGGCAATGCTTCTCCGACAATCTTCTCTATTGCACCAGACGGTTTCAGCGAGAGCACCCTCAACCCTTCAGGTCCGGGTATGCCCCTGAACACCGCTACGAGAGCTACCGGCTTTATTCCACCTCCGCCTCCAGCACCATATCCTTGCCCCTCTTTCTCTTTTCCCTTGCCGCCGCCTCCACCAGCGCCGAAGCCGGTCTCAAAGATGGGAATCAGGGTCTTATCCTCTATCTCTATGGGCTTCCCAATTGCAGTTTCGACCGTAATCGTCTTCCGAAGTTCTTCCCACATACTTTTTATAACCTCATTTGGCTCTTCACTCATTTTTTCTCACCTTCTTCACTTCAGAAGTATATAAATTAAATGTTGGCAACATAAATATTCATATCACTGGTTGATTTATGAACCAAGAAATAATGCTCAATGCAAAACAAAAAAGAATAAGAGTAAAAGAGCTGAAGAACTACGGCTCTTCACGCCACCCTCTATATACAATAGCTGTGGAGATTGAGCTAACAGTAAGCGAAAGCCCTGATATGCTTCATAAAATTTTTACTGGTACAGGGCTCATAGCAAGAGAAACGATACCTTTTGAGATAGTATCGAATTTTAGAGGCTCGGCAGACGATAAACCCTTTTATTCTGCACTTGTCGTCCATGAAGGCATCACGAAGAAATACGAGGTTGTGGCAAGGGACACTGGTGGTTTTCTCAGGAGGAGTATAAATTACGAGCCGGTGGTGTATCCAGAGGAGCTTCGGTTGACACATCCTGCGGAGTTCTCTCGAATGAATATTGAAGTAGAGGAATGGGAACTTCATAACTACAAGCATTATTTTATGCTTCTTATTGCGTCCAAGCGGTATGAGAGCTTTGATCTGTGGGTAAGAAGAGAAAGAGGAGGAGAGTTTACATCAATAAAGGTAAACCTTGCAGAATCAGAGTTAAAGGAGAAGGAAGTGCCTTGCTCGTGGTATCTGAAGCGACTTTCGGTATTTGAAGGCTTTGACCTGGAGGATGAAGTAAGGAGAAAAATAGAAGGGGGATGAAAAGAATATTCATCCCACATTCCGCATTTATAAAACTTTGAATATATCACTTTAAGAATTACGCGCAGATAAGAACCCGTTGAACGAGGTTCTTCATGCTATGCCTACATACGTACACATTTACCTATACAGATATTTCTCACGCCTCCTTATTTCACCCCTTATTTTTAGAGTAAAAAAGAAAGAGCAACCTAACCGAAGCTCTTCCCTTTGCTACATTCCCCTCACTCCGTATGTAAGTAAAAGCGTAGCTATCCGTAGCAGGTGCAATACATCCTCTCATACTCACGACCAAGCAAAGAAAGGACTTTTAGGTGAATGGGTCTCAAATTCAAGACCTGGATCATCTCTGATCCCCTGTAAAGGACTGTAATACCTTCGAATACCTGGAATACTCGTCGAATTGCTGGGTTCTTTGTTGGTTTGCCCTTCTGATCCTGGATCATCTCACCTGTGAGCTCCAGTGCTTTCCGCAATTTCCGCTCTGCGATACCGTAAATCATAAGTGCAAGCCCCATGATCATCACCATCGCAACTATCCTGCTTTCCTTCTCCAGAAACATGCTAGGGATATTCCTTACGAAATTAAGGTTATTTAAAGATTTGTATAATGAATGAAATGTAATGACAATGCGTAGCATAAATTTAAATTCTGCAAGTGGCTCTTTTCAAAATGTGCGGAATGTGGGATTCATGTTAACTTAAACTTTAATTAGTATTATGATCAATAAGAAAGAAAAAATGAACAAGAGGAATTTAAATCCATTGGTAAAACGGCTGCCGAAATTTAAGGAGGCTTACAATGGCAAGTGAACTTTCTGTTAAGGGAAAGAAAGAACTCGAAGAATTAGTCAGAGCTTTGGAATGGAGTAATGAATTTGCTATTTATTTTGCTGTGGTAAATCCGCCATTAATTAGAAAACAAATGGCGGAGGAGCTTAAGAAAAGTCTTGAGAAAGAAAAGATAAGAGTACACTCCTTAGAACTTAACAGTTCTTACTTTGATTTGCTTTCAATTATTCCCGAAAAAGTTCCTTCTTATTGCCTTAGAGGAACTGAGACTGAAATTCATCCGGTGCTTTTCATCTTCGGTGCTGAGGAAGCCATAGCCGCTGATGCTGATACCAGAAGATTGTTTTTCGATTGCTTGAATTGGCAGAGGGACAAGCTAAGAGAAACAATAGCCTGCCCATTGGTAATCTGGTTGCCGGAATTTGCACTGAGGATTCTTGCATTAGAAGCCCCTGATTTCTGGGCTTGGCGAAGCGGAGTGTATTATCTTGAACCGAAACCAGTATGGATTTTAAAGGATACTGAAGAGCTTCTTAAGGGGGTAACGAGCGAATACGATGTTCTCACTTATCAAGAGAAGATAAGGCGTTTACAGCAATTTAAATCGCTGCTGGAGGATTATGAAAGACATCCGTTTGAAGATGAATTGGAGGCAGAGCTATTAGGGATTCAATTCAATTTGCTTGCGGCCCTTTATCTGAAGACGGAAGAATTCGGCAACGCAGAAAAAAATTTATCAGATGCTGTAAAAATTTTTGATAGTCTCGAAGATTCCAAAGCGATTAAGGCAATGCGACAAATTTTAGAACAGATAAGACAAGTCAAACTTGGTAGAAATAAGTAAGGAGAAGAAAAAAGAAAACGATTGGAGTACTAAAAATGGGAGAAGAAATAGAACTCGTATTAGATAAATATAGAGCTGCGGGTAGAATTGTGGCAGAGGTAAGAGAAGAAGCGGTAGGGAGAATAAGAGAGGGAGTTGCCTTGTTAGAAGTTGCGGAGTTCGTTGAGAACAGCATAAGAGAAAAGGGTGCGGAACCTGCATTCCCCTGTAACATATCGAGGAACGAGGAAGCGGCACATGCTACTCCCTCAATAGATGACAGGACTGCATTTGGCAAGGATATTGTAAAACTTGATATTGGTGCCCATATAGACGGTTATATTGGTGATAGTGCAGTGACCGTGGATTTAAGTGGCAATGGCGAAGGGCTGGTGAAAGCGTCTGAAGCGGCGTTAAACGAGGCGATAAAGATAATTCGTGATGGCATAAGCACTATTGAGATAGGAGAAGTAATTGAGAATACCATAAGAGAGCAGGGGTATAAGCCCATTGTCAATCTATCGGGACACGGTCTCATGAGATACAATTCTCATGCTCAACCGACAATTCCCAATGTGAAGTATGAGCACGGGGTAATACTACGAGAGAACGATGTCATTGCAATAGAGCCATTTGCAACGGATGCACAGGGTGCGGGAAAAGTAGTAGAGAGTGGTAATGCAGAGATATATAGTCTGATAAAAGCGAAGCCGGTCAGGTTGAAAGAGGCGAAAAGGCTGTTGGAGGAAATAAAGAAATATCAGGGTTTGCCGTTCGCAAAGAGGTGGCTGCCAAGGGAGAGGCTTGATTTAGCACTTCGAACGTTAGAAAACACGAAAGGAGTATTAAGAGATTATCCAGTATTAAAAGAAGAGGGGAATGGGTTAATTTCACAAGCCGAGCATACGGTAATCGTGAAGGAGGATGGGTGTGAGGTCACAACTGCTTCTTTTAAGCTTTTTTAAATACTAAAGTCAATTTGTTAAGTGAAAAAAATGGATGAGAAATATAAAGGGAGAATCGTGGTTGACAAAAGGATAATGGTGGGTAAACCTGTGATAAAAGGGACAAGAATCCCTGTGGATGCGATCGTAAGAAGAATAGCAGAGGGAATGACCGTAAAAGAAATACTTGAAGACTACCCAAACCTCACTGAAGGGGATATAAAAGCTGCTTTGGAATACTGCGCTGATGTGATTAGTGGGGAGGACGTAATGCCTTTGATAAATTAGACATGCGTTTCCTTGTTGATGAATGCACTGGCAAGAAACTTACCAGGCTTTTAGAAAAGGAAGGTCACGATGTCTTATTTGTGGGTGATGTAATGCCTTCTGCTCTGGATGATGAAATCATAAGGAAAGCAGAGGAGGATGATAGAATCCTTATTACAGATGATAAGGATTTCGGAGAACTGGTTTTCAGGTTAGGAGAGCCGACAAATGGGGTTATACTCCTCAGAATCAGTGTTAATCCTGAGAAAAGGCTCAAAGCACTGGTTAGACTGTTGAAAAATTATGAAATAGCGGGGAAATTTGTGGTTCTTAAGGAAGTTTCAGTGAGGATTAGAACAATACATTCAATACATTCAAACCTTTTTTAGAAAAGAAAAAAAGAGAGTTTATGCTCGAAATAGACGGCACCTATGGCGAAGGCGGCGGGCAGATAATAAGGACTGCAATAGCACTTGCTGCGATAACAGGAAAAGAAGTAGAGATAAAGAACATAAGAGCAAATAGACCCAATCCCGGTCTTGCAGCACAACATTTGCACGCGGTTCAGGCGGTAGCCAAACTGTCCGGTGGGAAAACAGAAGGACTGGAGCTGCGTTCTTTAAGGTTAAAATTCTCTCCCGGCGCGCTAAAAGGATTTGAAGGTGAAATAGACATAGGCACTGCGGGGAGCATTACATTGCTATTGCAATGTCTTATTCCAGTTGCGCTTTTCGCGGATAGCGAGACGAAAGTACTTATAAAAGGTGGAACAGACGTTAAATGGTCCCCTCCGATAGATTTTTACACCGAGGTGTTTCTCAAAGCTATATGCGAGATGGGATGCAATGTGCATCTGGCGATGAAGAGACGAGGTTATTATCCAAAAGGTGGGGGATGGGTGGAAGCGAGAATAGCCCCATCGCATCACATAAGGGAAATCGTTTTTAAGAGAAATGGAAGAGAAGGAGTTATAAAAGGCATTTCTCATTCCTGCGGTCTTCCGACACATATAGCAGGAAGGCAGGCGAAGGCAGCAGAAAAGATATTAAATGCGGCTGGATACGATACCGGGATAAAAACAGAGATAGAGAATGGGAGGACGACGGGCTGTGGCATAACGCTCTGGCGTGGATACAAGAGTGGCAGTGCATTAGGCGAGAGAGGGAAGAGGGCGGAACTCGTTGGCGAAGAAGCAGCACGTAATATTATAAAAGAATTAGAATCCGCATCAACCGTTGATGTCCATCTTGCCGACCAGCTTGTACCTTATATTGCGCTTGCAGATGGGAACTCAGAGCTAAAGGTTCGTGAGATTACGAAACATCTCGAAACGAACATGTACGTGACGAAGAAGTTTTTGGATGTTGAATTCAAGATAAAAGAAGAAGGAGAGGTTTTTGTGATCAGGAAAGAGTAGGGGAAAATCATTTGAGTTCTACATCCATCACATCCAGCTCCTTCACTTCTGCTCCGGTTCCAAGCAACTCGCTTAAACTTGGCTTCGTTCTTCCTTCATCACCCGATATGAGTTCCTTTATATATAAACCACCATTGCACTTTATTTCTATAACGCAAATTTGCTCTTCAAAATCAAAGGATACCAATCTTGCATCATATACTTTCCTTTTTCTTACCAGGTCCGCCCTCCTGTGCATTACCCTTATGGGTGTCCTCTGTTCTATCACCGTTCCAATTAGTTTATTTAGCGCATTTTTCAAATGAGTCTCGAGCACCTTTGTTTTTAGCTCCACTTCAACCTTGTAAGTCTTATCCGCCTTAGCATTTTTTATCTTCGCTACCATTTCTCGTTTCACGTATTGAAGACCTGTCACCTCGATTTTACCCTCGTTTTCTTCCTTCACTTTCTCCTCTAACATCTGCAAATCCACTTTCCTCCGCCTCGGCTCCTTTATCTCAACCACAAAAGGGCGACCTGAGCCGAGCATTCGGGCATCTATGTCCTCTCTCCCGCATCCATGCAACACCATGTCTCCACCTTTAAATTCCGCCAATACTGAGCCCTTTACCAGTTCTTCGACAGATTCTGCATACATCTTCCCGGTAAAATTGCACTTCTCACATCCCCTACCCATGCACTCACGGCAGAACCATCTTGTTTGTGGCAGCCCCTTTTTGAACTTCCTGTATCTTCCATAAATGAAAACCGGGTTTACTTGCAACTCCACCTTTTCCGTCCATAAATTCAGTATTACCACGACTTCAGGCATCTCAAAATCAGCCCTTTTCCCTGTTCGCCTCTCTATTCTCTTGCCTACCTCTCTATTCAACTCTGCTTTTAACGGTTCGGCATAAGAGGCACCCGAGATTTCCCATATCTGCTCTTCATTCTCCAACAGCATCCCGCTCACTTTTGTGCCCACTAAAAAGGAATCAAATTCGTATTCTTTTAGTTTTTCTAATGCTTTTGACACCCACCGTTCTAAATTCTCAAATAAGCAATTACATACCCAGCATTTGCCTTCTTCTATCTTCACCCCTTTTGTTCTCAAAACTTCCTTTAATATTTTTCCTCTTTCTTCATTTGATAGCCCTGAGGAGATCTTTGCAATTTGTCTGCCAAGGCAATTATCACAGATAGGTCCTTCTTTTACTATTTTGCGTGCTATTTCTATTACATCCTCACTTAAATCATCGGCTCTCATCTTTTGTTTTACCCTCTGCTCAATATTTTAAAAACCTCACGATTGGAGGTAGAGCGGTAGGATATTTATAGTATTAGTAGTAGGTAGTTAAAGTAACCACAAGAAAACAAGAAATAACATGGTGGAAATAAAGCCTTTCAAGGCGGTAATCCTGAACCCGGAACTGGAAAACCGAGCTGAGATGATCTGTCCGGTTTACGATACTATTGACACGACTCTGTACGAGAAATATTCAGCTAAGAGAAATAATGTAATCTGCTTTACCACGAGAAAAGAGAGGGTGGCGGAGAACGAATTTGTAGATTATGCAAAAGAGAATCTCAATCGGTTTTTCAACGATGGTCTTCTGATAGAACGTGAAAAACGTTCTTTCTACATCTATGGAGTCAGATACAAGTTATCGGAAGAGATTAGGGAACAAATTCCGGAGGAAGATAGAAGAGAGACCTATTTCGCATTTGGATTAGTAGCGCTGGTAAAAGTCGAAAAGCTCAATGAACACAGCATATTTGGACATGAAAAGACCTTTGAGGCGAATACACGGGAGCGATACAGGCTGATGAAAGAATGTGGGATGAATTTCTCGCCAATTGTTGCGGAATACAACATGCCAAACCACGGAATAAACCGCATTTTCGAGGATTATCTGGGCTTTAGCAGACCGGATTTGAGGATAGAAGAGCATAGAAAGCCGATTGTGGATGTCGAATTAAATGGTGCTCGCCACTTGCTCTGGGAAGTATCAGAAGAAGAAATTATGGGCAAGATTCAGCACCTGATGAAGGACGAAAAGATTCTTATCCTCGACGGACATCACCGGTACGCTGCTTCTCATCGGTTGAGTATAGATAAAGAGGAGGGAACAGCATATACATTGATGACGCTCTTAGAGGGAGGGGATAGGGCACTCTTATTGCTCCCCTGGCACAGATGTGTGAAAAAGTGTCGAATGGCAGATTTATGGAGGAAGGTAAAAGAGAATTTTAAAATCACAAGCTACGATAAAAGTGAGCACGAGATGAATGCTATATATTCAAAGCTCCGCGAGCGTGAACACGATAACGAATTTGATGTCAGGTTAGGCATGTATGACGGCGATAAGATTTATTTGCTGCGGGCTGATGAGCGAAAGATAAGGACGCTGGCGGAGAATAGAGGCGAGCGAGTGGGATTGGATGTAATAAGTTTGCATGAATGGCTTATTGGTAAGCCGGAGGAGCTTGATTTCACGTCCAGTCCGATAGAGGCAATTAAAAAGGTGGATAGGGGTGATTGTAGAGTTGCATTCTTTCTGAAACCGCTGCGAATAACAGATGTGGAGTACAAGACACAGGTAGAGAAGAAAGCTTTCCCACAAAAGTCAACTCTGTTTCTGCCAAAGGTTGCTGAGGGTATTGTGATGTGCAGGTACAAACACAAGACAAAAAAAGAAGGTTTAGAAGAATGCGAATAGAAAGAGCCCGAGGTACGAGGGATTTCCTGCCTGAGGAGATGAAGAAGAGAAGGATAATGGAGGAGAGAATGCGTGAGATAGCGGAGAGATGGGGCTATGAAGAGATAAGAACACCCACTTTTGAACTCGCCGAGCTCTTTACGCTTAAATCAGGTGAGGCAATCCTGGAGGAGATGTATGAATTCAAGGATAAAGGAGGCAGGCATTTAGCACTAAGACCTGAGTTAACTGCACCCGTGATAAGAATGTATGTTAACGAGCTGAAGATGGCGCCGAAACCGACTAAGGTTTATTATTTTGGCAATTGCTTCAGGTATGAAGAGCCGCAAAGAGCACGTTATCGAGAATTCTGGCAGTTCGGTGCAGAGATAATCGGGTCTGACAGACCGGAGGCACAGGCGGAAATAATCGCACTCGCTTTTTACTGCTTGAAATCCTTAGGCATAAAGGCAGAGCTGCATGTGGGTCATGTAGGGCTGATAAGAGAGAGATTACGAGCTGCAAATGTGGGAAATGACGAGACAAACAGAGTGATGAGGTTAATAGACAAAGGAGAAAGAGAGTCGGTAATCGAGTTTTTGAACGGGATAGGCGCAAAAAAAGAGTTGATTGATGCTTTAATTTGCTTGGTGGATTTAAAAGGAAGAGATGCCTTAAAGGAAGCACGTGAGCGTAATATAGTTGGTTCAGATAGCGATGCGTTAAAGGAATTGGAGATGCTACTGGAAATTCTTGATTATTATGGCGTTCAGTTCACTTTGAATCTTGGAATAGCACGGGGTTTGGATTATTACACCGGAATGGTGTTTGAAATATATGAGGTTGGTGGCAGGTTAGGAGCGCAGAACCAGATATGTGGTGGTGGCTCCTATCAATTGGCTGCATTGTTTGGCGGTGATGACACGCCTTCTACCGGTTTTGCTTTTGGCTTTGACCGATTGGCAGAGATATTCTTACCAGAGACCATGCATCCGGAGAGTATGAAGGTCGTAGTGATACCGATAAGGGGTGACCGGGATGTGATGAAAGAGTCGGTAAAAATAGCGTCTAAGCTGAGGGAATTCTTCCCTACGTATATAGACGTGATGAGCAGAAGTCTAAGCGCTCAATTGTCTTATGCGGCTGCTATCCATGCTTCGTTTGCCGTGCTCGTGGGTAAAAACGAGATAAAAGAAGGGAAAGTGACGTTGAGAAATCTTAACACGGGGGAGCAGGAGAAAATGAGCGTAGAGGAATGCGTGGAAAGGATAAAAGCTTTTTGACTGGATTTATACCTGTTCAAAAACAAAAGCAGCCTTCAATATCGCATCCTCTTCAAAATGCCTACCGACAAGCTGTAAGCCTATTGGCAATCCATTGGAAAATCCGCAGGGAATGGATATAGAAGGCACACCAGCCAAATTAATAGGCACGGTATTGACATCCGCAAGATACAAAGAGAGAGGGTCTTTTATTCTCTCTCCGAGCTTAAAAGCAACAAAGGGCATCGTTGGCATCGCTAATATATCATGCTTCTTTAACGCATCCTCAAATTCGTTCTTTATCAAGGTGCGCACCTTTAGCGCCTTCAAATAATATTTGCCATAATAACCCGCAGAGAGCGCGTATGTGCCAAGAATAATCCTCCTTTTCACTTCTTCACCAAATCCTTCACCACGTATCCTTGAAAATGTAGTATGCCAGTCCTCGTCCTTGCCCGTGCGAAGACCATATCTCAACCCGTCAAACCTCGCAAGATTTGACGATGCCTCAGACATCGCAATGATGTAATAGGAAGCGAGTGCGTATTTCATGCCTCGCATGCTTATCTCCTCGATGTTCGCACCAGAATCTCCAAATTTGTGCACCGCATTCCAAACCGACTGTTCAACTGCCGGAGAAACGCCTTCAATGAACTCCTTTGGTACTCCTATCCTCATGCCCTTGATCTCTTTATCTATACTGGCATCTTCATACCTGCTTATCGAAGGAGCAAGGTAGTTCGTTGTAGCGTTATTCTTTATCTTTATCTGCGTGCTGTCCCTTTCATCCTTCGTAGAAATCACTTCTAAGAGCAACGCGGTATCTGCTACGTTAGACGCCATCGGTCCTATCTGTTCAAGTGAATTTGCGTATGCAATGAGCCCGTATCTCGATATAAGCCCGTAAGTGGGCTTCAACCCAACAACGCCACAGAAAGAAGCAGGGCATCTGATAGAGCCTCCAGTATCAGAGCCAAGAGCAAGAACGGCTTCTCCTGCTGATAGAGCCGCTGCACTACCGCCTGAAGAACCTCCCGGCACCCTGCTGAGGTCATGTGGGTTTCTCGTTGGACCATAATAACTTGTCTCTGTGGACGTCCCCATGCAGAATTCATCCATGTTTGTTTTCCCTATAATTATCGCTCCTTCTCGCTTTAGCGCCTCTATCACCGTGGCATCGTAAGGGGGGATATAACCATCAAGAATTTTAGATGCACACGTAGTTTGAATGCCCCGTGTAGAAATGCTGTCCTTAATGGCTATGGGTACACCGAGCAGTTTCTTCCGGCGGTATTCTTCATCAGCTTTTCGTTTATCCACTTCTCTCGCTTTGGCAAGCGCATTCTCTTTGTTTAAAGTGATAAAGGCATTTAATTCGCTTCTCTCTATCCTATCATATATCTCCCATACTAACTCCTCGCATGAGATATTCCCACTTTTTACCCCCTCTACGGTGTCTATTACAGTTAAGTTAGCATATTTCATCTGGTTTTTATTTTTATTTTTAGTTAACTTTATATATAACAATTCAACCTCCTTTTATAAATTGACATGAAAACGAAATCATTATGCCCGGAATGTCTCGCAGTTATAGATGCAGAAGTGTACGAATCCGGGGGCAGGATACTGATAAAGAAGAAATGTGAGAAGCACGGCGAATTCGACGATGTGTACTGGTCAGATGCCTCACTTTATCGTCAATTCTCAAAGTGGCGACACGATGGCAAGGCAGGAATCACGCTCACAAAAACAGATAAAGGCTGCCCTTTTGATTGCGGTCTCTGCCCGGAGCATAAGAGTTCAACCGCGCTCGCACTTATAGACCTCACGAACAGGTGCAACCAGCGCTGCCCTACGTGTTTTGCAAATGCTGCCGTCACAGGTTACCTCTATGAGCCGACGATGGAACAGTTGAGGGAGATGATGGTACTGCTGAGGAGTGAAACGCCTCCTTGCCCCGCGGTGCAGTTTGCGGGCGGCGAACCAACGATAAGAGAAGGTTTTGTAGATATAGTAAAAATGGCACGAGAGCTTGGTTTCTCTCATATTCAAGTCGCAACGAATGGAATAGCGCTGGCAAGGAGTGAACAGTTCTGCCGTCGTTTAAAAGAAGCAGGCTTGCATACGGTATATTTGCAATTCGATGGTGTGACTGAAGAGCCGTATAAGAAATTAAGGGGGATACCCGCGTTAAAAACAAAGTTAAAGGCAATAGAGAGCTGTAGAAGGGGAGGAATAAAAAGCGTAGTCCTGGTTCCCACGCTTATGCGCGGTGTGAATGACGACCAGATGGGGGACATCGTAAGGTTTGCCGCGGGGAACCTGGACATTGTAAAAGGTGTGAATGCGCAACCCATCGCTTTTGAAGGAAGAGTAGATGAATCAGAGAGGAAAAAGGGGAGAATAACTATTCCGGATTTCATAAAACTTCTGGAGGAGCAGACAGACGGGGAAATACCCAAAGAAAGTTTTTACCCCGTTCCTTTTGTCGTTCCCGTATCTTATTTTGTAGAAGCGTGGAAGAAGGTGCCACAGTTAGAGTTCACGGTTCACCCACATTGCGGCGCTGCAACGTATGTGTTTGTAGAGAAGGGAAGGTTCATACCAATAACAGAATTTATAGATGTTGAAGGGTTTATGGAGTTCCTGCTGGATGCTGCGGAAGAGATAAACAAATCGAGGATTGGTAAAATAAGGGCAATAGCAGGACTGTCATCGGCGTTAAAGAGATTTATAGATAAGGACAAGGCGCCAGAGGGTATTGATTCAGTGACTTCACTAACGAGTATTCTGGGAATAGGGAATCGAGAAGCTCTTGCGGAGTTTCATCGTAAAGCGCTTTTTATCGGCGCTATGCACTTCCAGGACGCATATAATTTCGATTTGAAAAGGGTTAGGAGGTGCGGTATCCACTACGCCACGCCGGATCTCCGTATAATTCCTTTCTGTTCTTACAATGCCATCCACCGACCGTCAGTGGAAAAATCTTTTTCTGTGCCTCTTCATAGCTAAATAGCACCAAATCGCAATTGGGGAATTACCTTTAAATATAAAAAGTATAGATATAAAAATGCCCTTTTCGAAGAGTAGTATGACCCCGTGGAAAGCGAAGGATGATTACTATGGCAAACGAAGGGCAACAAACCTCGCCGTATTGCACGGTCCCTGCGGTATGCCTCTCATGATGATGGCAATGACCGTTTAGAGGCAACCACAATACGGCACAAAAATTTTCTTATTTATAGAGCACAAGTTTTATCAAATTCAGTACTTTTAAAAATCAAAAAATACCGAGGAAGAGATATGAGAGAAGAAAAAGGGAGAAATCATGTAAGTTATAGAGAAGAGGAGACGGAGATAGAGAGGATAAAGGAGCGAAAGATGCGAGAGATGGAAGCAGAGATAAAAGCAATGAAAGAGGGGGGGAAGAAGGAAGAGGGGGTAATAGACCATCCCCTGACGATGGATGACAATAGCTTTGTAGAAACGGTAAGAAAATATCCACTGGTCGTTGTGGATTGCTGGGCTCCCTGGTGTGGTCCTTGCAGAATGGTTGCGCCGGTAATAGAGGAGTTAGCGAAGGAATACGCCGGTAAAGTCGTATTTGGAAAACTAAACGTGGATGAGAACCCGCGGGTAGCTACTGAATTTGCGATAATGGCTATACCCACGTTGTTCATCTTTAAAAATGGCGAGCCTGTGGACGTCATACAGGGAGCGTTGCCAAAGCAATATTTAGAAGCGAAGGTAAAGGAATGGCTGTGAGAAATGGCAATAAGAATGGGATAGAGATAGTAAAAAGGTTTGCCGATTTAGGATTTCAAGTCCAGCCAGAAGCGATTGAACTATTGAGTCAATCAGAAGCTGGAAGTCACCTCGATGTAAATGAAATGGTGAAAAGCATAACTAATTCGTTAGACCGCTCGATTTTTGTGATTTCCACCGGGCATATAGCCGAGTTTCTCGAGAATAGCCGGGTAGAAGATAGAGAGCAAAAAAGCATCGGCTTCCAAAGACAATCACCTACTATAATTAAATCGTTCGCGGATAGCCGAAGGGGTGTGGACCACCGGGACTTCTTACCGCATTTCCTCGATAGATATGAAAGGATAAGCAGGATAATAAAACGGAGGATGAACTGCGGGCAGATAAGGTTTATAAAAAACAGTAGGAGAAGCGAAGAGGTGTCGGTGGTGGGAATGGTGTCTTCGATAAACAAAACGGCAAAAGGGAATCTCCGCGTGGAATTGGAAGACCCTACGGGGCATCTCATGGTTATCTTGCAGCGTGAAGAGGAGATAATACCTGATGAGATAATAGGCGTTACAGGTTCTTTATCTGACGACGGAGGTTATCTATTTGCAAATAGAGTAATACACCCTGATGTGCCCTTCCCCTCTTCAACTTCTCAATCACCATTACCGCTTTCATTAAAATCCAACGAGAAAGAAGACGTATATGCGGTCTTCATCTCGGATATGCATATTGGAAGCAAAACGTTTTTGGAAGATTCATGGGGTAGTTTCGTGGAGTGGTTGAAAGAAGAAGCTCAAAGAATTGCATATCTAATTGTTGCTGGTGATATCGTGGATGGAATAGGAGTATATCCTGGTCAGGAGGATGATCTGTCAATTATGGATATAGAAGAGCAATATAAAACAGCGGCGGGATATTTTCACGATTTCCCTTCTCATATACACGTGGTGGTAGCGCCAGGAAACCATGATGCCGTTCGAAGTGCAGAGCCACAGCCACCCTTACCAGAGGACCTCAGGAAGCTCTTCCCCGATAATACGCACTTTGTGAGCAATCCTGCATACATAAATATTGGTGGCAGGCTTGTCTTGATATATCATGGGCAATCTTATGATGATTTTGTTAACTCGGTATCGCGGCTGAATTATTCAAAACCGGAAGAAATGATGGCGGAGATGCTTAGAAGGCGGCATATTGCTCCAATATACGGAAATATTGTCTCTATCGTCCCCGATGGGCACGATTACGGAGTAATTGACCCTGTTCCAGATATACTTCATTGCGGGCATACCCACACCGTTGGCGTTTCTAAATATCGGAACGTGCTACTTATAAATTCCGGAACCTGGCAATCACAAACACCATATCAGAAAAAAAGGGATATATCTCCTGTTCCTGGGTGTGCAACGCTTGTAGAGCTTTCCGGGATGAAGGTGAAGGTGATGGACTTCGGAAGCTGACTAAAATAGGGACGTAGAAGGGATAGATGACGAGAAGGATTAAAAATAACGGGCTGAAGTTCTTTGCACTGCGTAAAGCTGTGGGAATACACAGTTGGCTGAGAGATAGGGTTTATAGAGAATATGAGGAATTACTGGAGGAGGAGATATTGGAGAAGCCCCTGCCCGAGCATGTAGCAATAATCATGGATGGGAATAGAAGATATGCGAAGAAGATAGGAGTTCCAACGGAAGAAGGTTATCTTTATGGAGCGGCGACAACGGAGCATGTGATAGAGTGGTGCTTTGATATAGGGGTGAAACAACTCACGATTTATGCTTTTTCTATTGAAAACTTTTGCAGGACGGAAGAGGAGAAGGAGCAGCTATTTGCATTGATGCAGGGTGAGTTTGAGAAGATAAGCCGTGATGAAAGAGTCCATAAGCATGGAGTGCGGGTGAAAGCAATAGGGAATATCAATCTGCTGCCCGAATCAGTAAAGGAGGCGATAAGAAAAGCCGAACGCGCAACTGAGCATTATAACAAATTCAAGTTGTTCATCGCGGTGGCGTATAGTGGTAAAATGGAGATAGTTGATTCGGTGTACATAATAGCGAATATGGTAAAAAGAGGCTTACTATCCGTAGAGGAGATAAATGAGGAGACAATATCAAAGCATCTGTACATAAGCGAGATAGAAAGTGGTTCTTCGACTTCCGGAGCGAAGACGAGTGTAGACCTGTTAATAAGGACAGGGGGTGAGCAGAGGTTGAGTAATTTCGTTCCCTGGCAAGCGTTGGGGAATGAATGTGCAGCTTATTTCTGCGCTCCTTTCTGGCCTGAATTCCGGCGAATAGACCTTCTAAGGGCAATAAGGACATATCAAGAGCGTGAGGAGGAGAAAAGGCAGCATACACTCTCAAGAATGTTGAAAATAATCAAAACCTTTTCTTAAACAAACTTATCGGAAAAAATCTAAAGAAGACTTGAGATGATCTATGCCCATCCAAAACTTGAAAGAGAGAACACCGTTGTTTTTTGAGTTTTGGCGTGATAGCCGCTGGAAGAATCACCCATAAACCAAAAAAGCCTCTCAGTGAGGGTAGAATTGCTGATTTGAGAGTAAATATCCATATTCTGAATAGAGTAGCGAAATTGCAGAGGGATGAACCGCCTCTTGGGTGCCACTGCATTTGAATTGATTTAGCTCATCAAAATATTTGAGAATACGTTCTTTGAGTTCCTCTTTTGATAAAACTCGTATGCCTCTAAGAAAACTTCTTGCCATTTTATGGGGTTTGATATTGCTTTTACTCAATATCTTTGAGACGGTTCCGCTGAAGTTCACGGCACCTATTTATATCGAGGAGAAAGAGGAGATGTTAGCAAGGAGAATGCAAAGATTTGCTCTCAATGCTTTCTTGCGGAAGTATTATGAGCGCGATTCCGAACGGTATGGATTGTTAGGCGTGCCGCTGTTTTTACCACCGCATTCTGAAGTTATGGAAGAAATAAAGAGGATAACAAAAAGTGAGGAGGCTATTTACGAAGCTGCGAGGGATTATCTCCAATCGGGTACTGAAGATTTGATAAACGTGAGGAAGAAGTGTTTAGAAGGCGATTATAGTGGTCTAAGAACGAGAGAAAAGGAGCTGGTGTGGAGACCTGGTGCGGGGATGTAGATTTGAGAAGAAGGAACTTATACTGAGGAAGTACAGTTCAAAAACGATAAAACTGTATTTACACCATAACATGGAGTTTCTGCAGTTTTCCAGGAAGAATCCTTCTGAAGTGTCAAACGAAGATGTGAAAGATTATCTGTATCATCTGGCGAATGATAAGGATGTCTCCACATCAACTTTAAATACAGCGATCAACGCACTGAAGTTTTATTATGGTGATGTTTTGAAGCGGAAGTTTGTTTATGAGATAAAGAGACCGAAGAAGGATAAGAAGTTACCTGTTGTTCTGAGTCAGGGGGAAGTTTCTCAAATACTTTC
>JAODGL010000178.1:0-16197 GCA_025464585.1 Methanosarcinales archaeon
CATCACCTCCGAGTCGGTATGCAGGGTGCAATGATAGCCATACATCTCCAAATAACGACGGCTCGTCCCGTAAGAAGAGATTTCGCCATTGTGAACAACCGTCCAGTCGAGAATGCTGAAAGGATGAGCCCCACCCCACCAGCCCTGTGTATTGGTTGGAAATCTCCCGTGTGCAGTCCAGATATAACCTTTATACAACTTATCAAGGAGGAAATATTCCGCAATATCTTCTGGATAGCCTACACCCTTGAAAACGCCCATATTCTTACCGGATGAGAAAACATAAGCATCCTCTATCCTCGTATTTATCTGCATCACCTTCCGCACAACATAATTGTCATCCGAGAAATTCTTATCCGCACCCTTCTTATCCGGTGCAGCAAAATACCGCCATAGCAATGGGGGATTCTCAACCCGCGCACCACCACGCTCTGCATGCGGTATCTCCTCATCGTAAACCACGTCAAAATTCGCACTTAGAAACGCATCGGTCTCCTTCTTCGCTTCCGCATTCCTTCCTTCAAACATGATATGAATTGCATAATAATCATCATACTTCGGATAGAGCCCGTAAATTGCGAATCCTCCACCGAGACCGTTTCCACGCACGTGCATATTTGCTATCGCTTTTATAACGCCCTCTCCACTGAATCTCTCTCCATTCCTGTTCATTGCACCGAAGAGAGAACAGGCACTTATTTCCTTCTCGTAAATTCCTCTTCTCCTTCTTATCATCTCATCATCGCCCCTCTTAATACTTCAGGAAGGCTAATAAGCGCGAAATCAGCGCTGAGCAGCTCTTCTTTAAACGGGGATACATCTATTCCTCTCCTCATAAAGCACAGGAATAGCCCTGCTCTCTCTATTTTATTCATAAGAATCACGCCAACCACTCGTCCTTCTCTGAGCACTATCTTCCTGTAAATCTTCTTCTCCTCTTCAACCTCTTTCAAAACCTCGTAGCCACCCTCCTCAGCACTGACCCCTGCTGCTATGACCGGGAGCCCGAAGAAATGCATCGAATTCATATTCGTGCCCCATCGGTATTCCTTTTCAACACCGCACATATTGAAACCTGCAATTCTTCCTCCAGCGTATGCCGTTGCCCATAAAGGTGTAAGCCTGAAATCATCGTATGCGAAGTCATAAACCTCTGCGCAGTCACCACATGCGTAAACATCCTCCACAGAAGTCCTCATTCTTCCATCTACTACTATCCCCCGATTTACTTTCACCTCCGTGCCACGGACAAGCTCCACTCTCGGTCTAACACCCGCAGCGATGATAAGCAAATCGCATCCTATTTCTGTCCCATCATCCAGGACAATGCGTTCAACACTTCTTTCTCCCATCACCTCCTTTACCGTATGCCCTGTTAACATCAGCAGACCACTCTCCTTCAGATGTCTTTTAACCATGCGAGATGCAGTTTCGTCAAAAACTTCCGGTAATAGCCTCTCTGAACGTTTAATAACTGTTACATTTAAGCCAAGCCTCATCAACGCCTCCGCAGCCATTAAACCTATTCGACCACCACCGAGAACAACTGCATTCTCCACGTACCCCGATTCCACACTCCTCTTTATCTCTACCGCATCGTCCAGAGAGGTAAAAGTAAAAACTCCATCTTTATCAAATTTACCGCCGGTGTAATCGTAACTCAAACCTTCCATTGGGGGTATAAAAGGCGTGCTGCCGGTTGCAAGCAGAAGTTCTCCGTATCTTATCCGCTGTCCATCTTCCATCTCCACCTCTTTGTTATCAAAATCAATTGCCACTGCCTTTTTACCTGAAATAACACGGATATTGTTTCTCGCATAAAAATCCACGTTTCTGTAATATACCTTTTCCAATTCAATCTCACCCGCGAGGTAATAAGGAATAAGCGCCCTTGAATATGCCCGGTAGCTCTCCTCAGAGACCATGATAAGCTCCCCTTCCCTGTCAACCTCCCTTATTGCTTCCGTGGCTCCGATTCCACCTGCTGAGTTACCTATAATTAAATATTCACACTCCATTATGTTCAACCTCCAGCGCCTCGTTTGGACACTTCTCCACGCAGATAGGTACTCCCCTGCCTTCACACAGATCGCATTTCCACGCTTTACCATGAGCTTCATCCATGATTATCGCACCATAAGGACATGCGAGCACACAACTCCAGCACCCGACGCATTTGGAGGCATCATGCACCACAACCCCGTCCTTCTTATAAAGAGCGCCACTGATGCATGCGAAAACGCAATCGGGCTCTTCACAATGCCTGCATTGCAGAGCAAAAGAAACAGGTCCTCTCTCCTCTACTCGCACCCTCGGGATTGCTCGCTCCTTCTCGTAGAGAAAAGCTTTTATTATGTCCCGCGATTCTGAATGCTCTACCTGGCACCAGACCTCACAAAGCCGGCAGCCAATACATACTTCCTCTTTGCAACAAATCCTCCCCATTCCTTATCTTCACAGCACGCCTAAGTACTCCTTCAACTCCCATTCCGTTACGTTCACGCGATATCGGTCCCACTCCACCTTCTTTGACGTAATGAAGTTGTTGAAGATGTGGTCACCTAAGGCTTCTCTTACCAGTTCGCTCTTCTCCGTCAGTGTAATTGCTTCAATCAGACTCCCGGGCAGCGATTTTATTCCTGCCTCCTCCCTTTCTTCTTTACTCATCGTGTAAACGTCCTTTTCCGTTGGCGGTGGTAATTCATACCTGTTCTTTATTCCCGCCAGGCCCGCAGCGAGCATTACAGAAAATGCCAGGTACGGGTTGCATGCCGGGTCTGGACTGCGATATTCTACACGTGTGGCTTTCTCTTTACCCGGCTTATACATCGGCACTCGGACGAGTGTAGAGCGGTTGCGGCGCGCCCATGTAATGTAGACGGGCGCTTCATAACCGGGAACTAGCCGCTTATACGAATTTACCCATTGATTAGTAACCGAGGTTATCTCCGGCGCGTGTCTTAACAAACCTGCAATATATCCCTTTCCCACATCAGACAGATGATATTCATCATCCGGGCTAAAGAACGCGTTTTTGTCTCCCTTAAACAAGGATTGATGCGTATGCATTCCCGAGCCATTCACACCGAAGATGGGCTTCGGCATGAACGTGGCATAGCAGCCATATCGCTGTGCGATCTCCTTCACCACAATCCGATGTGTCATCACCTGGTCCGCCATCGTCAGCGCGTCCTTATATCTAAGGTCTATCTCGTGCTGTGAGGGCGCAACTTCATGATGACTATACTCCACCTCTATCCCCATCGCCTCCAGCGTTAAGATTGTATCTCTTCGAAAATCGCTCGCCGCATCCAGTGTCGTCAGGTCAAAGTAGCCACCTTCATCCAATACCTCCGGATTCTTATTGTCCCGCAAGTAGAAATACTCCAGCTCCGGACCGATATAGAATGTATAGCCCTCCTCTTTCAACTGCTCCAGATTGCTCTTCAATACGTATCTCGGGTCTCCTTCGTAGGGACTGCCGTCAGGCTGTAGAATATCACAGAACATCCTCGCAACGGCGTGCTCCTTTGGTCTCCACGGAAGAATCCGGAATGTAGCAGGGTCGGGTTTCGCAAGCATGTCGCTCTCGTCAATCCTTGCAAATCCCTTTATCGAGGAGCCGTCAAAGCCCATTCCCTCGTCGAAGGCGCCTTCCAGTTCTTTTGGCGTGATTGCAAAGCTCTTCAACTGCCCCAGGATGTCCGTGAACCAAAGCCGCACGAACCTCACACCTTGCTTTTCTACCGCTTCAAATACTGCTTCCTTCGTCTTCGCCCTTGTCTCTTTTTCCATGCTCTTATTCACCTCTGTACTTTAATCTCGCTATCACCATCTAAAACTATTTGAGAACTTTTCATAAAAATTATGAAAATGTAAACAGAGGGATATAGGCAAAAACAGAAGATATTCCGCCCTCTTCTACGATGCTACCGCTCGCCATTTTCTCTGAACGAGGATGTTCTCTGGGCGATTGATGGAGAGGTTAAAGAGAATATAAGATTATGAAAAGATGAAACCACCGACGAGGGTCACTGTTGCTCTGGATGAAGAGACTGTTGAGCTATTTAAAAAGGCGAAGAAGGAGTTGAGAGTATCACAAAGCGAATTAATGCGTGATGCATTGAAATTTTACTGCAAATATAAAGCGCTCTTTGAGCCCGCTGATGCAGAGAAAGTGCGCACATATATCGAGATGCTTTCCACGGGCGAACATATCATAATGGATATAGACCACTGGCTCCTATTTCTGAACTTTATCGAATCGCATCCGGAGAAAGATAGGTTCTGGGAGTTGCACAAGGCAATCTGCCAGGCGCATGCAGAGGGGTTCAAATACAAGCTGTATCATGCAGAAGGCATTCTAAAACGGCTTGAAGCTTGCAATCTCTTCAAATTACGAGAAGATTCAGAGAATGCGTTCAATTTGGTTTTAGGACCAGATATAACCAGAAAATTCATTAAAACGGAGCTTGAGGAGATATTCGGCGGAATGAGCTTCAAAGTGGAGATAAAAGAAGATTTGGCAAAGCTAAGAGTGAGAGTCTTGCAAGATTTAAATCGCTGAGTTCACGGAAGCACATTCAAAAATAAAAAGAGAGGAAAAGCTCACGGATTTTCTCTGCTCCTCTCGCCAGTTCTAACTCTTATCGCCTCTTCTACGGGCAGCACAAATATCTTCCCATCGCCAAATTTACCGGTCCTCGCTGTGTTCGTTATCGCGTTGATTACCGCATCAACAATCTCCTCCTTCACGACCATCTCAATTTTTATCTTCGGCAGCGTATCAACTTCCACGCTCCGCCCACGGAACTGTAACGTGATGCCTTTCTGCTCCCCTCTTCCCTTCACTTCTGTAATGGTCATGGCAACGCACCCCTGCTCTTCAAGGGCTTTCTTAACGCGTTCCAGCCTTTCAGGGCGGATTATGGCTTCTATTTTCTTCATCCTTGCTTTACACCTCTTATTTGTCTCATGTGTATGCCTCTTCTCCATGCTGTGATATGTCCAGACCGACGTACTCCTCCTCTTCTGTAACACGTAAGCCGATCGTTGCGTCAACGAGTTTAGCGAGGATGAGCGTGATTGCGAATGCGTAGAGTATCGCCGCCCCAGCAGCTATTATCTGAGCTGTGAACTGCCAAACGTTTCCGTAGAGCAGACCTGTATATCCGCCTGTTGCTTCGGTTGCGAATATGCCCGTAGCAATTGCACCCCATAACCCGCCGACACCGTGGATTGCCCACGCATCAAGGCTTTCATCAAAGACCTTCTTTATTCTGAATAGCATTGCATTGTAGCAGAGCACACCTGCCACACCGCCTATTACTAATGCGGACATCGGACCAACGAATCCCGCTGCCGGCGTTATCGCAACCAGCCCGGCAACCGCGCCACTTACCATCCCCAGCGAGCTCTGTTTACCGTGATTCCAGCTTGCGAACATCCAGCCGATGGCTCCTGCTGCAGCAGAGGTATTCGTCACTACGAGAGCGTTTGCCGCCAGTCCGTTAGCAGCTAACGCGCTCCCACCGTTGAAGCCAAACCAGCCGAACCATAGCAAAACCACGCCGAGCAGTGTCATTGGGATGCTGTGAGGTCCCATCTGCTGCTCTCCAAATCCCAGCCTCTTCCCTATGACAAGCGTCAGGGCTAAAGCCGAGAAACCCGAACTTATGTGAACCACCGTGCCACCAGCGAAGTCCAGCGCACCGAGTTCAGCAAGCCAGCCGCCACCCCAAACCCAGTGAGCAAGCGGGTCATAAACGAGCGTTGTCCACAGCAGCCCGAAGACGATGAACCCGTTCAGCTTTACCCTCTCCGCCATTGCACTGGTTAGGATTGCAAGTGTTATTGCTGCGAATGCAAGCTGGAAAACCATGAATGCTAAGTGTGGAATCGTTAAATTACCACAATCCATGCCCACTCCGTTCAGCCCAAGAAAACCTAAGCCACCAACGAATCCAGCTATGTCAGAGCTGAAGGCTAAGCTGTATCCCACGAGCACCCACTGAACACTGACCAATGCAAGCGCAACAAATGAGAGTGCAATCATAGAGACAGCGTTCTTCCTCCGGACCAGCCCCCCGTAGAACAGCCCTACCCCGGGCGTCATCAACACCACTAAGGCTGTTGAGGCGAGTACCCATGCTGTGTCTCCGCTGTCCAACATTTTTGCCTTGTTTCACCACTAACACAGCCTTTAATTGAACCCCCTATTAAGATTATTTGAGATTTTTGCATAAAATTTCATAAAAGTTATGAAACAAACCTTTCTTTCAACCTTTAGGGTAGTCTGACTTTTTGTTTTTTCTAAAAAGAAAAAGTGTAAAGAACGCTTTACCAAAGAAACGTTAAAAATAAAAAAAGAGTGGGGGGAAAACCCTCACAGAGCTTCTTCCCCCCTCTCTCCAGTTCTAACTCGTATCGCCTCTTCAACTGGGAGCACAAATATCTTACCATCGCCGATGTTCCCGGTATATGCCGCTTCTCGTACGATCTTCACCACCTTCTCTGCATCCGCGTCCCGCACGACCATGTCTATCTTCATCTTTGGAACCATCTCCATCAGGTATTCGTCCCCTCTCCACATGAGCTTTGCACCCTTTTGTCTGCCTCTGCCCCTTATCTCCGTTACGTTCATGCTCACCAGGTTTTCTTTCTCTAACGCACTCTTCACCTCGTCCAGCTTCTCAGGTCTTATTATCGCCTCTATTTTTTTCATTTCTATCCCCTCCTTCGCCTCTTCCCGGCTCGTTCTCCCTCTCAATAACCGCTTCGCTCATACGTATTATCCTCGTTGGTCTTGCTGGTTCTGAGTACACGAAATCCGGATACGTAACCACACCGTGCTCACTGATGTCGAGCCCTGCAAGTTCCTCTTCCGGCGATACTCTTATTCCTACCGTTTGCTTGAGTATGTAGAAGAGCAGGAAGCCCGTGCCGAAAGCCCATGCGAAGTTCACGACTACACTTATGAGCTGACATCCGAAGAACCCTGCGTTGCCGTAGAGCAGACCCGTAATGAACGGTGCTTCTGTTGCGTAATTGCCGTAAGTCCCGTCTGCAAACAAGCCAAGTGCGAGCAGTCCCCAGGTTCCGTTGAACCCGTGCACCGGTACTGCACCTACGACATCATCCACACCTCTTCGCTCAAGGAACCAGTAGCCGTAGCAAACGATAAAGCCTGCTACTATTCCTATTACTACTGCTGCCCACGGAGCCACCCAGGCACAGGGCGCGGTTATCGCTACCAGACCTGCAATCGCGCCATTTACGGTCATCACCACGTCTGCTTTGCCAAACTTCTTCCAGGTGATGAACATCGCGGTCGTTGCAGCCGCAGCCGCAGCTAAGTTCGTATTTACCGCTATCACTGATATCCGCAGCTCATGAGCGGAGAGCGTGCTGCCTGGATTGAAGCCGAACCAGCCGAACCAGAGGATGAACGCGCCAAGCACTGCAAGTGAAATACTGTGTCCCGGAATTGGTATGGGCTTTCCTTGACTGTTATACCTGCCTATTCTTGGTCCCAGCAGCAGACATGCCGCGAGTGCGACATATCCTCCGACTGCATGAACAACACCCGAACCCGCGAAGTCAAGCGCACCGTATCCGCCTCCGAGAGCAGTCATGAAATCCGCCGAGCTCAGCCAGCCACCGCCCCAGAGCCAGTGCCCGTAGATTGGATAGATGATTGCACATATTACCACACTGTAGATGACGTAAACGCTGAACTTCGGTCGCTCGGCGATGGCACCGCTTACGATTGTCGCCGCAGTTGCACAGAAGACGAGCATGAAGAACCAGCTCAGAAGGGTGCCGACATCGTATGCCCCACCTGCTAAGAAGAAGCCATCCGTTCCCACGAGCATATACGCGGAAGTGCCCATCATCAACGCGAAGCCAACGGCAAAGAAGGCAAGTGAACCCACTGCATAGTCCACCATATTCTTCATCAGCACGTTGGTAACGTTCTTCGCCCTTGAAAAGCCCGCTTCTAGCATTGCAAATCCCGGCTGCATGAACATCACCAGAAAACCGCAGATCAATACCCAGACATAGTCCACGGGTGCTTCCGGGTTTTCTTCAAGCGTCCTTGCCCCTGTTGGGTCTCCTGCCGCTATTACTCCCGGTATCAGTGCCAGTATGAGTATGAGTGCGAACACGAGTCCTATCGCTGTTTCCCTTTTCTTTTCTCTTCTCTCTTTTCCCATTTTTTTATCTACCTCCTGCTCTGATTTTGCTTAAATACCCTTTATTAGACTATTTGAGAATCCAGCACAAGGATTCATAAAAATTATGAAAAATGAGAAAATTGTTGAAAAGAGGCACTAAATGATATTTGCAGATGGAAAAGCACTTCTTATACCAAAGTATAGTAATAAGGATATGGGTAAGATAAAAAGTCCATAGATAGCTTACAGATAAGGGGTGGTGAAGATGTTTGAATATGGAGAAGTTCAATCAGAGGGATGTATATGCGAACCTTGTTCGGATATAATGCCAAATTGGAGGGATATGCGAAGTAAGTTCGGATATACTACGTTGTGCGAAATTGCTCCTAATTGGAAAGTGAAAAGGATTAAGGTAAAATGAAAAGCATAGAGATTAGTGAGGAATACAGAACTCTTCTTGAATCATTAGAGATACCAGTTCAACCGCTTGGTCCAAGGAGTCACCGAACGCCGGAATGGGAACTCCTTAAGGATATTAAGGAGCGGTTCGGAGTACCGGCCGAAATAGAAACACTCGCCCCACTCACCGATTACTTAACCGATAATGTTTCTCTTGATGATTTTTTTTTCATTTCTCGGGTATCTTATTCGTCCATTCGTACGTATGGTGGTTGACATATATGACTTTCTTAGTCAGCATCAACGAACAGCGACTTCACCTCAAACTATCTCCGAAATTCGAATTGGTTCGCAAACCGCATTCCCCGTGGATCTCAGCCACATGCCACATGAATGGCTCAAAATTCTTGCTGAAATCCATATCCCCACTTGGAATGTAGATGCCCTGCGGCCACTTACCAATTATCTGTCATCCCTTCGATATATTGCTATCTGTGACGGTCGATTTGATGGTCGTGTATGCAGGCCAGACGCTTTTCAGCAATGTCGCACTGCAATTCGTGACATAGCTAAAGACATCGAAACTATTCTGCAAGCAAATGCGGATATAGAGAAGATGATTGAGATTGCCGGAATGGACAATATAATCTTTCAAATGACTAATCTAGAGAAAAAACCTGAAAAGTCTGTTGCCAGACTACCTGAACCGCTCGTTGAGCCATGCAATCTTTCCTGGACGCATATCGGGGTTTAGAGTTGGGGTTTGGAAAATCGGCTTCTGACTGTATAGCTGGGCAGCGGAGTGGTGCACCCACAGATTCACTCTATACTCAGCGAGAAATCGCTCGTGTTCGTGAGATTCTGAATCAAGCGAGACTAACCCAGAAGATTCGCGCTGGAGCGTTGAAAAAGTTTCTCAAACTTCCGTACTGGCGTCGTAGAAATGATCTCTATGAGGTATGGATATTGACTAAAGCATGTAGTCAGTTTCCTCATCTCCGCATTCAACTTTGCAACGTTGATTTAAATGGGCACTGGAATATTCCGGGAAACGGGCAGGGGAAAATTACAGAACCTATACTAAGACTCTTGGCACCCTCTGGTCAATACCAGGTATTTACAGGGCTCAAACTAAAAGAGTTCCAATTTCCTTTTGAGAAATCCGGCCGTGCGACCGGAGCTATGCCTGACTGGCTTTTCTGCAGAGAGATCGCTGATCGAACTGCATTTGACTTCAGTTTGTTCGTCAATGAAGGCAAGCGTTTCGAAGAAAATGGCCTAATCCCAGAGTTCATTATAGAGTGCAAAGCAGGAGCAAGCTATGGACTATTAAAGACAATCCTTGACCCTATGGTTCGGCGGTATCTTCCATTACTCCGCACTGAGAGAGGGAAAGCGTTGCTGGTGAACTATCGCCAGTTTAATACTCCACAAGAGTTAAATGCCCATTCACAACTTCGTGATTCTTTGCGGCACAGATATACACAGATACTTGTTATAGACCCATTGGAGCCTGGAGAGAAAGAAGCTGAGGAGGAGTTTTTGCAGGCAGTAAGTGAAACATTCGGTCTTACAAATGTATCTTTAATAGGTTCTGAGAATTTTGTTGATCTAATGCTAGTATTTGATACAACTGGTAGTATGAAATCCCATCTGCAAAGTGTCAGGAAGCAATTGGCTCAAGTTGTGAACACTTTGAGACGAGAGATTGAGAAGCTCCGTGTTGGGATTGTTGCGGTCGGAGATCACTGTGATGAACCCCCTTTGTATGCCGTGAGACTATACCCGCTATGTAGCAAATTAGACGAAGCAATCAAATTTATACAAACTGTACCAGAGACCAATGGTGGAGATGAAGCAGAAGCATATGAAGATGCACTTCATGTTCTTGCAGCCCTTCCGTGGCATGCAGTAGCACAAAAAATTGTTGTTTTTATAGGAGATGCCTATCCGCATTCAGCAGAAGAATGTCCCCAAAAACTTGATTGGAAAGAACAAATTTTGCAACTGAAAAGAGAGGGGGTAACAATTTATGGTATTTGTTTATCAGATAATAGTGCCTCAAGGAGTTTTTTCGATCACGCATGCTTAGAAACAGGTGGAGAACACATCCAAGCTGATCCTAACTTAGATATCTTGAAGATAATCTTAAGTTGTGTCAAGTCATGCATTAATATTGTTCATGTATAATGTATAATATAAGAAGATACTCTAAGCCTTTCATGAAATTGCTGATTGGAGGTAGACCATGAGGAAGAATTGTCTCAATTGCATGAACATCTCCTCATATGGAATGGGGGAGGTGAATTGTGCAAAAAAGGGTAGAATACGTGCTGAAGACCCTTTCGAGTATGTAAGAAAAGATATTGATTGCGAATATTTCGACCCTGAAATCGTGAATCTCAATTACAAAGGTGCTGAAAGAGAGAAGTATCTTGCTATAGTTGAAAAATTTAAGAATTCACCTCTGATAGGAGATTCAGTTAAAAGGTTTCTTCAGATACCCAGCGATACTCATATGTGGACTGGTAGAGGTATGGCAATGATTGAGCTAAGTGACGATAACTTATCCAGCTTTGAGGGCGATTCTGAATTCAAAAATTACGGTGGCAGTAATCATAGATTTGCGGATTTGCTTGTGCCTGAGAGTAGTAGAGTGAAGAAACCCGTCATATTTTGGTTAGCAAAGAAAAATCCTGTAGGAGCCAGATATTTGATCGAAACCAAGCCTATAATTCATCATGTGATCCAATTAGGTAACCCTTACTCATTGGAGGAGATACTTTTTTGTTTGGCTCGTGCATTAAAATTTGAAGGGGTCTATTTGGTAGTACCATGGTTTGTTAGGGACATAGAGCATACAATTCAAAAGAAGATTAATGAAATAGATCCGATATGTGAAGAAGTCTATTTTGAAATTGAGTCCTCAATTAAGAGATTACTTATCACTAAGGCAGATGAATTGCAAGTTGGTACTATTAACTGGTTCATTTATAGAGAAAGACCTCCTGATCTCGAGATTGCCAGCAAAGTGATGGCTCTCGGTGATTGTTATATATGCCGAACAGATGCGAGAAAAACGGTACTTTACAGAAAAACAGGGGATGAAAGAGAGAAAGAATGTTCTTTTAGCGAATTCATTGCCAAAGATATGAGTCCCCTAAGTTTGTGGCTTCTATTTGATATTGATGACACCTATTGGGGTAGTCAGTGGATTACAGCACGTTAACGAATCGCAATTTGTATCGGGAGGCTTGATTGTATTTATAAAAGCTGACTTGATTGATAAACCACTTTTCAAAGATGTTGTAAACTATGAACGAAATGTATTTATAGAACTATGAATGTTATGGCAACTTCGCACAACAGCGTGTTTGCGTAAAGTCTTCGACACATTGCTCCCTTCGGTCGCAACGTCGCAAACACGCAATACGTTATACGCCTTTTCACCGTTAGTATTAAAAAGCTGTGCCCGATGAAAGGATGTTAGTACTATGATACGTCAAAGATTGGAGAGTTCTCGGATTTAAGCAATAGAGGAGAGACTCCATCCAGGAAATTAAAGGTGTTTCAGGAGCAGGAGTTCATTATATTCTCAAAGAAGTTACCTTAGAGATTTTCCAAAAACCCCCTTCGAAGCGACAACGCAATCTCAAGTAGAAACATTTCTAATCGCAATATCGAGAAAAATGGGTGAAAACGAGAAATAAGAGGTTTTTAGGAGGTAGAAGTGTTGATAGGTGGGGTGTTATGGGTACGTTATGAAACGTGAGTGAGAAGTGGGTGGATAAGGTGAAGTTTTTAGAAATGCTCCACATACTTTTTGATACACTTCTCTCAGTTCATCATCTGAGAGTGCTTTCTTTGTGTTCTCAGCCGCTATGCGGACCATTCCGAGTATGTCCCTGGACTCCGCTTCGGTCAGGTTAATGCCCATTTTCTCAAATACATGTTGTATCGCATGTGAACCTGAATGCTTACCTATTACCATCCGCCTCTCAAGTCCGACCTCGCATGGGGAAAACGGTTCGTATGTTCGAGGATTCTTCAGGACACCATCTACATGAACGCCGGATTCATGGGCAAATATATCGCTGCCCACGATCGGTTTTGAGACGGGAATTGCACGTGATGATGCATTAGCCACGTATTCAGATATCTCACGGAAACGTGAGGTATCAAAGCCGAGGTCAACTCCTTCTATGTGCTTGACTGCCATGACCACTTCCTCAAGAGGAGCATTTCCCGCCCGCTCACCAATGCCATTAACGGTTACACTCGCATATCTCGCTCCTGCTTTGATAGCCGCCAGCGTATTTGCCGTTGCCATTCCAAAATCGTTGTGGCAATGTATTTCTATGTCTACCCTTATTTCTGACCTCAATTTGTTTATGATAGCGAAGGTTTGAAAAGGGTCAAGAATACCCACAGTATCGTCAAATCTTAGCCGGTCCGCACCACAATCTTGAACTGATCTGGCAAATTGCATGAGATAATCCTCATTGCTTCTTGAGGCATCTACCGCACCAACACAGACATAAAGACCGTGTTCTTTGGCATAATCAATAACCCTTTCAGTCTGCTCAAGCACCCATTTCCCATCTTTATTGAGAACATATTTCTGCTGAATATCTGAAACGGGCACCGCAATGGAGACCATTTCGACACCACAATCAATTGACGCATTGATATCCCCGATTACTGCACGATTCCATGTTGAAATTTCTGCCTTGAGACCCAAACTGAGAATTGCTCTTATTGTCTCTTGCTCTTCCTCACCCATCGCGGGAATACCAACTTCCATCTCCTGAACGCCTATCGCATCGAGCGACCGGGCAATATGTAACTTCTCGTCACGCCTGAAGACAACACCCGCTGCCTGTTCACCGTCTCTCAGGGTTGTATCGTTTATTACAATCATCTCCATTCATTTAACCAATCCAAAAAAGTTTGTGAAGAGTCTCGCTGACAATTCACGGTAAATATCTGCTTTTTTCTCTGCCTCTTTTAGCATAACCGCAGCATCAATTCCCTCCTCATTGAGCTCGTCGGCATAAACATCGGTCCACTCCTTCAGCATTTCTGGCGTGGTCTCAAGATGAAACTGAAGCCCATATGCATTTTCGAATCTGAACGCTTGATTTGAGCAAAGTTCCGATTCTGCCAGCTTTACTGCTCCTTCTGGTATCTCAAATGTATCTTCGTGCCATTCCAATGCAGGAAATGTCCGCTTGAACCCTTTAAACAGCGGGTCTTTCGCTCCTTCTTCCGTCAGATGGATTTCGAAATTCCCTATCTCCCTCGTGTGGTTTCTTCTGACCTTTGCACCAAGTGCCTTTGCCAGAAGCTGACCGCCCAGACAGAAGCCTAAATAATGCCCGCCTTCAGAAACGAATTTCTTTATCGTCCTGTTGAGACTTTTTAAATATGTGTAACATTCCTCCTCGTACACGCTCATCGGACCGCCGAGCACGACCAACGCATCGAAATCGTCTGGCAACTGTTCTCCCTCATACATTCTCGCGATTTCGTATTCAAGCCCTCTCCTGTGTATAAAGTCCTCTAAGTAGCCGGGACCCTCACATTCTACATGCTGGACTATCAGCACTTTCATAATCCCCCTCCTTCCTCTTACAATAACAATCTATCGTGCAATGCAGACATTCATGAAACCTTTGAGAGCGATTACCATTATCCACAGCAGCATTCTTAAACAACATCTCATTTGATTTAACCTGCTGGATTTTACCCCCACTTAAAACCACAATTCTATCGCCCATCTCCTCTGCATCTGCTAAATTATGCGTGACAAGTACCGTTGTGATGCCCAACTCTCGCTGTATCTGACGAATTTCTCTTCTCAGACATTTACACATCCCGATGTCCAGGCTGTTGAAGGGCTCATCGAGGAGCAATACCTCTGGAGAAGTAGCAAATGCCCTGGCAAGCGCCACCCGCTGCTTCTCACCACCGCTGAGACCCTTCGGATACCTGTGTTTTAGATGCTCTATTTTCATCAACTTTAATAATTCATCCACTTCCTCCGCAATTTCCTCCCTCCTTTTACCACGCACTCTCAAGCTGTAACCGACATTGGAGGCGACATCGAGGTGAGGGAACAATGCTAAGTTCTGGAATAAGTAACCAATCTGCCGCTCATTTGCAGGCACCTTATCAACTGGAACGCCATCAAAGAGAACCGTTCCCTCATAATCAACCAATCCCGCAATAATATTAAGCAATGTAGTTTTCCCTGCTCCATTCGGTCCTAAAACTACCAGTAACTCGCCGTCAAGTACCTTCATGTCCAGGTTGCTGAACACATGATTCCTGATGTTTCTTAATTCTATGGCTGGCATACGCTACCTCGCAACTGCAAAATGCAAATTGCAAATTGGAAAATGCAAATTTTGCACTTTATACTTTTCATTTTTCATTGTCTGTTCAAAATTCGGTGAATTTTGAGCAGATACGCTACTCCCACTCATTTGTGATTCTCCGCTCCATAAATTGAAAAAATCGTTCAAATGCGAGGCACATCACCGAAAGAACCATCAGACAGACGATTATTACATCCATACGCAGCAAACTCTCTGACCTTATCATCAGAGCTCCTATACCCGTGGGAATCGCAACCATCTCCGCTGCTATCACCACCCTCCATGCCATACCCGCCTCTAACCTCAATCCAGTAAAGATGTTGGGTATAGCCAGCGGCAGGACGACCGTGGTTAAAATCTTCGTATCTGATGCACCCAGTGTTCTTGCAGCTTTGATGACCCCTCGGTCAACGCCTTTGATGCCTGTAATCGTGTTGTAAAGAACCGGGAAGAACGAACAGAGAAATATCAATGCGACTGGTAACAGCTCATTTATCCCTATCCAGACCATAAGCAATGGTGCCCAGCCGAGAGCGGGAATGGGGTAAAGCAGACTGAAAATCGGGTGGAATGACTTGTTGACGAATTCTTTACTGCCCATCACGATTCCTACGAGAATGCCGGCGGCGGAACCCAGTAGAAAGCCTGCCAGTACTCTGAACAGACTGCTCAGAATATTATCCAGTAACACACCACTGACCGCCAGGTGGTAAAATTCTATCATCACGGCAGAAAAGGGGGGAAATATGTATCTTGGGACAAGATTCAGTTGAGCGATGCACTCCCATAATATTACGAATGCAATGACAGGTAGTATCCCGGTCAGCACGCTTTTAATTCTCATATTCCCGTAAGAATCTTGTATCAAGAATATCTTCGGCTTTCAGTCCTTCCTCAATATAACCCAATTTCACCATGTAATCTATCGTCTCCTGAACAGATTCTGCATCTATGTCAGTCGTGTAGTTCAGTCTGCTAATTGATCTGTTTATGATCTCAGGTTTTGTGTCCAGCAGATTGGCAAGAATTACGGCGGTGCGCTCAGGATTTTCATTCACCCAGCTCGTTGCTTTTTGTGTGACCTTAACCAGTTTTCTCACGGTTTCCGGGTCATTCTCTATGAGGTCGGTTTTCACAACAAGGACGCTACCCTGCATATCTTGCCACAGGTCCTGACTTTTGATGAGCATGGGAAAGCCCATGGACTCGGCAACGGTTGCATGATGCTCAGGCAAAAATGC
>JAODGL010000178.1:16395-18272 GCA_025464585.1 Methanosarcinales archaeon
TACCACCCTTTCTCCTTCGCCACATAAGCACATGCGGCATGGTCGTTGAACTCCACGGCCATGCCAACATCTGATTGTTGTTCTTGCACACAGCAAGTTGTGAAGATGAGCACGCCGAGTATTCCTGCTACGAGGAGAAGTACCAAAATTCTCATTTTTCACATTTCCCACATACCTCACAGTCCTCTGGACTGCAATGCCCTTCGCAACCGTAGTTATCAATTCTTTTGAGTTTTCCACCGCATTCAGGGCATGTTAAATCTTTTCCACGCAGTCCATGAGCGCAGGGCGACATATCAAACGTATAGCCGCATACACGGCACTGGAATTGGCGGGAGGGCTTCCGCATCATATCGGCAATCAATTGCCTGCGTCCTATCGGTGTTTCTTTTTCACTTTCAGTTTTCACTCTTTCCATTTTTTCTTTTTATTCACCTCCTGCTCAGAGTTTGCTTAATGCCCCTTATTAGACTATTTGAGAGATTTGCATAGGAGTTATGAAAAGATAAGAAAGCTCTCACTCTCTCTCCTCCCATTCCAGAATCGCATTCATAATCATATCCGTGAGATACACACCTCCATGATAACCCATGATACCATACCTGTGGTATCCAACTCTGTCGTAGACAGGGAATCCGCATCTGACGAATGCAACGCCCTCATCCTTAGCAATCGGCTTGCATTTTGTATTTCCAAACAGAATATCCACCTCTCTGTCTTTCACTGCACGATGCAACTCGTATAAATCGCGCCCGTTCAATATCTCGCCACCGTCAGTTACCGATTTCGCCTTCTGTAAAAACTTCCTGCTCGCTGTGCTGCTTGAAATGATGACCACATCCATACCCAGCTCCGTCACGAATTCTGCAAGTGCAAGTGCGATGTCGGGGTCGGCGAATATAGCCGCTCGCTTGCCGTATGTCTTCATGTGCACATCCACCATTGCATCAATGAGCCTTCCGCGTTCCTTTTCAAGCGAATTTGGTATCCCTCCTCCAGTCATATCGCAGACAGCATCCAGGAATCTATCTGTATTTTCAACCCCGATCGGGCAGATCGTATCCGCTGCCATCCCGTATTTACCCTTCAGGAATACAGCGGCAGAACCACCCGCATGCTCGCACAATGAAATGACGCCACACGCATTCGCACAATCTTCTATTTCGTCCACCGATGTTCCACCCTCGGGAAAAGGCGGCTTTGGCAGCATAAGCGGGGCATTGAGCGTCTCCGAAATGTCGTTCAGAATCGTGTATGATACGTTCATAGAATCGAGCATCTGCTTTATCTCCATGACATCGCCAGGGTTCACCATTCCAGGAACGATATTTATCCTTTCATCTACGGCGTCCGGTTCTTCAGAGAGGTGGCTTACGAGCGAACACAATGCATTGTCATAGCCCGTGACGTGAGACCCCACGTAGCTCGGCGTGTGGATTGGAACCACCTTACATTCGTATTTACCTTCTCTGATGATGCCGTCAATGTCATCACCTATGGTCTCCGAGAGGCAGGTAGTAATCACGCCTATGAGCTCAGGATGTCTTCTCGCTATCACATTCTTTATTGCAGTCGTCAGGTTCTTCTTCCCTCCAAATACAGACGCATCTTCACCGAGCGAACTCACCGCCACCTGCACGAGTTCTCTGAAATGGCGGTTGAACATCCGCATCGGATACGCTGCGCAGCCCTGAGAGCCGTGAACGAGGGATACCGCAGCGTGAACACCGAAGAGTGCGTACATTGCACCAATTGGCTGGCACATCC
Source organism: Methanosarcinales archaeon (assembly GCA_025464585.1). Classification (GTDB taxonomy): domain Archaea; phylum Halobacteriota; class Syntropharchaeia; order Alkanophagales; family Methanospirareceae; genus QMVO01. Next base: position 18,163 of record JAODGL010000178.1, read on the forward strand.
TTGCTGGATTAATCGTTACACTACGCATGTTCCTCCCTCCTTATCAAACCCCACACAGGTGCGAACATCGCCTTCTCAATGTCACTTACGAAGTTCAAGAACCCGGAATA
>JAODGL010000185.1 GCA_025464585.1 Methanosarcinales archaeon
TATCAGGAGTAGTCGAGGAGATAGTGCATGACCCTGCAAGGAGTGCACCCATTGCACGTATAAGGATAGAAGAAGAGAAACAAACCTATGTAATCGTACCAGAGGGGGTTGGAGAAGGCGATGAGATGGTTTATGGAGAATCAGCGGCGATAAAAACAGGGAATACTCTGCCACTTCGCTGTATCCCGGAGGGAATTATGATTTGTAACTTAGAGGCGAGACCAAACGACGGGGGAAAGTTCGCAAGGGCTTCAGGTAATTTTGCCACGCTGTTAGCACACGAGCAAGAAACGGGAAAAACGCTTGTGGTGATGCCGAGCGGGAAGAAGAAATGGCTCTCTTCGGATTGTTTTGCTACGATAGGAGTTGTCGCTGGTGGCGGTCGGACAGAGAAACCTTTCGTAAAAGCAGGGAAGAAATATCATAAGATGAAGGCACGTGCGGCGAAATACCCCACGGTAAGAGGCGTTGCAATGAACCCCGTTGACCATCCGTTCGGTGGTGGTGGTCACCAACACGTTGGGAAGTCCAAGACGCCCGGTAGGGGTGCACCGCCTGGAAGGAAAGTAGGGAGCATCGCGGCAAAAAGAACTGGAAAGAAGTAAGATGAGGTGTCTTTTATTAACCATAAGATTACACAGATTTTCACGAGGATTTTTTATATTGGCTATTTGTTGTTTAGGATTTATAAGTCGAGAAAGCATAGAATAATTACGGTGTAAGAGAAAAATGGCAAAGAAGAAAGCTAAAGCTAAGACTACACTCAAAAAAGAGGAAGAGGAGTTCACATATCGTGGATATACGCTGGCGAAGCTAAAGAAAATGAAGCTCGAAGATTTAGCAGACTTGATGAGTGCGAGGCAGCGAAGGAAATTGAAGAGGGAATTAAGAGAAAAAGAGGAGAAACTGCTGGAGGAACTTAAGTCAGATAAGGAAAGCGTTAAAACGCATCTACGAGATGCCATCGTGCTGCCAGGTATGGTGGGGAAGAAGATTGGGATACACAACGGAAAAAGCTTTGATTACGTGGAGATAAAGCCAGAGATGATAGGGCATTATCTGGGCGAGTTTGCATTGACACGGAAAAAAGTATTGCACGGTGCAGCGGGTGTGGGAGCTACGAGGTCTTCAAAATACGTGCCTCTGAAGTAAAAAGGAAAGAGAACAGAAGATGGGCAGGGTAAAATTTTGCATAGCGGGGTCTGAAACTGAAATTGCTCCGGAAACAACTGCAAAGGCAATGGTTCATGAGGCTCACATCTCTCCCAAGCATGCGCTTGAGGTGTGCAGAGCGATAAAGGGGAAGAAAGTGGAGGATGCGGAGGCATACCTGGAGGCGGTGTTGGAAAAGCGTGTGGCAATTCCTTTCAAACGGCATAAAAAGAAAGTTGCACATCGAAAGGGGCTAAAGAATTGGTATGCTGGGAGGTACCCGGTAAAGGCAAGCGAGGAGATATTAAAATTGATAAGAAATGCGAAAGCAAATGCAGAATACAAAGGGCTTGAATCAGAAGCGATGAAGATATGGCATGTATCCACGAAGAAAGGTAGAACGATAAAAGGGGCAATGCCGCGTGCTTTTGGTCGTACTACACCTAAGAATACCGACACAGTCACTATTGAAATGGTCTTGAAGGAAGGAGGGAGTTAGGAGTAGAAAGTGATAGAGAAGATTTTTGTGCGCGAAGGGATAAAGAAGGTGAGAATGGACGAATATTTCGGGAAAGAGTTGGATAGAGCGGGCTATGGGGGAATGGATATAAAAAGGACGCCAATGGGCACGCAGATAACGGTGAGCGTTGAGAAGCCGGGGATGATAATAGGAAAGGATGGGCGGCGGATAAAGAGGCTAACAGACGACATAAACAGGAGGCAAGAGCTGGATAACCCGCAAATAGATGTGCAACCCATAGATGTACCAGACCTGAGTGCACCGTTGATGGCTAATAGACTCGCAAAGCTTATAGAGCGAGGCTGGCATTTCAGAAGGGCGGGCAGGTCAACGCTGCAAAGGATAATGGATAAAGGGGCGTTAGGTTGCGAGATTATCATGTCGGGAAAGCTCAAAGGACCACGTGGGCGAATGGAGAAGATGGTAGATGGGTATATAAAACATTGCGGCGCGGTAGCAGAGGAAATAGTAGACCGTGGGTATGCAATAGCAAAGGTAAAATCAGGTGTTATAGGCGTGAGGGTGTGGATAGTAAAGCCGGATGCCAAGGTACCCGATGCTCTTCACATAGTAACGGTAAATAAGGATAAAGGAGAAGAGGGGAAGGAAGAATGAGCATATTTAGAATTGATGAAATAAGAAAGATGAGTGAAAAAGAAAGGAATGAGGAGTTGGAGAGTTTACTGACTGATTTAATGCGAGAGCGCGGGATAATAGCCACGGGTGGTGCTCCTGAGAATCCGGGCAGAGTGAGGGAGATAAGAAGAACAATAGCGAGGATAAAAACGGTTGAAGGCGAATTGGAAAGGGAAAAGGGGAAATGAACATGGAAGTTTGCCCTAAATGCGGATTGCCAAAGGACTTATGTATTTGCAAGGAGATAGCAAAAGAGCAGCAAATGGTAAAGGTATTGACGGTGAAAAGAAGGTTTGGGAAGATTACCACGGTGATAGAAGGGATAAATGAGAAGGAGGTGGACCTGAAGGGGCTATCGAAAGAACTGAAGTCGCGATGTGCATGTGGTGGCACGGTAAAAGCGGGCTGCGTTGAATTACAGGGTAATCAAGAAGAACTGGTAAAGAAAACGCTGCGTGAGATGGGCTATACAGTAGAAGGTGAAGAATGAAAATAACACCGAGTAATATACTGCAACACGAGCTGATAGGATTGCGAGCAGAAGTGGAAGAAAGTAGTAATAGTAGTGAGAGGGGGCTTTGTGGGTCGGTAGTAGACGAAACGAGGAATATGCTTGTTATAGAGAATGAGCAGGGAAAAGAGAAGAAGATACCAAAAGCAGAAAATGTATTCATTTTTGAACTGCCTGGAGGTGTGAAGGTAAGAGTAAAGGGGGGTATGCTTGTTTCAAGACCTGAAGACCGGATAAAAAGTAAAAATCCTAAATTCTAAGCACTAAATTCAAAATAAACCATTTGTTTAGTATTTAGATTAGATTTTAGAGTTTAGGATTTATTTATTAATTCATAGAATATTAGGTAATTAAAATGAGAGAGATAGGGATAGAGGTTCAGCTGCCGGAGAAGGAATGCGAAGATGAAAATTGTCCATTTCACGGTAAGTTATCGGTGAGAGGGCAAATTATAGAAGGCGTGGTAGTAAGTGATAAAGCGCCGAAGACCGTTGTCGTTTTGAGGTCTTACCTGAAGAAGATAAGGAAATATGAGCGGTATGAAAAGAGAAGGTCAAAGATACATGCGCATAATCCGCCTTGTATAGATGCAAAGGTAGGAGATGTGGTGAAGATAGCGGAGTGCCGTCCATTGAGCAAGACGAAAAGCTTTGTGGTGGTGGAGAAGAGATGAGAGGAGTGAGAGCGAAGATAACGAAGGCTTTGCAGACTGGTACGCGTTTAGACTGCGTGGATAATACCGGTGCAAAGGTGTTGCAGATAATAGCGGTGAAGGGATACCGGGGTGTGAAAAACAGGTATCCAAGGGCTGGAGTTGGAGATATGGTAGTTGTATCAGTGAAAAAGGGAAGACCGGAGATAAAGAAGCAGCTATTGAATGCGGTGATAATAAGACAGAGAAAGGAATATAGGCGACCTTCCGGGATGCGAGTGAAGTTTGAGGATAATGCTGCGGTTGTCGTGGACGAAAAAGGGGCTCCAAAGGGCTCTGAGATAAGGGGACCGGTTGCGAGAGAAGCGGTGGAGAGGTTCTCAAAGATAGCCTCCGCAGCTACGATGATTGTGTGATTGTTTATTTCTTTCTTAAAAACTACCTATAATATTGAAGAAGGGGGAGAAAAATGGAAGAGAGGATGACTAAATTAGAAGTTGCGATTTATGAAATGAGGGAGATGATGGGGGAACTAAAAGGAACAGTATCGGAATTATCGAAGAGGGTAGATGATCTTGGGGATAATATGTCGCAGAGAATAGATGAACTCGGGAATAATATGTCGCAGAGAATAGATGACCTCGGGAATAACGTCTCACGGAGGATAGATGACCTCAGGAGTGATACGGACCACAGATTCACATTGGTACTCTGGGAGGTCAGGATTTGGTTCATGATTTTGATGCTGGTGGTATCAATTTGGAGCTATCTAATTTTAAAGATGATATAGCGGGAGTTACCGAGTGGACAAAGGTGGCAGACTCAAGATCTGCTCCCGAAGGGGTTCGCAGGTTCGAATCCTGCCTCCCGCATAATGTTGAAAATGCTAACAGAAGAAGAAGGAAAAGAGGGGTTAAAGCTTGCAAGAGCTGCAATAGAGAAATACTTGAGCGAGAATATTAAGATAAAACCCGGTGAAGACTTACCCGCAATATTTGAAGAAAAGAGAGGCGTTTTTGTCACGCTGAATAAATACGGTGAGCTACGTGGTTGTATAGGCTATCCCTACCCTATATTCAAGCTAAAGGATGCGATAATAGATGCAGCGATTTCCGCGGCGGTTAACGACCCGAGATTCCCGCGGGTAACAAAAGAGGAGTTTAGGGATATAGTTATCGAGCTAACGATACTCACCACACCACAGGTGTTAAAAGTGAAGCCGAAAGACTTACCGCAGCAAATAGAAATAGGCAGGCATGGCTTGATCGTAAAAAAAGGCATATATCAAGGGCTTCTGCTACCTCAGGTGGCTACTGAGTATAATTGGTCATCAGAGGAGTTCCTGTGCCAGACGTGCTGGAAAGCGGGATTGCCGCAGGATGCGTGGCTGGAGAAAGACACTGAGGTCAGTACATTTGAGGGGCAGATATTTAAGGAGGAAGATGATAAAGATAGATAGATACCGATGTGGATATTGTGGCGCGTGCGTTACAGTATGTCCCACAGAAGCAATAGATTTGATAGGAATGTGGATAGAGATAAAAGAAGAAGAATGCAATGGATGTAAAGCATGTGTGAATATCTGCCCGGTGGGTGCATTAGAGCTTCTCATAAATCCTAAATTCTAATCCCTAAACCCTAAACAATTTCAAAATCCTAAATCCGAATATCAAAACAGCAAAAACGCTTCGCAGAAATAATAGTTTCTTAGGATTTATAGTTTTTTCTCATACACTATTGCATCCTCGCCATCTGCATAATAGCCTTT
>JAODGL010000001.1 GCA_025464585.1 Methanosarcinales archaeon
TCTTTTCCGATGAAATAAACCGGAATAACGGTAAGCGCGCCTAAAACCGCTGGATACCACGCCCCTATTACTTCTATTCCTTGCTCGCCGAGCGTGGCATACGGATTCCCAAGCCCTATTATCCATATAATAACCGCAAGCAGGTAATCAAACAAAGGCGCAAATGGGACATTCGTGCCATGCGGGTACCCAGTGAACGCGTCGAAATAGATGCGATGCGGGAAGTTATGCAGGGTGCTTTCCACTAATCTCATGTTATACCATGGGTCGTTCCCGCCAAATCGCACGAATGGACCGCTGAAAATGCTGTCATAAGGAAGAGCCCTTATGTAAAGCGATAGCCCAAATATCAATGCTAACAGAGCGCCGTAGATTAAAGATGCTTTTTCTATCTTTTTCATAGTTATCTTCATTCTTCTCTTTCCCTTTTTGACTTCATCATTATTACTGGTAGTTTTTCTTGCCTCATTATAAATATTTCTCTCATTCTTTTTGCCCTTCCAACTTTTTGATACAAACCATCCACCCTAAAGGCACTAAATTCAGCACTTTTAGCCTTTTCAAAATTGTATATACCCATCTCAACCCATGTGGAATCGTTTCTATTGGATAAATCACTCTGGATTTTCTCATCTCAACAGAAACGCCTATTTCTTCTATTAGCGTCTTTATCTCTCTTGTTGTTGGAATGTTTATCTCTAAAAGTCCATCATAACCTATTTTCCTGAGGAACCACGGTTTTATAAAAGACGGAACGATGAAATACGCTGGCAAACCTGTATGCAACTCCGCAAAGAAATACTTATTTGGAAACTGAAGAACAATCTCACCATCTCTCTTTAACACGCGTAAAAGCTCTTTGAGCATCTCCCGTTTATCTGGAACATGCTCAATGAGTGAAAACGCCGAAACTAAGTCAAAACTCTCTCGCTTGAAAGGTAACGATTGGGCATCCCCTCTTATGAAGAATAAACTTTTATTTCCTTTTGAACTGATACGTCTTCTACATTCATCTAAATTCTTAGCATTGAGGTCAAGACAAATAATGTTATTAAAATCTCCTCCAAATATGTATGAATTAACTCCATATCCACATCCTACATCAAGATAGTTATTATGCTCTATATTTTTTCCCATACTGAGATAGCAATTATACAAATAAATGGCTCGTGCATCTAAACTCGAGGATAAAGTGGTGTGTATTTCATTTCTAATTTTACGTCTCATTTTTTTTCTCTTCCTCTACATAGACAACATAACCAAAGAAATTACTGCAAGTGTTATACCAATGACTTTTATCAATGTAAGCTCTTCTCCTAAAAATACTATCGCTAAGATTACTGTTACTCCTAAAGCCAGGTTTCTAACAGGAACAACAATCGAAGCCTGACCTATTTTCAACGCTTGAACGAAAGAGATCATACCTACAAAAGCGAACCCGGCAGCCAAAGCCATCCATTTTAATCCCTCTACACCAAAGCAAAACATCGCAATGACTGCAAATATTATCGGTAATGAAAACACAAGCATCATTTTATTTTAAATCTCCCACTTTATGAACATCGCTCCCCCTCACAAATTTTACACCTTTCTTTTTCCCTATCTCCACCCACTCCTCTAACGGTAGTCCGTATTTTCCATTAAATTCTATCAATACATCCTCTTTTCTTGCTTTCTCTAAAATCTCCTCCGCTTCTTCTTCGCTTAAACTCAGATTCTTATTTCTTAAAAACAATCCAGGATGCGCCCAGATATCAACCCTGAGATTTGAAAGAGCCGTTGTTAATGCCTCAATATATTTGTCTTTACTTCCAGGGAGGGAATGAAACGCCATGAGCACGATCTCGCTCTGCTTTAATACCTCGTCCGAAACATCTAAACTACCATCTTCTAACACCTTCGCCTCGCAACCTGTAAGAATTATTAAATCCGGATAATTTTCCCTCGCCCTCATGACATCCTCTACCAGATCACGATAGTTATAGGTTAGTACTCTCCTCACATGCTCTGTAAATGCTATGAGGGGTATCTTCAACTCAACAGCTCGCTTACAATAATCATCCACCGTATTCGCACCATCCACATAATTTGTGTGCACATGCCATTCCCCACTCATTAGATAGTTCTCATATCGCATCCAGTTCTTCTTATATGATGAAATGCTTGTCATCTTTAATATAAACCTCCTCCCAATATCTTATCATCTTCACCCCCCACTGCACATCATCCTGGCTATCCGTGATCTCTTCGCCCAATGCCAGTTTAACCGCATCATATACCAGGTTCACACCCGCTGCCAGACACAGCACGATAGTCCCCTGAACACGTGGATTCGATTCGATTATCTTGGGTATTCCACTTGCATCCAGCTTGAACTGCAATCCTATGTTTCCATGCAATCCAAGCAAACTCACTACCTTCCTTGAATATTCAATGATCGCATCATTATCCTCGGTGATACCGACAAAACTGATACCCATCTTTAGCTTCTCTCTCAACCTGGGGACCACAATCAACGGTTTGCCCCTGTTCACCAGAACATCAACCGAGTACTCCTTCCCCGGAAGGTATTCCATGACCAGCAGTTCTGGAAACGGGGTTGCATCCTCAAGAACACCTCTTAAATCCTCTAAGGTGGTATATACATCTGTGGGTTTGTAATTCATCAACAGATCCAGGCGGTCTATATCCTCCCGCAAAATTCGGAAACCTCTCAGCCCCCTTGATACCGGTGGTTTAAAGCATACTGGCAGTTCAGGATAGCCCAATTTGTAAACAGCTTGCTCAAATTCGTACCATGAGCAGACCTTATAAAACTGTGGTACTGGTATCCCATTCTCTTTACAAATTTGCATCAAGAGATGCTTGTTATTTGCTGTTCTCAACCCTTCCGGACCGGATATAACCACTTTCGTGCCGATGCCTTCAAATTCCACCTCGTTTATTGCAAACTTCATTAATTCGTTTGTTACCAGTGGTATCACAACATCCACACACTCCCGCTTGCATATATCTATAATCCGCGGTATGAAATCCTCCGATTCTGCGGTTTCTCCTCTGTACCATCCATCAACCATCGCAAAACCCGACGAATTTATGTCCTTATCAACGCCAATAATCCGTATCTTTCGCTCTTTTACCCTTCTCAGGCATTTTATGATCCCGGGTGCACCAGGAGCTCCGGCACCTGTTATAAGTACTGTTATATCACCCATCTTATCACCTCAAATGCCTCCGCGTATTCTTTGTTTATCTGTGTCCCTCGCGTCTTTGCGAGACCCCGTATAAAATCCTCATTCAGGTAATTCCGATACCTCTGCGTCCTGTATTCCTTCAACGCATCTATCTTCTTCTTTATATGCCGCTCTTCCAGTGGTACAAACGAGGTAGTGTTGAAGCTGATGTTGTTCCATGGTTCTTCGTACCCAAGTAACGTCCCGGTCTTGAACGCTCTGCACCCTTCTTCCGCTATCGTTTTATGGTCCTGGTGAAGGTCATTTAAAGAGGGGATGAAGATCAATGTGGGCTCCAAATCTTTCTTTAACCTTACAAGGTCTTCCAGGATTTCTTGACGATGATACGAAAAAGTTCTGACTTCATAACGGTATATAAGTAAATTATCTGCCGGAACTCCAAGAACCTTCATTGCCCTCTTCACTTCTATCTCCAATTCGTTTTTTGGGAATCCTTCCGGCACCGATTTCTCGGCAACTGAAAATGCAGCATAGTAAACCTCTTTCCCCTCCTCTATGAACCTCGCTATCGCCCCTCCACACCCTAACTCGCCATCATCCGTGTGCGGTGCTATTATCAATATCTTTGAGAACATGTCTTTAAACCCTACCTCCTGTTGATAACACTATTTAACACCTCTTCGAATTCTTTCGCTTTATTCTTCCAACTATAATTTTCCATGTTTATATTATATGTCTTTAGATTATTGATTAAATATTTTATTTTTGTTACAAATTCCTTCCTGTTTTGATATGTAAACAAATTTTCTCCTCCTATCTCCATCATATTCGGGGAGGGCTTAGTCAAGATAGGCTTTCCACATGCCGAGTATTCAAAAAATTTATTAGAAAGGGAGATCTCCGTCCATGTAGATAACGAAATAGGTATGAGGCAGATATCCATCGCAGAGATGTACTTTGGCAGTTCCTTATATTCAATTAAACCAGTAAAAAGTACCTTATCCCCAATTCCAAGTCGTGCCACTAAGTCTTTCAACTTCTTTTCGTAATCTGTAAATAACGACCCACCTACAATTAATAAACTCAAGTCCTCTTTATATCTTAACAACTCTGGAAATACAGTTATAACTTCATCAAGTGCAAACCACCGCTCTATACTACCCACATACCCAATCACAAAACAATCCTCATCCAATCCCAGCATCCTTTTTCCCGCTCTCGAATCCATCGGCTTAAAAATATCCGTATCCACACCGTTTGTAATCAACTTCGCATCGTATCCGTATTTTTTCAGTCGCTCAACGAGCGA
>JAODGL010000061.1:0-3459 GCA_025464585.1 Methanosarcinales archaeon
AAATTACCACCTCATTTCCTGAGGAAGAGAAATATGGTTTGAGTGCACAGATGAGAAGGGCAGCAGTTTCTATTCCATCTAATATTGCTGAGGGTCATCTACGAAAAACAGCAAAAGATTTTAAGCAATTTCTTTCCATTGCTCGTGGCTCTTGCGCAGAGTTAGAGACACAAATAATTATCGCACATAAATTGGGTTTTATCCACGACGACAACTTTAACAATTTATCTTCAAAGATAGAAGAACTTTCAAAAATGCTGTCCTCCTTTTATTCCAAAATAAATTCTAAACCACTAACCCTCTAACCCTCTAAACCGCTTCTCAAGGATGCTCTTGCTGCTATTTTCGCAACCCGTAATGGTTCAGGCACTCTCCCATGAGAGGTAAATTTTTTTAGCACTGCGGTAGCTTCGCTTTTTTCCATACCCAAAAACCGTATTAAAACATTGAAATCGTTATGCAATCGCACAAGAACACGATCTCCAAGTCTCTTGTAAGCTTCTATCCGTGAATCTCGCTCAACGGCTTCAAAATGCCTGGCTATATGCTCTTCCAAACCCTCCGATTCTTCGTAAGTCACGCAGATGAGAGGAATTCCTAACCGTTCATACACCCCATTTATATCTATCACGTTAAACCAACTGATGACACATCCATTTAACATCATTATATTTATGTCATCGCGCTGCAGCGAATCGAAAACGCGTAATACGCCTTCAGTAGCGTCCATTCCTCCTACGGTTATGCGATTAAAAGCGACTCCGTCTATAATAAAATCTGAACGCATAACCACGCCAGCAAGCACTGATTTCTCATATTCTCTCCTGAAGCTTTCAGCAATACCAAGTACCCTTATCCCTTTTTTATTCACGTGCAATGACATATAATGTTACAGGTACGCTCTGCTCTCCCTCTCCTTTTGCTCCTTGTATCTTCTTCTTGAAATTGGGTCGCTGCTCATTCGCTCTATTTCATTGTCTAATTTCTCATCCAACTTCGCTTGCTTTTCTGAGATATATTCCTTGCAGAGCGTATAAGTAGAATCGGAAGAGTATTGTTGGATACCAGCCATAATAATCGCCAAATCAGGCTTTTTCTGTGGAGAAATTAAACCAAACGGGACTGGTGCACCCACTCTCAGAAGCTTTTTTAGTTCGTCATCTATTTTTCCTACTTCCAGACCAAACCCTATTGCCTCATTTCTCCCGGTCTGCTCTATTTTTAGCTGCCACACGCGCTCAGGACTGGAGATGAACATATCATACCTGCCTTTTGGATTCCTCCCGCTCAGCACTCTCCAGTCTGCCTTATTCTTACTTTTGTCCCATTTCTCCTTCAATATTCGCGTTATTTCAGCAGAAGACTTTATTCCCATTGCATCGCCTCCAAACGTATAATTATCTATTACAAATAAGCATTACTAACATATAAACTTCTATTTGTGGAGCGTAGCAGAAATCTTCAGTTATTTTCTGTGAAAATCTGTGTAATCTTGTGGTTAGGTTATAAATCAGAAAAAACGCCAGGGTCAGGATTCGAACCTGAGCGTCCCTTGCGGGACAGTGACTCTCGAGGCCACCGCATTTGTCCACTCTGCCACCCTGGCTCTAATTTTCTACAGGATAGATAATATACCAATAGAAATGAGTGTTGTAAGGATAGACCGGATAGAGGTGCCGACAATCACAGCAAGCCAGGTCATTAAGGGTGGCATTCCTATTAGCCTGCCTACTATTGACCCCACTGCGGAACCGGTCCATTGAAGTGGGAACATAACCAAGAGAACAAGCCCTATAAACCCAAATCTCTTTGCCCATTTATATCTTCTTATCGCCTTTTCCCCTTTTTCCTCTGCCCTTTCTACAATTTCTCCTATACCCGGTATTTTCTTCGCATAGTCGAAGTTCCAGACTAAAAACAAAGACAGAACGGCATCAGTGAAAATGATAAAGGATATAAGACCTATCGGGGGAATGCCAAGTCTCAAACCTGCAGGTATAGCAGCTACCGTACCACCGAAAGGCACAAATGAATAAATGCTGAATACCGTTGCATATTTTGTGTATATCTCTTGACCCGCAAACCAGAAGAATATCACCATGACGCCAGCAATGCAAAAAGGAATAATAAGTTTGGCTAAAGCTATCTTCTTCATCTGCATTACCATCTCCATCTTTTCCTTCACGTTCATTTCCATTTCTTTTATCATACAACTTTTTACCTTTGTGGGGCTCTGCCCGTGCCCCCGCAAGCCCTGTAAGGGCTTAACTAAAAATAATTAAGAGATTATCGGATATAAAAGAAAAAGAAAAAGAAGAAGAAAAATGAAACTGAGAATAGTATATGACAACGAGGCGAAAGAAGGGTTAGAGAGCGATTGGGGGTTTTCATCTTTGATCGAAGCGGAGAAAAGAATACTGTTTGATACCGGGGCATCAAGTGAGATCTTATCGCGCAATATGCTGCGGTTAGGGATAAGAAAAGAAGACATCGAAATTATTGCGCTGTCACATGAGCACTGGGACCATATTGGCGGTCTTGATGCAGTGCTGCACCAAAATGTAGCTGTTTATGTACCCGGCTCCTTCTCGAAGGGGACGAAGAGGAGGATAGAGGAGAAGGCTGCGGCGGTAATTGAGGTGTCTGGACCTGCGGATATTGTTCCCGGGGTTCATACCACTGGAGAGCTCGGAATGGGGATAAAGGAGCAGTCATTGGTTTTGGAAACAAAGGAGAGCGAAGGCGTAGTTGCTTTAACAGGCTGTGCGCATCCGGGCTTGGAGAATATTCTGAATGCAGCAAAGTTTTTCGGCGAATTATACGGTGCAATAGGGGGTTTTCATGGTTTTGACAAGCTGAAAAGGTTAGAAGAGCTGAAAATGATAGCCCCTTGTCACTGTACCGTTCGTAAGGCAGAGATCATGAGGATGTATCCGGGAAAAGCGGTCCGGTGCGGGGCAGGGGAAATAATAGAGGTCTGAACTAAATCCTTTTCGTATTTGTATAGCTGATAGTCACCTGTATGAACAATAATTCAGTTGCCGCATTCGAGCTTACCGCCAGCTTATATCCTTGCCGTCAACGCCAAACGAGAAAACTTTTATGCCGTTTCCGCTCTTCCCGCCTTGTCGCAGCATCTTTTTACCGCCCGCTCAAATGGAAAACATAAACAAAATTCCGCTTCTCTTCCGGTATAATCACATCCAGAATCCGCTCAACTTCTTCTCTTGTGCTCCCACCTGCCACAATCTCGCCCTCAAGTATAGCAAACCAGGCATTCCTCAGCCCTATCCCCGATAGACGTCTCCCGAACGTTCGTGCATGAACTTTACCCTGCTCCTGATGATAAACCGTTAAAAGATTTGAATCCTTCTTAATCAACTTCTCTATCTCTTCCCAATATTTCTCCCGCATCGCCTCACTGCTCAAATAAGATTCTTCTACATTCTCGTCTAAGTT
>JAODGL010000061.1:3659-15961 GCA_025464585.1 Methanosarcinales archaeon
CGTTTATAGGCTTGATAGGACAGTAATTGCTCAATATCTTGAGGTATAAATTCTAAGCACTAAACTCTAAATTCTAATCAAATTCTAATATCTAAGCTCAAAATAAGCCCCTACTGGGCTTGCGGGGTTACCGGGGCAGAGCCCCGGTCTAAACAGACCTTCCTTTTGGGATTTTGGATTTTGATATTGATTAGGATTTGGTGCTTAGGATTTAGGATTTCCCACTCTTTATTGAGCACATTATAGAAATGCACCGGTGTCCCATATTTAGTCACATCGTATTTACCGCCAACTCGTTCAAATACCCTGCTTGGTCTCACCAGCGCAATGTCTATATCGTGGTTAGTTCGCCTTTCACCGCGGAGCCGAATAGGAGCACGCCTTCTACCTCGTCTCTTATGAATTCAAAATCCGTTCTTAGGTCTGAAAGCATCATTGTTTTAACTAACAAGCCGCAAAAGGTGATAGAAATAGTGAAACAAAAAGTAGGTGAAATAAAATGAGCTTCGCTCGCACTCTCACTCGCTATCGCTCATTCGGAGCTAACGCCCTCGTCTAACAGCGGACATACGGCTACGCTTCGCTCCGTCTAAATTTCCCTTCGGCAACTTCTTTTGCAACATCCTTCGCAAAATAGGTGATGATCAAATCCGCACCCGCTCTTTTTATCGCTGCTAATCCTTCCATCATCATTTCCTCTCGATTCAAATAGCCCTTTTCCGATGCTGCGGAAATCATTGAATATTCGCCACTAACATTGTAAGCCGCAAGAGGAACATCAAACCTCGCACGTACTTTTGAAATGATATCGAGATAAAAAATAGCGGGTTTTACCATCACGATGTCCGCACCTTCTTCTATGTCGAGTTCCACTTCCCTTAGTGCTTCGCGTGCATTTGAGACATCCATCTGATAGCCGCTTCGGTCTCCGAATTGGTAGCCAGAATCCGCAGCCTCGCGGAAAGGACCGTATAAAGCGGAATTGTATTTTGCAGCATAGGACATAATGGCGGTGTCTGTGAAACCCTTATCATCAAGGTTCTCTCTTATCGCTTTTACCATCCCGTCCATCATTCCGGAAGGTGCCACAATATCCGCACCTGCTTCTGCCTGACTTACTGCTATTTTACCCAGAATCTCAAGTGTGGGGTCGTTGAGTACTTGTCCATTCTTTATATCTACAAGTCCGCAATGCCCGTGCGTAGTGTACTCACAAAGACACAAATCGGTAATTATAACCACATCGTCATCCACTTCCTTTTTTATTCTTCTAACCGCTCGCTGGATTACCCCTTCCGTATTGAATGCTTCACTTCCCGTTTCATCCTTCCTTCGAGGTATTCCGAACAACAGCACGGATTTTAAGCCCATTGAACGCACTTCTAAAACCTCTTTTACTGCACTCTCGATCGAAAATCGGTACTGCCCGGGCATAGAACTTATCGGCTTTTTAGTTTCGCCTTCTATGTTCTCGTCAATAAACAGCGGGAGAATGAGGTCGTCTGTGGAAAGCTGTGTTTCTTTTATTAGTTTTAGCTTCCGCAAACGTCTCATTCTAACTGTGGGGAACATCGCGCTCATTCTTTACCTTCTCCATAGCCCACCATTCTTAGAATCATGCGGAGGGGGAGATTCGAACTCCCGAACCCCTTCAGGATGAGGCCCTGAACCTCACGCCTTTGTCCTCTCGGCAACCTCCGCGTACGGCGGCGCTTTTGATACAAAAATACTTTATGCTTTTATCTATAAAACCTTTGAGTTTTTTCTTACCGTGTCTCAAATAGTAAAGGAGAGAAGAGCGAAAATGGAAGAGACAAGTACAAGGACAGAAATAAGAAAATATGCGTTACAGAATGCGGTGAGATATGATAAACCGCCGAAAGAGGATGCTGTGCTGAAGAAAATCCTCGCTGAACATCCGGAATTGAGGCAGAGTGCGAAACATGTCTCAATATTGGTAAAAGAGGAGATAAAGAGTATAGGGGGAATGAGTAAGGAAGATCAAATAAAAGAATTGAACAGAATAGCTCCGGATTTAGTAGCAGAGCTAAAAGTGAAAGAGGAACGCAAAGCTGGATTACCCGAATTACCACTTGCGAAAGGCGAAAAAGTGGTGATGCGATTCGCACCCAATCCTAACGGTGCTGCGACACTTGGCAGTGCTCGAGGTATAATCGTAAATTCGGAGTATGCGCGGATGTATGGCGGTAAATTCATTCTGAGGTTCGATGACACAGACCCCGTATTGAAACGACCCATGCTCGAAGCTTATGACTGGTATCTTGAGGATTGCACGTGGCTGGATGCCGAGCCAGATGAGGTGGTGGTGGCATCGGAACGTATGGATTTATATTACGAATATGCGGAGGCGCTGATAAAAAGGGGTGCGGCTTATGTCTGCTTCTGTCCCGCCGATGTTTTCAAAACGTATAAAGAACAAAAAATACCATGCCCGCACAGGACTGTTGGCGATGTAGAAAATATAGAATCCTGGAAAAAGATGTTAAAGGGCGTTTACGAAGAAAAAGAAGCGGTTTTGAGGATAAAAACAGATATGGCAAGTGAAGACCCGGCTTTACGCGATTGGGTCGCATTCCGAATTTTAAAAAGAGAGCATCCAAGGGTTGGCAAAAAATACGTGGCATGGCCTACTCTGGATTTTGAATCTGCAATAGAGGACCACCTGCTCGGAATAACGCATATAATAAGAGGAAAAGACCTGCTGAAATCGGAAAAGCGACAGCGGTTTTTATACGACCATCTCGGCTGGAAATATCCGATAACCATGCTCTGGGGTAAGATAAAAATGCAGGAGTTCGGTAAGTTCAGCACTTCTGAACTGCGAAAGCGGATAGAACGCGGCGAATATGAAGGATGGGACGATCCGCGACTTCCAACGTTAAAAGCACTGCGCAGAAGAGGGTTTCTACCAGAGGCGATTCGTAAGTTCTTTATCTCTATTGGCGTCACGCAAACTGACATCGCGGTAAGCATGAAGAACCTGTATGCAGAGAACAGGAAAGCTGTGGATGCGCTTGCATCAAGATACTTCTTTGTGCGTAATCCGAAGGAGCTGAAACTAAAGGATGGGCAATCCTTTGTGGCTAAGGCATTAAAGCATCCTTCAAGAAAGGAGTCCCGGGTGATAAGAACCAGCAATACGGTTTACATAAGTGGCGATGATTTCGCTAAACTGAATGCGGGACAGCGAATAAGGCTTAAATTCCTCTGTGATGTAGATATAGAGAGCATCGAGCCACTGGTTGCGAAAATCGTAGAAACACCTGCAAAAGATGTCCCAATTATTCAATGGGCACCGTCAGAAGGGATAAAAGTCGTGGTGAAGAAGCCTGAGGGCATAGATAAAGGCATAGGCGAGCCTTTGATTGCTTCGGAACTTGGAAACGTGGTTCAGTTCGAAAGATACGGGTTCGTCAGGATTGACTCGGTGGTGGAAAAAGAAGTGGTGGCATATTTCACGCAGTGAGCTACCCCCCAGCTAAAATTGATTGTGCGAGATGATGGTTCCGTGCCATACCCACTACATTCAGCGATTCTATCTTTTGGATAATAGCTTTACCAACGCCTTATGCGTATCCGCCTCTATTTTTATGGTTTTTTTATATACTGGGATAAAGATAAAATCAGGTGCAAGGCATGCCTCCGGAGTATATTACGAAAGGGGAATATAAGGAACTTGTAGCGAAATATGAAAAGCTTAAAGAGGAGTATAAAGAGGATTTGTTTAAGTTGAAGAAGCAATTTCAGGAGCAGATGGCGCGAGAAGAGGAGAGAGAGAAGTTGGTCAGCAGACTGTGGACTGAAAGAATCGTTTTCGTGACCATAATCATCGGCGCCGTCTCCATCCTCGTAACCATCATCTTGATGACGTAACTTTCGCACATTATGAACTCTGTATTTTTCTGCATCAAAAATAAGCAACTTTTTTATACCTCTTCTCACATACACATAAAGCGTGATTGAACATGGAAGTAGTAAAAGTAGGATTTGTAAAATTAGGAAATATAGGGACTTCAAGAATATTGGATTTGTTACTGGACGAGAGAGCAGACAGAGAGGATATAGACGTTCGTGTGTTGGGAACAGGGGCGAAGATGACACCGGAAAGTGCAGCAGATACTGCCCGGTTACTGGACTGGGACCCGGATGTGGTAGTGATAACCAGCCCTAACGCTGCTCTTCCAGGTCCTAAGAACGCGCGAGAGATGGTAAAGGAGCTCGGTAAGCCTTGCATCGTTATCTCTGACGCACCGGCGAAGAAAGCAGTGGATAAGTTAAAGGAGGGCGGGTTTGGATATATTATAATCCCCGGCGACCCGATGATAGGAGCGAGGCGTGAATTTTTAGACCCCGTAGAGATGAGCTTGTTTAATGCCGATGTCCTTTCTGTTCTGTCCATAACTGGAGTAGTAAAATTGGTGCAAGAGGAGATTGATGGCGTCATAGAAGCGATAAAGAAGGGTGGAGAAGTAAAATTACCACAGATAATAGCAACTGCGGAGCGAGCGGTAGAAAGGGCAAAGTTTTCCAACCCTTATGCAAAAGCGAAAGCCATCGCCGCTTATAGCATGGCAGAGAAAGTCGCGGAACTGGATGTAAAAGGGTGTTTCATGATGAAGAACCCCGAGGAGTACGTGCCAGTAGTAGCAGCAGCACATGAACTATTAAGAGAAGCGGCAAAGCTTGCCTTCGAGGCGCGAGAAATAGAAAAACACGCTGACCGCTTAATTCGTGAGCCCCATTCCAGAACTGGGGAGATAATGAAGAAGGAGAAGTTAATGGAGAAGCCGAGCGCGTGATTTTTCACGCCTCTCCCCTTTTCCTTCTCGCGAAGTAGCGAAGTATTTTTGGTCAAACTTTTTCTAAAAGTTTGTATGCAAAACTCAAAAACGCTTGATAAAATCCTCACTGTTCTTCTAATTATCTCTATTATTACAGCATCTGCACTAACTATCTACGTAATCATAACACCGAAAAAAGGGGAAGAATTCACCGAGTTCTATATCCTCGGCAAAGAAGGCAAAGCGGCTGATTATCCCACAAGCCTCTCGGCAGGCGAGGAAGGAGAAGTAATAGTTGGCGTGGTCAATCACGAATATAAAAATGTCTCATATCTGTTCAGGGCGGAGATGGAAAACAGAACAATTGGCGAGAAGGAAATACAACTGGCGCATAACGAAACACTGGAGTTCCCATTTACGTTTACATTTCCTGAAACAAGTGAAAAGGGGATGAGGAAACTGAAATTCTTCTTGTTTAAAGAAAATCAAAGTGAAGGTGGAAGTATAAATGCATCTGAGCCTTATCGCGAGCTCCATCTCTGGATAGATGTTCGATAAAGACAATAAAAAATGTTTTTAACTTGCCCTTTTTTGAATTTTGGTGCTTGTGATTTGGATTTTGAACGTATGGGCCCGATGCGATTCGAACGCATGACCTTCGCCTCGTAAAGGCGACGTCATTCCAACTAGACCACGGGCCCCTTCTTCCCTGCACTTGCTTTCAACTTTCATTCGCACTAATGTAAATATTTTATAATATAGAACATTTTATTAGATGGAGATATAAGTAGGTAGAAAGAAAAATGCGAGGAGGGTTTAGAAAAGGGGTGAGCTTGAGTCCCAAGAAATTAAATCAGATGATGAAGCAAGTAGGTATAAGCTTAGAAGAGATGGACGGTGTAGAGGAAGTAGTGATAAAAACCGCCGATGCTGAATTCGTTTTTGATGATGCAACCGTTACGGTTATGGAAACGCAGGGCTCAAAGATATATCAAATAACGGGTACGCCTGTAAAACGTCCTAAGCCTGAATCGGAGCTCGCAATGAGTATTTCTCCAGAAGATGTGGAAATAGTGGCAGAAAAGGCAGGATGTAGCGAAGAAGAGGCGAAAGCCGCGTTAACCGAGACAAAAGGTGATTTAGCAGAGGCGATTTCACGACTTGGGGGATGAATGAATTCGATTCAGCCGAAACGAATTGGAATGGTATGCAGGGGTGAGCCAGGGGATGTATTAGTGTTGAAAAGGCTGATTGAGTACGTGGGTGACAAAGCGGAAGTTATACTGGACGAAAAGACGGCACACGAGCTCAAAAAGGAAGAGCAAGGCATGAAAATAGGCGAGATGGTTGTTGATTTTTTGATTTGCGTTGGTGGTGACGGTACAATTCTAAGGACGCTTCATTATTTGAAAAGCACTACGCCAGTATTAGGGATAAATATGGGTGCTATCGGATTTTTAGCAGAAGTGCAGCCAGAAAATGCCATTTCTGTACTCACGAGGATATTGGAAGGGTTTGAGGTGGAGAGGAGAGAGAGGCTTTCGGTAGAAGTGAGCGGCGAAAGGATGCCTTATGCAATGAATGAAGCGGTAGTAATAACATCGAAGCCCGGGAAAATGCTGCATTTCGCGATCTTTGTGGATGACGATGAGTTAGAGAGATTAAGAGCAGATGGTGTTGTTTTTGCCACGCCTACTGGTAGCACTGCGTATGCGATGTCCGCCGGCGGACCGATTGTAGATCCAAAGGTGGATGCAGCTATAATAGTGCCAATTGCACCTTTTAAACTCTCTGCCAGACCTACTGTGGTGGATATAAATACCATGATAAGTTTAGAGCTTTTTGGGATGAAGGAAGCAGAGTTGGTCATAGATGGGCAGTTTTACCGTGGAATAGGAAAAGAAGACAGGATTAGCATTACAAGAGGAGAACCTGCTTTTTTTGTGAAAATACGGGATAAGCACTTTTTAAAACTCCGTGACAAACTACGAAGTGAGGATGAGAGAGAAATGAAAAGATTAATATAGAGGTATATAGAAACAGAAATAGTAAAAAGGAGAAGAATGAAGATGGAAAAAATATCTGCGCAAAAATTGACTGATAAACTGGTTATGGATTCAGAAGGGACCGAGATGGGGGTATTGCATAACGTAGTAGTAGATGCAGGGACAGGTACGTTGATAGAACTTGTAGTCAAACCTGCTACCGAGCTTGACACACGCAGGTTCAGAAAGGAGGGTAACTATATCCTTATGCCGTTCGACGCGGTGAAAGCAGTAGGGGACGTTATAGTAGTGGATAGTGAGAAGATACAGACACATGCGCAATAAAGAGTGGAAAAATCCAAATTCCAAGCACCAAATCTTATTTGGGATTTAGAGTTTGGAATTTAAAAGGTACGGGCGTGACGGGATTTGAACCCGTGATTTGCAGCTTAGGAGGCTGCCGCCATGTCCTAACTAGGCCACACGCCCTGGATAGTTTACTCACACTTTTACTACGGATTTAATAAAGAAAAACTTTTTGATTTGTGGATGTTCATTCTATTTATTACAATACGATGTCGGTGCAAAAGGCAGTGGAAAAAGCAGTAAAGATAACAAAAAAACATGAATACGCAAGGGTAGTTTCGCAT
The DNA here is from genome assembly GCA_025464585.1 of Methanosarcinales archaeon. Lineage (GTDB taxonomy): Archaea > Halobacteriota > Syntropharchaeia > Alkanophagales > Methanospirareceae > QMVO01. Next base: position 11,097 of record JAODGL010000061.1, read on the forward strand.
TATGACGCAGATGGGATAACTTCTGCCGGAATCATCTGCAATGCCTTGCTCCGACAAGGAATACAGTTCCACACGACGATTGTAACTAATTTGGAGCAGTCTTTTATACAAGGGTTAAATGATGAGCTTATTATATTTTGCGATATGGGAACCGCGCAATTGGATTTGCTCTTGAAGCATCTCAAAGAGAGGGATGTCATAATCATTGATCACCATACGCCACCTTTAATTCCCTCAACCACAAGCAACGAGCTTATTTCTTCGCTACCATCCTCTTTTGTCCACATAAACCCCTGTCTCTCAACAAGCAAGAACGAGGAGGAGATGGTTAGTGAGGTTTGTGCTGCGGGTCTCTCTTATCTCGTGGCAAGGTGCTTGTCGGATGATGAAAAGGGTAACATAGACCTCGCCGGACTTGCAGTTGCGGGGGCATTGGGAGATAAAATAGGGATGGACAGAGGGATAAACAAAATGATTCTGGATGAAGCGATAAAAGCTCGTGTCATTTCGGCTAAAAAGGGCTTGAAACTCGGGGATGGAAAAATTCGCGATTTGATTCTTTTCTCCACCGACCCGTACATCCCGCTCATGGGTAAAGTTGAGTGGGTGGATGCATTCTTGAAAAAAGTGGATATTGAAGGCGATACGAGATTAAGCGATTTAGAAGAGGAAGAGGAAAAGCGATTAACCACTGCTTTGCTATCGTTATCAGGCGAGTCAAAAGCAGGAGCAGGCATCCGCGAGGACGATTTGGTTGGAACCACGTATATTTTAAATTCTGAGGTGGTAAAGAACAGTATAGATTTTATGAGAATGGTGGATGCCTGTGGTCGGTTTGGAAAAGCAGGCGTTGGATTAGGGCTGTGTCTGCGCGAGAAGAAAATGATTGAAGAAGCAACTTCGCTATACATGAAGTTTCAAAGTAAACTTGTTTCTGAGTTGAATAGAATCGAGAGCGCCGGGGGCAATGAGATAAAAGAGTTACCTAACATCTTCTATTTTTACGTGCATGAAAGAGGCATAACCGGCGTTTTAGCTGGCATACTCGCTGAATATTTATACACAGGAAAGCCGGTAATCGTGTTAAATAAGAAAGCTGGATTAGGAGCAGAAACGAAAATATCCGCAAGATGTAATAAAAAGCTTCTATCAGCGCGCAATGGAATAAACCTTGCAAAGGCAATGGAGAGAGCATCGAAAGAAGTAGAGGGTTTTGGTGGTGGGCATCCTGTTGCAGCGGGAGCGTCTATTCCCGTGGGGTCTGAGGATAAATTCATTGCCACCCTCGACCGGATAATAGGGGAGCAGAGGAGAAAAAAATTAGATTTTTGAAGCGTCGGAAGTCTCTTTTACCTTATTCAATCTCTCGTCCATCTTGTTTAATAATTCACTAAGTCTATTCTGGGTATCCCGTATCCCATCCAGTATTTTTTGCGTCCTGTGCTCTTCTTTTGGAATTTGGGATTTGGAAATTGTTTGTGACTAAACCCTTTCGCAGAGCTCACGATGCTTAGAATTTGGGATTTGGATTTGGATACTTCTCCTTCATCACGACAAGGTAAGAAATAAACAATCCGAAAAAAAAGCCGAGAAGAGAGAAAGAAAGAGAAAAGGCAAAGCCCACTATGCTATTTCCTAATCCTTTACCGAGCGCATAGCCACCGAATAAGCCGATGATGGTGAGAGCGGAAATAAGAATAGCAAAGGGAAGGGCTTGAAAAAAAATGTTGCTTCTGAGCTTCCCTTTTATCTTCTCAAATAGCCTTCCTTCATTCCTATTTTGCATTTTGGGCTTTGCGCTATGCGTTATTTGCTATGTGCTATTATATCTTCGTCCAGAGCATGAATGCGATTAAAAGCCCGTATATGGCGACAGCTTCTGCGAGCGCAACGAAAATCAGCACGCGACCAAATATTTCGGGCTTCTCCGCCGTAGCTCCCGTAGCTGCTGCTCCGGTAGCTGATATTGCAATGCCCGCACCAATTCCCGCTCCTGCCATCGCAATACCTGCCCCCAGTGCTATCAATCCGCTATTTGTAGCTCCTCCAGCCGCTGTTTCTTCTTGCGCAGACGCAACTCCTACTCCTGCGAAGAACAAGAGCAAACCAAGCGTAAATGCAAACGCGTATTTCGATTTCATATCTATCTCTATCACCCCTTTCTTTTCTTTATATCGAAAAGGTATATTTATTAAGGTATATAAAAGTGAATGTTTTTTCAAATTCTTTTGCAATATCTGGCTTAAGATGGTTTCAACATGCTAAGTTTTGTCTTCTGCTTTTCACTCACCTCGTAGCCATCGCGCTAATGCCACCACCAACCTCTTTCACCATTGCCTCTATCTGTGGAGACGTAAAGTGCTTCTGCGTCATCGCACCGACGGGGCATTCGGGAATGCATGCGCCACAGCCTTTACAGAGCGCTGGATTCACATACGATTTCCTCGTTCTGAGCAAGATTTCCTCCAACTGCTTCTCCTCTTCTCTCAACTCTATCGCTCCGAACGGACAAACCTCCTCGCATGCACCACAGCCGATGCAAAGCGCTTCATTCACTTCTGCTATTATCGGCTCCACTTCTATATAGTCTCTGGATAAGAGACTGCAAGCTCGCGATGCCGCTGCTGATGCCTGTGCAACGCTATCAGGAATATCTTTTGGCGATTGACAGCATCCAGCGATGAAAATACCATCGGTAAGCGTATCCATCGGTCTAAGTTTTGGATGTGCCTCAAGGAAGAATTTATCGGCACTTTGTGTTATCTTTAATTTCCTTGCAAGGTCAAGGATATCGCTTCGGGGAACAATACCAGTTGCAAGTACCACAAGGTCTGCCTCCTTCTCAACATAACGACCTTCACTTACCGTTTTTACTTTCAATTTGCCCTTTTCATCCTTCTTCACTCTTATCTCGTCTGTTAACTCTCTTCTTATGTACTTCACGCCTTCTTCCTTCACTCGCCAGTAGAACTCTTCAAATCCCTTACCAAATGCCCTCACATCAGTATAGAAGACCGTTACATTCGCATCCGGGATATGCTCTTTCACCAGGTGCGCCTGTTTCGCGATGTACATGCAGCATACACGAGAGCAGTATTCGTTCCCTTTTGAGGTTTGAGGTTTGAGAATCCTGCATCCTGTATCCTGCATCATTTCACTTTCCACCTCTTTCTCCCTTGACCCCACGCAAGAAATGAAAACCACTTCTTTTGGCTCTTTTCCATTTATTTCTATCTTCCCACCGGACGGACCGGAAGCGTTACAGAGCCGCTCGAATTCCAAGCCTGTTATTACCTCATCATATTCATACCCGTAATTCGACTCTAAAGCCGGGTCGAACAAATCATAACCCGTTGCGGCTATTATCGCCCCTATCTCTATCTCAAACAATTCTTCTTTCATCTCGTGGTTTATCGCATCTGCCTCACATACCTTCTCACAGAGCCTGCAATCTGCACAAATGCCACACCTCAAGCATCTTTTTGCCTCTTCTATCGCCTCATCCTCTGTAAATCCACGTTCAACCACTTCAAAGCTATTCCTCCTGCTTTCAGTCGGTAGTTTCGGCATCCTTATCCTTTCTTTCTTCTCTAACTCTGGTATCCGTGCTTTTACCTCCTCTATTCCTATCTCTTCCTTTTTCCTTGCCTCTTCCTCTCTTTCTCCCTCCTGTTCTGGTAAGTGCTCTCCCTTCAGATACCTATCAATTGCCTCTGCGGCTCTCTTACCTCCTGCTATCGCATCTATCACCGTTGCAGGTCCTGTCACGGCGTCACCACCTGCAAATACCCCCTCTACGTTTGTTCGCCCATTTTCATCCGCTTTTATCCGGTTGCCAAATATTTCTACACCACTTCCTTCAAGGAATCCAAGCTCCGATTGCTGACCTATTGCCCGCATGACCGTATCTACATCCATCATAAACTCCGAACCTTCAACAGGTATAGGTCTTCGTCTCCCGGATTCATCCGGTTCTCCCAATTCCATCTTCATACATTCCATTCCTCGCACTTTCCCTGCTTCATCACCAATGATTCTACTCGGATTCGTTAAATATGCAATTTTCACGCCTTCTTCCGTAGCATCTGTTATCTCCTCTTCTCTTGCCGGCATCTCCTCCTTCGACCTTCTATACACAATCGTCACGTCAGAACCCAATCGCAACGCACATCTCGCTGCGTCTATCGCTACGTTTCCGCCGCCTATCACCGCCACTTTCTTACCTATTTCCACTTCTTTACCCAGATTCACTTCACGAAGGAAATCAACACCATGAACTACTCCCCTCAAACTCTCACCCTTAATACCGAGTTCTCTGCTCTTATCCGCTCCAATGGATACGAAAATAGCGTTGTATTCTGTTCTAAGTCTTTCAAAACCTTCCTTGTCTATCCTACTTCCTGTTTCTATCGCTATTCTTCCGGCACCTTCTCGTTTGATGTAATCTATCTCTTTTCTCAAAACGTCTCTTGGTAACCGGTGTTCAGGAATTCCGGTAGCAAGCATTCCTCCGGAAACCGGCAACTTCTCAAATATCCTTACTGAGTACCCTCTCTTCGCAAGATAATAGGCTGCGGTTAGACCCGCGGGACCTGAGCCAATAATCGCTATCTTCTCCTCCCTCTCCTCCTTAATCGTATCACCTTCTTTATCCTCTTCATAATCAATATAATCAGCCGCAAATCGTTTCAACGCCGCAATGGCAATCGGCTCGTCAATTTCTCCTCGATTGCATCTATCCTCACATGGATGTGGGCATACATACCCACAGATCGCAGGTAACGGATTCGTCTCCCTTATCAAATCAACTGCTTCCTTATATCTACCCTGCGAAATCAAAGCAACGTAACCCAGCACATTCACAC
>JAODGL010000041.1 GCA_025464585.1 Methanosarcinales archaeon
ATTATAGAAGAATTTTCCCTGATGCAAAAATAATAGTTGGTGGAATTTATGCTTCCCTGTTGCCTGAGCACTGTAAAAAATTTACGGGATGTGACGAAGTAATGGAAGGAGTTATGAAGGAAGCAGAAAAGTGTTTTCCTGCTTATGACCTAATAGAGAACGCAAATCCTCATCCAATTGATTATCAAATAATCCATGCTTCCAGAGGGTGCATTAGGAATTGTGATTTTTGTGGAGTACGAAAAATCGAACCTGTTTTCGAGCCAAAAAGCAGTATAAAAAGCGAAATCAAAAAAAGAAAAATTGTATTTTATGACAATAATATTTTATCAAATGATTGCATAGAAAATATTTTAAATGAACTTATTGATTTGAAAAAGGGGAAAAAGATTTTGTGGTGTGAATCGCAAAGTGGATTTGATGGCAGAGTGCTAAAAGAAAAGCCATATTTGGGGCAAATGCTTAAAAAAGCGGGTTTTCGATATCCGAGAATAGCATGGGATTGGGGATATAACCATTTTAAAGAGATTAAAGAACAAATTGATATTTTAGTTTCAGGAGGTTACAGTCTTAAAGATGTTTACTTGTTCATGCTTTACAATTGGAATATACCTTTTGAGGAGATGGAAAGGAAGCGAATAAAGTGCTGGGAATGGGGAGTTCAAATAGCTGACTGCAGGTATAGACCGTTGGATCAAACTTTCGATGATTATAATCCTCGGAAAAAGCAAACAAATGAGGATTACCATATCCATACGGAAGCAGGTTGGACAGATGCACTTGTTAAGCAATTTAGGAAAAATGTGAGGCGACAAAATATCTGCGTAAGGCACGGCTTTCCGTTTTATTCTAAAGATTTTGAACAGAAGAGATTTGAAGAAGAAGTGATACGCGATGCTAAACGTATAAAGACAAAGGAAGAGAAAATAAAGTATTTGGAAGAAAAAGAGATAAGTTTTTGGCTACCTGATGAAATTACATATCCAGATGGTTAAAATGCAAAATGACCCATATATTTAAACGTAGTTACCGACTTTTGTAACAATCAATAAAATGTTGGATGTACTTACGAAAGATTTAAGAATAAGAAAAATAAGGAAAGAAGTAAAAATGAGTAGGGTAATAGAAGAAAATACAAATTCTACAATTTTAGATGAAGGGCATGGATACAAAATAAAAGCAACGAGAAAAGATATAGGAAGTTTTATAATTGTTGCGATTGAATGGGAACATCCTAACTATGGCTTCTTCGCCGATGCTATGCTATGGATAAACAGCTTACATTTAGAGGGATGGGAACCGTTTCCCATAGTTAATTGGAGTGAGGTATATGAAAATTTAGATGAGTTTTTAGCTGATTATCCTGAGTTCAAATATTTATTTAGTGAGCGAACATTTTTTGATGTTATAACTTGGGGGAAGAACCGTTGAAAGTTTTTACAAATAGCGAGACTAAAAATGTCCAACCATTATAGACAAATACTGGAGAACCTGAGTAAAGAATTTGAGATAGATAAATTCTTCGGGCAGACGGTATTCAAAGTGAATAGAGCAGGTTTTCTTTATTTCCGGTATTCAAAGCGGTACAGTGGGGATAAATACTTCTTCGGTGCGGAAACGAGCGTAATAAGCCAGTTGCAAAACGCAATATATACAGTTTTATTCGTTTGCGGCAATGAAAATAACGTTCTTGTAATCCCGTCGGATTTATTCAATGAAATCATTAAGGATGTTGCTCCGTCAGGAAGCCAGTGGAAGGTAAACATATTTTTTACCGGTGAGAAAGTAGAATTAAAGGTTTCTGGCAAAGAGAGGATGGATGTTACTAATTATCTCAACAATACGGATTTTATACTGTCCAAAGTATATTTTGTAGAGCAAAAGATACCCCATAAAGGAATAGATTATGAACTGATCAAGAAAAAGTTGGAGTCGAAAAAAGACGACCGGGAAGTAAAAATCGAGTTGTTAAAAAGCAGATTGGTTGATTATGCGAGTTTAAGTGAAGAACCTACAAAGTTTGAGGAAGTTATTACAGAAGTCTTCGGAGAACTTGGTTTTGAGTGTGAGCATATTGGGGGTAGTGGTAAAACTGATGTTTTAGCAAAATCGAACTATCGGTCTGTTATCGAAGCAAAAGCAACAAAAAGAGCGTCTATTACTAAGGTAAATTTCACACGGTTAAAACAGCATAAGAGGAAACACAATGCTGATTTTGTGGCTATTGTGGCAAAGAATTTTGATCCCGCTGTCATAAGAGATAGCGAGATAGAAAACGCTGTTTTGTTTCCAGTAAATACCCTCACTGAGCTGTTGGACATTAATAAAAACTATCCAATAAATCCAAATTTATTGTATATTCTGTTCAGAAAGTCAGGAGTTATAAAAAATGACGACTTGGAATACATTCGTGAGGAATACAAGAGGTGGCAGGTATATAAAGACGGACTGTATATTCTGGTAGAGAATTTGAGCGTGGAGAAAGCGAAAACATGCAATGAATTGATGGGAGCTGCGAATGCCAAATTGGAGATTGAGCATGGAGTGAGCGATTTCTTCTCAAGAGAAGAAATGGAGAAAATTATCAACTTTTTACAAATAGAACCGCTTAAAATTGTCCATAAAAAGGAGGATGGCTATGTAAAGAAGTTGGATGTACAAAACGCATGCAAACTTTTAAATATATTTTTGAATCATCTAAGAACGGGGGTTGGATAATGCCGCTAAAGCCGAAGATAATAGAATGCAAAAAATGTGGAGGGTATGTAGAACTCGTTTATTATCGAGGTTGTTGTATGTTTATATGCCCGTGGTGCGGAAGAAAAGTTGCTGTAAGGAGATGCAAGGAAATAAAGGACTTTAAAATACCAGAAAAAGCGGTTGAGGTATTACTAAACTATTTTACGAAGGGGGAAATAAACGAGATAATACCACGAAAAGAGGAGGGAGAATAAAAAAGGGTGCGGGCAAAGCTAAATTCTTCGCCGCTCTTGTTCTCTTGCGTTCCGGGTATTTCACACTTGAAGAGGTGAAAAAGATAATACCTCCATTTGGCTAACCCTTCAACACTTTCTCCAATACTATTACTCCAGAATCAGTATCTCTGATTTCTTCTGGCTCTTCTTCCTTTAGTAGTTCTCATAGTCTTTCTATATCCTAATGTAGTCTTAGAAAGTAAATAAAACATGTTCTTTAATTTCCCTGAAAAATCTTAACTTTTTACAGACAGAGCCGTATAAGAATGAGACAATTCATCCTATATGCGAGGAAAGCAGTAACAAGTCCAGATTTCTCTTTGGACGACCTGCCGGGTAGTGGAGGCAGGATGGACCTCGTTGCAAGATGTGTTTGCAACGCGCTATGGATAAGCCATGATTTGAGAAGAGATTCCTGTATTCATGTAGTCGCATGCGGTAGCCCTAACCCACCGGTGGTCATCTCCCTTTACGGGGACCGGTTAAGGAACGTATCGCCAGACGAAAGGAACATAGCAGCATGGATAAAGAAAGCGTTGGCATCAACGAGCCGGAATCCTGGGATAAACATACGCAAACTCAGTTTTCAGCAGTTGGTCGAGGAGTTAGCATCAGAAGGAAACTTCTTTTATATCTTACATGAGCAAGGCAGGGATATAGCACGTGTAAAGCTAAGAGATGATTCGGTATTTGTTCTCGGCGATCATATAGGGCTGCCGGGAGAAGAAGAGAAGTTTGTTGCGCGATTTGAACATGAGAAAATATCGCTTGGCACTACATCCTATCTTGCGTCACAATGCATCACCGTGCTGCATTATGAGCTGGATAAAACCATGCTCCGGTCGGGATTTGAACCCGAGTCCTCGGCTCGAAAGGCCGAAATGATTGGCCGAGCTACACTACCGGAGCAAATAAAATAAAGAAAGCGATTTTCAGGAAAGACTTTTTACTTCGCAAAAGCCTTTACGGAAAAAAACATAGTTTCTTTGGTAAAGCTTTCTTTTAAGCCCTTACAGGGTCGTGAGGCGGAGCCCCACATAAGAAAGGTTTGTTGTTAGCCGAACAAAGAAGAAAGTCCTTCCATCCCTGTTTCTTCTGCTTTCTCCTCTTCTTCTTTCTTCTTCTTCTCCTCCTCTTCTTCCTCTTTCTTCCCTGGCTTTTCTGCCTCTGGTGCTTCTGGTGCCGGTGCTTGAGCGGGCATTGGCGGCGGCGCCATCACTGATGGAGCGTAAGCAGGCTGGGCTTGTGCCATCGCTTCATCTATGTTGACATCGCTAAGAGCTGATACCAGTGCTTTTACTCGCCCCTTATCTGGAGCAACCCCCGCAGCCTCCATCACCGCAGTTATTCCATCCTCTGTAACCTCTTTACCCGAATTATGCAGGAGCAATGCAGCATATATATATTCCATCTCTTCGTTCTACCTCCTTCTCTTTTTCCTTTATTTTATTTTTATTGTATATAAAGTATAGCTTCCTTCCTTCTATTTAAGACACAGATTTACACGGAAATATAAACTTGTGCAGCAAAATTCATCAATCCGCGTTTAAGCGCACTCAAACCAGAACTGCAAAGGAAATAGCAGGGTTTACTCCTTAATTTGCATGCTTCTTTAATCATTCGACAGGCATTGTGACTGTTTATGTCCACCGGGCAGAATATCACGTCATTTTTTTCTACAAGACTCTCTATCGCTCTTTTCCCTCTCTCGCAGTGCCCGCAGTGGTAACAGAAAAGACAACCGAAAGACTCTGCCATTTCCTTATAGCACGATTCAAGCGACTCCACACCCCCGACGTAAGCCACTCTCACGCCTTTAAGCTGGGGTATCATCTTCATTTCCTTGCTCAATTCGTTGCCATTATTAATACAATCGCAAGCAGAAGAAAATGCGAGATTCATCCCCTTTTTCCTGTTGAAATTGAAATTAGAAGCAGCCGCAGCTGACATCTTAATTAACTCTGCGTTATCTTTATTCAACCTTTTTACCTCTTCTCTTAAAAGCTCTATCTCCGCTTTCATCGCGTCAATTTGCTCAAACGCTGCTTCTCCTCCCAGTTCCTCTACCTTTCTCCTTAAACTCTCATTCAATCGCTTTTGCTCTTCCAATTCTTGAACAAGCAGGATTTTATCTGCTTTAATTGCTTCACGCTCGGAGATTAGCTCCTCTCTCTTCTGCTCTAACCTTTTATAATTCCGTTGAAGCTTTTCTTTTGATTCGATGGCTGAACTTAGCTCCTCTATTATGTCTTCCACTTTACCTCCTGGCAATTTACGGGAAAGTTCATCGTAAAATCGCAAAGCCTGATGCTCTTTTAGATGAACCGCAGAGAAAACCCTCGTCTCGATTGCTTTCCCGTTATTTTCACCTCTATTTCCATTGCGTGCCGCAAACCAGATAAGAGCAGAGATAGGGACGTCTGAAAAGGTGTTTTCGGTTCCCTCTTTGCCTTCCAAAAACGTGCAGATTTTTTGTGGATCGGAATTTTCTGCATATCTCTTGTACGGTGCAAATAGCTTTTCCAGCATCTTTTCTACTCGCTTAGCATGCTGATTTTGTGTCTGGCATATCTGTGCAAGCTGCTGATGCATTTCAAATGCTGCTGAAAACTGGCTGTCATGCTTAAGTTTCAAGTCTTTAAATATTCTCCTCAGACCTTTCTCGTCGAAACTTAACCCCAGAAGTCGACAGATTGTAAAAGACTGAAATTCCCATATCCTTCTCTTTCCGTTTCCGTTTCCCCTCCCTTTTCCATCTGCCATTCTTTATCCCCCCCCGACTACGAAGCTTGATAAAGCGGATAACCTTCAATAAACCACGAGCCCAACTCATGTTTTATCCCCTCAACCCTTTCGCCCAGGTCCCCTTCTTCAAACCCGGGGGTATTCTGAAGCAGCCTTATCAGCTCCTTCATCAGTCTTGTCAGTTCCATCTCGTCCATCGCGTTACTCGCCCTCCTAAAAATTTAGGCTACCCTAACTATTGAGAATTATGAATATTAGGCACATAAATAACATCCCCTAAAAAGGTTCGATTTTGTTTGAAAAACCTAAATAAGTTCGGGTTTAGCTGGATAACCGATGCTCTCCCTCTTTTCGTTTCCCTTCATCGCAGGGATGTATCCCCGTCTTGCAGAATATCTCAAAGTGCTCCAGCCACTGCGGATAATCAGGTGCGGATTGTACAAAGTTCACCAGGTTCTTTACCTGTTCTATTGTTTTCGGATCCAATTCGTGCTCGATTATGCAAGCATCTTTGTTTGCTATCTCTTCAGGCACTTTTATTATTTCCAGGAACGCCCTTATCATCGTATGCCGCCCCCATACTGCTTTCCCTATCTTTTCCCCTTTTGGTGTTAAGGTCACGCCATCGTATTTTCGATATTCAACGAAACCCATGTCATTCAACCTCCGTACCATCTCCACAACGCTTGAGGGCGTAACACCTAAAGCAAGTGCAATATCCTTTATCCTCGCATATCCCTTCCCTTCCGCAATGTTCAGAATCGCCTCGAGATAGTCTTCTGCTTTTCTACTTAGCATACTCTAACATTATTAGGGTACCCTATATTTAAACCTTTCATCTCTATAAGTTCTTCATCTATCTTTATACTTCAATCAAGAAAAATGTTAGAAGAGTAGACGAGACGGTGCATGAAATGGAGAAAACAATATTTTTTGACCTTGAAGGACCTTTATCGCCGCAGGACAATGCTTACGAGGTGATGAAGCTCACAGGAGAAGAAGGCGCGGTTATCTTTGAGGTTATAAGCAAATACGATGATATTATATCGCTTGAGGGCAGGGAAGACTACGAGCCCGGGGATACCCTTGCCTTAATTGTGCCTTTCTTTTTGTTGCATGGCATAACAGAAGGTGACATAAAGAGGGTATCGGAGCGCGCAAAGATAGTAGAAGGCGCAGAATATTTATTCAGGAAGTTGCAGGCTGAGAATTGGGACATCTACATCATATCCACAAGTTATGAGCAGCACGCTTACAATGTTGGTCGCAAACTGGGAGTTCCTCCTAACAATATTATCTGCACAAACATTTCAAAGACGCTACGCGAGAAGAAAGCTTTACCAAAGAAATTTTTGCATACAATAAAAAAGGCGGAAGAAGAGATAGTTGAGCTTTATTCTGATCTCGAGAATACCGAACTCATAGTAAATCGCTTAGATGATCTCTTCTTCACGCAACTCCCTTCTATGGGCTATGATATTTTTACGACACGGGTAATAGGAGGTGAACGGAAAGCGGAGGCAGTGAGACAGATAGCGAAAGAGACAGGAGAGAAGATAAGCGATGCTATCGCAGTGGGAGACAGCATTACTGATTACAAGATGCTAAAAGAAGTTGCAACACATGGTGGAATCTCGGTGGTTTTCAATGGTAACGAATATGCAGTGCCTTATGCCAATGTAGGACTTGCATCTGGGGATATAAGATTCCTTCACATTTTATGCGATGCCTTTGTGCGAGGGGGGAAAGGGGAAGTGATGGAGGTGGTGACGAAATGGGAAGAGAACCGGGAGGTTTTTGAAAAAAATCCTTTTGATATTCCTGATAACTGTATTACAGCAGATGTAAGGGCTTTTATTACGAAACAAAAAAAGTCTTTTCCGTATTTCCATAATATCGAGCATGCAGACGAAAGAAGGAAAGAAGAGATAATAAAAATACACAAGCAAGTAAGAATGCAAGTGAGAGCAGATGCAGGCAAGCTGGGATAAAAAAAGCAAAAAATTTATATATGGATAACGGATATTTGTGAAAGGGTGAAAAAGATATGGCGACTGAAGCAGCAGAAAAGGAGATGGAGATGGAAAAAGAGAAGCCAGGAGCTATTGAGGAAGAAGCAACCAGGGGTATGATGGACTCAATAAAGAGCACGGTTGAAAAATCACTTTTAGAGAAGATAGAGGAGAAGGAGGTGGATGTCGTTCCAGAAGCGTTAGTGATAGGAGGAGGGATAGCAGGGATGTATGCCGCACTGGACATAGCAGATGCGGGATTCAAGGTGCATCTGGTGGAGCGCACGCCTTCCATCGGGGGACACATGGCACAACTCGATAAGACTTTCCCAACGCTCGATTGTTCTGCCTGTATTATAACACCGAGATTGGTGGATGTTGGTGTCAATCCGAACATAAACCTGATGAGCTGTTCGGAAGTAATAGGCGTGGAAGGTTCGGTCGGCAATTTCAAAGTGAAGGTGTTGAAGCATGCGAAATACGTGGATGAGACGAAATGCACCGGCTGCATGATGTGTGAAGAAGCGTGTAGACTGAAGAACAGATTTCCAAACGAATTTGATTTAGGACTGATGAAAAGAGCACCAATATACAGACCATTCCCCTTTGCAATTCCCGCTGCTTATACCATTGATAAAGAGCATTGTTTGATGCTGACGAAGGGTAAATGTGGGAAAGCAACACTTGAAAGCACAATAGAAGCAGTAAAAAAGAAAGACAGAGGAGAAGAAATAACCAAAGATGAAGCTCCTCCTTGTGTCCTGGCGTGTGGTCCAAACTGCATACATCATGACATGCAGGATGAGGTAGTGGAGTTGAATGTGGGAGCAATCATAATCGCAACCGGATATGACATTATTGACCCGACAGTGGCAGCGGAGTATAAATATGGTGTGTATCCAAATGTAATACACGGATTGGAGTTCGAACGTTACTCTTCTGCGAGCGGACCCACGTTTGGAAAGATAATAGTACCCGGAACGGATAAGGAGCCGAAAGATGCGGTTTTTCTGTCCTGCGTGGGCTCGAGAAACAAGCAAACGGGGTATGAATACTGCTCTCGTGTATGCTGCATGTATTTAGCGAAGCAGGCGCATTTGCTCCAGGAGAAAGTCCCGGATTGTAATATCACCGTGTGCTATCAAGATGTAAGAGCGTTTGGAAAAGGATTTGAGGAGTTTTATGACCGCGTGAAGGGCGAAGGTCTCAGCTATCGAAGAGGTCTTGCTGCTGAGATATACAAAAAACCGGGCAGTGATAGGGTCATAGTGAGAGGAGAAGACACAATGCTTGGAGAGCCTTACGAACTCGAAGCAGACCTCGTGGTGCTTGGAATTGGCTTGAAACCAAGTGAAGGCAGTGAAAAGTTATGGGAAATGCTTGGTGTATCTCAAACGGTGGACAATTTTGCGAAAGAGGCACATCCAAAGCTCAGACCGGTTGATACGGATGTAGAAGGTGTCTTTGTTACCGGGTGCGCTCAGGGTCCAAAGGATATTCCCGACAGCGTTGCGCAGGCAAAGGCGGCGGCTGCTGCTGTTCTTTCTCTTTTAGCCCGTGGAAAAGCGAAGATACGACCTTCGGTTGCAGAGATGGAAGAAGAGATGTGTATAGGATACAGGTCGTTAAGAGAAATGGCGGGTAAGATAGAAGCATAAAAAAGGAGGTAGGAAAGATGGGAGAAGAGGAATATGATTACACAAAAGTCCCGATGGAGGGATATGTAGAGGGAGTAGCGTCAAAAGCACCGGAGGAAGCACCAAGAATCGGCGTTTATGTATGCCACTGCGGGATAAACATAAAGATGACTTTGGACGTAAGAGAACTTATGAATTATGCGGCGACATTACCAAATGTCGCTCTTGCACGGCATTATATCTTTATGTGTTCGGACCCGGGGCAGGATTTGATAAGAAAAGACATTGCAGAGGGTAGAGTGAACCACGTGATAGTGGCTTCCTGTTCGCCTCGTATGCACGAGTCCACTTTCAGAAAGACCTGCTCTGATTCTGGGCTGAATCCGTTTTACTATGAAATGGCGAACATACGCGAGCATTGCAGTTGGCCGCATGTGGACTATCCGAAAGCGGCATTAGAGAAGGCGAAGGAATTGATAAGGAGTGCAGTTGCAAGATGTTCGTTATTGGAATCAATAGAGGAGAAAGAAGTGGAAGTCGCTCCAGAAGCGCTGGTAATAGGAGGAGGGATAACCGGGATGTATGCTGCATTGGACATCGCGAATGCAGGATACAAGGTGCATCTGGTGGAGAAGAACCCATCCATTGGCGGGCACGTGGCTCAATTGAACAGGACTTTCCCAACCCTTGAGCGCTCTACTTCTATCCTGACGCCGCGAATGATAGACGTTGGAGCACATCCGAACATAAATCTGATGACTTATTCGGAGGTTGAAGAGATAAGCGGGTATATCGGGAATTACGAGGTGAAGGTAAAGAGGAAGCCGAGATATATAGATACGGAGAAATGCAAGGATAAGGATTGTGAATTGTGTGTAGAAGCATGTCCGGTGAAAGATGTACCAAACGAATTTGATGAAGGATTAAGTAAGAGAAGTGCAATTTATATACCTTTTCCGTTTGCAGTTCCTCCTGTATATACCATTGATGCGGAACACTGTTTGTTGCTAAAGGAGGGTAAGTGCGGGGATGCAACGCTTGAAACCATTAAAGAGGGTAAAGCGGTTCCACCTTGCATGGCGGCATGCCCGGGGGCAATAGATTTTGAGCAAAAGGAGGAGATAGTGGATTTGAACGTAGGGACAATAATAGTAGCTACTGGATATGACATTATAGACCCGACAGTATCGGCGGAATACAAGTATGGTGTGTATCCAAATATAATTACGGGATTGGAGTTCGAGCGGTTGTCTTCGCCAAGCGGTCCAACTGGTGGTAAAATATTAGTAAACGGAAAGGAGCCGAAGGATGTTGTGTTCATCTCCTGCGTGGGGTCGAGGAACAAGCAAACGGGATATGAATATTGTAGTCGTGTATGCTGCATGTACCTGGCGAAGCAGGCGCATCTGGTAAAGGAGCAATTACCGGATGCAAACGTGACGATATGCTTCCAGGATGTGAGAGCGTTTGGAAAGGGCTTTGAGGAGTTTTATGGTGATGTGAAGAAGGAGGGTGTTTTCTACATGAGAGGGCTTCCGGGTGAGATATACAAAAAACCGGGCAGTGATAGAGTAGTGATAAGAGGAGAGGACACGTTGATTGGCGAGCCATATGAGATGGAAGCCGACCTTGTGGTGCTTGGCGTGGGATTGAAACCTAATAAAGGCGTAGAGGGCGTAGTAGATATGCTGAAACTCTCCAAAACCCCTGACCAGTTCTTGTTGGAAGCGCATCCCAAGCTCAGACCTGTTGATACGGCAACAGATGGCGTGTTCATTGCGGGCTGCTGTGTAAGCCCAAAAGACATAACAGATAGCATAGCGCAGGGTAAAGCAGCGGCTTCCGGGTCGCTTGTTTATTTAGTTAAAAGCAGGGCGAAGATAGAGCCTACGATATGCGAGATAAACGAGGAGGTTTGCATAGGCTGTGGGCGCTGTGAAGAAGCATGCCCGTTTGGCGCGCTTGCGCTTGACGAAGTTCGACATGTGATGACGGTAAACGAAGCGATTTGTAAGGGTTGTGGTGGTTGTAATGCAATATGTCCTTCAGGAGCAGCGACAATGAAGCATTACCGCGACAGGCAGGTATATGCACAGATAGAGGCGTTGACTGAGGCAGAGGAGATAGGTGTGCCAGTTGCAGTGGCAGCGGAAGCGAGTTCAAATGCAGAAATGGAAGTGGAGCAGGGCTCAGAGTGAAGTTTGAACTTCACTCCTTTTTTTATTTATTTCATTTCGATATTCACTATAAATATAAATCAACCCTTTTCGCGTTATTCCAAAGGTTCTCTTTGTATAATTCTATGCTCACCAGCGTAACCATGAGTATTACTCCTTAT
>JAODGL010000186.1 GCA_025464585.1 Methanosarcinales archaeon
CTTTCTTTATGTGTAGTTTCGAGGTTCTCATCCCCCCATATTACCTCCAAATCCCTTGTTCGGTATAACTTGTCGGTGTAAGAGTAAAGAGGAACTGCGGCGACACTTCTCACTCGCGGATAAATTTTATGAAGCGCTTCTGCAATAATCTCTCTTTTTGATTCCAAATCAGGATGAATTCTGATGAGTATAATGTCGCCGATGAGGTCATAAGATTTTATCAGTTTCTTCTGCTCGTTATCCTCCAATACATCCTTTAAAGCATCTTTTAGCTTCATAAAAACTTTTCTTCAAAAATCAACAGACTATAAAGATAAAGATATGAAGAACGCATATTGAGTGGCGGTTTGTAACTCTCTTCTTAACTTCCTCACGTCTTCTCGATGAATAAAAATTTCGTCAACCTCTCCTCCCTCTTTTCCTAATAGCTTCCTCACTATCTCGCATTCGGACTTTCCATGCACTTTTGCTATTCCTCTACCATAATCAGACGTCAGTTCTATGTATATAGGGAGCCTCAATTTACCATAATCCTCCTTCGGGATTAGATTCGCTATTTTATGCAGTTCTTCTTTCTTTATTCGATAAACCGAGTTGTCTCTACCTTGCACTGTGGGTTTATCTTCGCTCAACAAAGTCGAGAACGTCTTTCTTTTAGCAGGCAAATGCTTATTTAGTGCCTGAACCGCCTTTGCTAACACTTTATCGTCAAACTTACTACCTATCATATCTTTTTGATTTTTGTGAAATCTCGTGGTTTTTTATTGTATATAAAGTATAACTCTTTTTCTATAAGACACAGATTTACACGGATTTACGCAGATTTATTTTAGATAATAGAATGTTTTACAACACCTTTCTCATCACTATTGCCCCCTCACCATTTTTGTAATAAAAAGGAATGAATCCAATCTCCATAAATCCTACACTCCGGTACAATCTCTGTGCTATTTGATTGCTTACACGCACCTCCAGCCGCACATAACCTATTTTTCTTTTCCTCAGCACATTAAAAGCCGTTTTTAATAACGCTCGACCTATACCTCTTCCTCTATATCTCGAATCGACAGCAATTGCGAATACCCGCCCTTCTCCTTCCGGCGTTAATACCAGAACTGCGAAACCTATTAGCTCTCCCTCTTTCTCTGCAACTAAGAAACCCTCTGGCCACTCCTCGTATAACTCCAGATACAATCCTGCATCGCCATCCAAGAACGATTCTTCTTCTATTTCCATTACTCGCCTGATATCAGGCATTTCAAAATTCCTTATTTTTATTACGATTCCTTTTGCCGTTCTGACCGTCATTACCTTCATATTCTCATTCATTACCCTCTTCCATCTCCTTTTTAAGTGTGTATTCGATTATGAGTTCCGCTATCTTCTTCATCGTATCCTCGCTTAAATTCCACTCCTCGCCCTTTCTTCTTCTTGCACGCTCACACCACTTTTCTATTACTTCGTTTTCACGTTGCCGGTCCCTAACAGGCATGTTCATTCGTACTTTCTCTTCCTTTGCCTGTTTCGCATATTGCACTCTTTTAAAAAGTAAATCTGCAATCAGAGCATCTATTTCATCTATTTTCTTCCTTATCTCTTCCAGCTTGTTTTCCTCTGAGGACATCTTCACTATGTTTATTGTTTATAAAGGAATGGAGTAAAATAAGAAAAGACGTTAAAAAATCAAGATGTCTATGCAAGGAAGAGATAACGAAAGCGAAGCTGAACCTGAACCCCCGGATAGCTTTAATAGCCTAAGCTTGGGGAGGATGAGGGGCATAAGGATGAGTACAGGTCAAGGTAAAAGCACCTTTTGGCAGAGGAAAGGAGGTAGAGGGAAGTATGAGAATGCGAACAGCGAAAAGAATGCGAACAGTTACTCTTACTCTAAGGGCTTCCCTCGGTCATACAACCTCCTTTTTTCATAACTTCTCTGATCTGTTTAGACAAGCTCCATTCTCACTCCTATTTTGCTCTTTCACCGGTCTTCTGGCTGGAATTGGGTTGAGTTTGATGACGGGCATGCTACAACTGCTCCCTGGGCTCATGATACTTATTCCACCAGCAATTGACATGCGTGGCAATATTTACAGTGCACTTGTTTCTCGATTAGGGACTTCCATGCATCTCGGTCTTTTCTCTCCTACGTTGAAAAAAGGAAGCGCGCTATACCAGAATGCTTATGCATCCCTTTCACTAACGCTTATTCTTTCCGTTATTCTCGGCTTCCTGGCGAAAATAGTGGCAGAGGCGTTTGGAATGCCGAGTATTTCTCTCTCGGGATTGATTCTCATCTCGGTGATCGGCGGCTTAATCTCTGGTATCATTCTGCTCGGCATCGCAATTCTCGTCTCCGTCCTAGGCTACCGCAGAAACTGGGATTTAGATAATATGTCCTCGCCAATAATAACCTCTGCGGGCGACATGATAACCATCCCTTCCTTGTTCCTCGCTGCTATTTTATTATTAAACTTTAACTTGCTCAATACCCGGTGGTTTTTTATAGGTTGGTTATCTCACGGCACTCTGTTCTCAGTTTTATTCATCTTCGTAGCTGTTTCCTGCCTCATAAAAGGTCTGAAAACAAACGATGCTGCGGTAAGACGCATTCTTATAGA
>JAODGL010000049.1 GCA_025464585.1 Methanosarcinales archaeon
CTCGTTCGGGGTTGCTTCTTCGCTATCACGATGGAGAAGCAGCCTACACCCGAGAACATGTTTATTATCGTTTCGCCTTTCAAAACTTTCCTCGCAATTCGCATCCTTTCGTAAGACAGACGAGGTGAGAAAAAAACATACCTGGGATTTACTCTGAAGAGGCAACTGCTTTCTTTATGTGTAGTTTCGAGGTTCTCATCCCCCCATATTACCTCCAAATCCCTTGTTCGGTATAACTTGTCGGTGTAAGAGTAAAGAGGAACTGCGGCGACACTTCTCACTCGCGGATAAATTTTATGAAGCGCTTCTGCAATAATCTCTCTTTTTGATTCCAAATCAGGATGAATTCTGATGAGTATAATATCGCCGATGAGGTCATAAGATTTTATCAGTTTCTTCTGCTCGTTATCCTCCAATACATCCTTTAAAGCATCTTTTAGCTTCATAAAAACTTTTCTTCAAAAATCAACAGACTACAAAGATAAAGATATGAAGAAGGCATATTGAGTAGCGGTTTGTAACTCTCTTCTTAACTTCCTCACGTCTTCTCGATGAATAAAAATTTCGTCAACCTCTCCTCCCTCTTTTCCTAATAGCTTCCTCACTATCTCGCATTCGGACTTTCCATGCACTCTTGCTATTCCTCTACCATAATCAGACGTCAGTTCTATGTATATAGGGAGCCTCAATTTACCATAATCCTCCTTCGGGATTAGATTCGCTATTTTATGTAGTTCTTCTTTCTTTATTCGATAAAACGAGTTGTCTCTCCCTTGCACTGTGGGTTTATCTTCGCTCAACAAAGTCGAAAGCGTCTTTCTTTTAACAGGCAAATGTTTATTTAGTGCCTGAACTGCCTTTGCTAACACTTTATCGTCAAACTTACTTCTTATCATGTCTTTTTGATTTTTGTGAAATCTCGTGGTTTTTTATTGTATATAAAGTATAACTCTTTTTCTATAAGACACAGATTTACACGGATTTACGCAGATTTATTTTAGATAATAGAATGTTTTACAACACCTTTCTCATCACTATTGCCCCCTCACCATTTTTGTAATAAAAAGGAATGAATCCAATCTCCATAAATCCTACACTCCTATATAATCTCTGTGCTATTTGATTGCTTACACGCACCTCCAGCCGCACATAACCTATTTTTCTTTTCCTCAGCACATTAAAAGCCGTTTTTAATAACGCTCGACCTACACCTCTTCCTCTATATCTCGAGTCGACAGCAATTGCGAATACCCGCCCTTCTCCTTCCGGCGTTAATACCAGAACTACGAAACCTATTAGCTCTCCCTCTTTCTCTGCAACTAAGAAACCCTCTGGCCACTCCTCGTATAACTCCAGATACAATCCTGCATCGCCATCCAGGAACGATTCTTCTTCTATTTCCATTACTCGCCTGATGTCAGGCATTTCAAAATTCCTTATTTTTATTACGATTCCTTTTGCCGTTCTGACCGTCATTACCTTCATATTCTCATTCATTACCCTCTTCCATCTCCTCTTTAAGTGTGTATTCGATTATGAGTTCCGCTATCTTCCTCATCGTATCCTCGCTTAAATTCCACTCCTCGCTATTTCTTCTTCTTGCACGCTCACACCACTTTTCTATTACTTCGTTTTCACGTTGCCGGTCCCTAACAGGCATGTTCATTCGTACTTTCTCTTCCTTTGCCTGCTTCGCATATTGCACTCTTTTAAAAAGTAAATCTGCAATCAGAGCATCTATTTCATCTATTTTCTTCCTTATCTCTTCCAGCTTGTTTTCCTCTGAGGACATCTTCACTATGTTTATTGTTTATAAAGGAATGGAGTAAAATAAGAAAAGACGTTAAAAAATCAAGATGTCTATGCAAGGAAGAGATAACGAAAGCGAAGCTGAACCTGAACCTCCGGATAGCTTTAATAGCCTGAGCTTGGGGAGGATGAGGGGCATAAGGATGAGTACAGGTCAAGGTAAAAGCACCTCTTGGCAGAGGAAAGGAGGTAGAGGGAAGTATGAGAATGCGAACAGCGGAAAGAATGCGAACAGTTACTCTTACTCTAAGGGCTTCCCTCAGTCATACAACCTCCTTTTTTCATAACTTCTCTGATCTGTTCAGACAAACTCCATTCTCACTCCTGTTTTGCTCTTTCACCGGTCTTCTGGCTGGAATTGGGTTGAGTTTGATGCCGGACATGATGCAACTGCTCCCCGGGCTCATGATACTTATTCCACCAGCAATTGACATGCGTGGCAATATTTACAGTGCACTTGTTTCTCGATTAGGGACTTCCATGCATCTCGGTCTTTTCTCTCCTACGTTGAAAAAAGGAAGCGCGTTATACCAGAATGCTTATGCATCCCTTTCACTAACGCTTATTCTTTCCGTTATTCTCGGCTTCCTGGCGAAAATAGTGGCAGAGGCGTTTGGAATGCCGAGTATTTCTCTTTCGGGATTGATTCTCATCTCGGTGATCGGCGGCTTAATCTCTGGTATCATTCTGCTCGGCATCGCAATTCTCGTCTCCGTCCTCGGCTACCGCAGAAACTGGGATTTAGATAATATGTCCTCCCCAATAATAACCTCTGCGGGCGACATGATAACCATCCCTTCCTTGTTCCTCGCTGCTATTTTATTATTAAACTTTAACTTGCTCAATACCCGGTGGTTTTTTATAGGTTGGTTATCTCACGGCACTCTCTTCTCAGTTTTATTCATCTTCGTGGCTGTTTTCTGCTTCATAAAAGGTCTGAAAGCAAGCGATGCCGCGGTAAGACGCATTCTTATAGA
>JAODGL010000043.1 GCA_025464585.1 Methanosarcinales archaeon
GCAACACCAAAGGAGAGCCGTATACGGGAAATCCGTACGTACGGTTCGATGAGGGGACGGAGGTCGAAAGACCTCCTCCTACTCTACCGTGGGGCAGAGCCCCACAGTTTAGAGTTTAGAAATTAGAGTTTAGGATTTTCCACTCTTTATTGAGCAAGTTCGCCAGACAGCACAACTGAAATCATCACTTTATTCGACGATGGGCTGCACAACGATAATCAAACAAATGATGGAATATACGCAAACACATACACAAACACGAGCTCATGGGGAACTTATGACATAACGGTTACTACTTCTGGTGAGCTAAACGAAGAACAATTTAAAAGAGAGATGTTTGCATGTGTATGGGTAGAACAGTATCCTGATTTAACATTGAACGCATCAGACATTTCATTCTCAAGCGAAACTCCAATTACAGGAGAAAACGTTACAATCAATGCAACAATCCACAACATAGGAGAAGCAGATGCAAACAATGCATCCATCCTGTTTTACGATGGAGAACCTGCGAGTGAAGGGTGTGATTTACAACTACACCATCCGTACAGGCTCTTATCCGCAGATAATCCATGAAACACCATTCAATGCAACGTGTGGAACAATTACTTGCGGTAAATTCATTGACACTAATGGGAGAGTTTATTATAACTGGATACCAGCTATTAGATTATGGAAGTGAAAGAAAAAATGACAAAACGGATTATTCCTTGCCTTGATACAACATTCGATGAGCAGGGTAAGGCAGTGGTTGTTAAGGGAATAGAATTTGAGAAACTCAGGTATGCAGGGGACCCGGTCGAAACCGTATTGTGGTTGCAATTGACTGCAAGCGGAAGTATGAGGATGCTGGAGGCAAAACGCTGGTGCAATTGGAAGACGGAAGAAGTGCCTGGTACGATGTCGTAATCTACGGAGGGCGCGAGTACACCGGAATTGATGCGATAAAGTGGGCGACGGAAGTGCAGGCACTCGGAGCTGCGGAGATATTGCTTACTTCTAAGGATAGAGATGGTACAACAGACGGCTACGGCATACCAATAACAAAAGCAGTTGCCGAAGCTGTGGATCTATTTCTTCCTGAACTCAGTATAACCACATTTCCCACATGAATACCGGTCTTTATGCTCTGCTAAAAACACTCCCGCTCCACACCTGGGGCATACCTTCCGCTTCCTGTGCAACTTCAATCCTACCTTTGCCTTCCCTTCTCCTTTCTTCTCTTTCAACTCGTAAAACGTATGAATTGCCGCCATTCTTTTTTTATCCTCCTTACCCTTCTCCTTCGCTCAGACCACCAAAATTCCTCTTTATTATATGTTCTCTCTCGATTGCTCTTAATCTATCTTCGTTTCCATATACCTTTGCATAGCCTACTGTCTCCCTCTTTCCAAACTCCGTTCTCATCCTATCTATTACAAGGAGATCCGGATTGCACTGGAGCTTTTTTGTCAATGCATCTCGTGCATGAGCTCTGCTTGGCGAAGCTTCTTCATGCTTCAATCTAAAAAATACTTCCTTCCTCCCCAGCAGTTGATTCTCTCTCTCCTCTGTTATCTCTATTTCCATCTTTTTCATATCCCTTGTTTTTCTTCTAATCTGATTTATTGTATATAAAGTATAACTCTTTTTCTATAAGACACAGATTTACACGCAACCTTTCTTTAGAAAAGAAAGCTTGACCAAAGAAACATGTTTTTGGTAAAACTTTTTTCTAAAAAGTTTTAGTGTTAATCTGCTGCGTTAATCTGTGTCTATAATTTATTTTTTGTCACTTCTCGCATAGCCAGCAAATCCAACCTCGACTGTGGTCTTATCTTTTTTCTCAATGGTTCAACAAACAAAATATTCTTGAGCATTTCCTCCATTTTCTCCGCTATTTTCTCGCTATTAACTAATTCGACCAGGTAAACCGGCTTTCCTCTCACATAGTTCCATGTGAGCTCTTTCTCTTCTTCGCTGAATGCGTGCTTATCGAGCCACCTGCCCTGCAACTTCGCTTCATTGTAAACACGTTCAATAAAAAGCGAATCAGAAGTAACTGCAAAGACATGACACAAATGCAACTCCTTCGTCAACCGCACAAAGAAATTGAATAGTTTCCGCTATCTCATTGAAGTAATCTTCCAGAAATTCAAAAACATCCTCGTAAATCTGTTCTTTAAAAAGCAAATCCACTATGTCCGCTGTTATGGGGATACCCATAAATTTTAATGCCTTCACCGAAACTTCCGAGACCTTCCTCAAAATGTCCTTCTTCTCTTTCCCTTTCATGGAATTCTATTCTTTTCATTTCCTCGCTTATTCTTCTTTCTTCACCTCACTTTCAATGCATATCTCCCCTCTTTCTTTATCCCTAACTTCTTCGCTATCTCTGAGTCTTCTGCATCTATAATCACTATATACCCACTCCAATCTTTACTGATCGAATTAGACCCGCATTTGCATACTGATTTCCCGCTCTCCACTATCCTATGGCAGTCCCTGCACGCTTTTTCCATTATCTCTTTTTATTTTTGTTATTGAGATCTCCCTTCCCCTCTCTCTTTCTCCCGCTCTTCTTCTATCCACTCTAATTTACCCAATCCCGGCTGTCGCATTGTTAATCCAATCTTGCTGTCCCCCGGGTCCCTTTCGTTAAGCGAAATCGCAACTATTCTTGCTCGCAGCCTATCCCCCTCTCCTAATGTCCTGTTGGTATCCTTGGTAACAAGTTTTGCTCCCTTCTCATCATAGGAGATATATTCGTCGGTAATCTGACTGATATGCAGTAACCCATCTAACGGACCTATCTGCACAAAAGCGCCAAATTCTACTATCTCTACTACTTCCCCTTCCACTATCTCTTGCATCTTGGGTCTAAAAACAAGCGCGTCAAAAACCGTTTCGTAATAAACGCCGGGGTCTCCTATCATCAGCCTTCCTTCCTTTATATCCACAACGTCCAGTATTGCAATGAACATCCCTATCTTTTTATCCAGCCGCCCTTCCAGCTTCTCTTGTAACATCTCTTTCACTACAACCTGCAAATCGTCCCCCAATCTCCTCGGCGGCACCCTTACTACATCAACCGCTCTTATCTTGATATACATCTATCCGCTTCTCCACTTCTGCTACATTTAACCTTGTGGATATTATCGCATCAGGATTCAAAGACATCGAATCTATTCCACACTCGACCAGAAACTCCGCAAATTCTGGGAAATCGCTCGGCGCCTGTCCGCATATCCCTATCTTCCTCCTCGGCTCGTGTTCATGCGCAACTTCTATAACGTGCTTCACCAGTCTTTTCACAGCTTCGTTCCTCTCGTCAAATATGTGCGCCACCAGGTCAGAATCTCTATCTAAACCAAGTGTTAGTTGCGTTAAATCATTCGACCCGATACTGAACCCATCAAACACATCCGCAAATTCATCCGCCAAAATGACATTTGAGGGTATCTCACACATCACGTACACCTCCAATCCATTTTCACCCTGTTTCAATCCGAACTCCTCCATTGCTTTTATCACTTCTCTTCCTTCTTCCGGCGTCCTGCAAAATGGAACCATCACTTTTACATTGGTCAAACCCATCTCTTCTCTTACCTTCCGTATCGCTTTGCACTCTAACCCAAATGCAGGCTTGAATTTAGGGTCATAATAACGAGAGGCGCCTCGCCAGCCTATCATTGGATTGCTTTCCTCGGGCTCGTACAGATACCCACCAATTAAATTGGCATACTCATTCGTCTTAAAGTCCGATAACCTCACAATCACCTCGTTGGGATAAAATCCCGCTGCTATCTTTCCTATCCCCCTTGCTAAATTGTCAATGAAAAATTCTACTTTGTCCTCATACGAGGCGCTTCTCTCTTCTATCTCTTTAATTACCCTGGCTATCTTTTTATCCCCCTCTGCTCTTCTCTTTAATTCTTCATATTCTATCAGTGCCAGGGGATGTATGCCTATATAGGAATTAATAATGAATTCCTCTCGTGCTAACCCTACGCCATCGTTCGGAATTTGACCCTGAACAAATGCATTTTCCGGTACACCCACATTCATCATTATCCGGGTGCGAGTTCTTGGCAGTTTGTCCAGTGTCAGCTTTTCTATCCGGTAATTCAACTTTCCTTTGTATATTATCCCTATACCTTCTGAACAATCTACCGTAACATCCTTTACACCCTTTAATACCTTTGTCCCCTTAACCGTCCCAATCACGCAGGGTATTCCAAGTTCCCTCGAAATTATGGCGGCGTGGCAGGTTCTTCCACCCCTATTCGTTACAATCGCACCTGCCACTTTCATTATCGGCTCCCAATCCGGGTCCGTCATGTCGGTAACCAGAACCTGCCCTGGCTCGAATTTATGGATATCACTCGCGCTCTCTATCACATTTACCTCACCATACCCAATTTTAGTACCAACCGCCTCTCCCTTGACCAACAGCTTCCCTTCCTCTCTCAGCAAATCCCTATCTTCTTCCAGCACATAGGTCTCAGAGACCGCAAGGTTTCTCTGTGAATGCACTGTCTCCGGTCTCGCCTGTACCACAAAGAGCTCGTTGGTTCTCCCATCCTTTGCCCATTCGACATCTATGGGCGTCCCATAATGGTCTTCTATAATGCACGCCCACCTTGCAAGCGTGAGCACCTCATCGTCAGTCAGTACAAACCTTCTTCGATCCTCTCTTTCCACTTTCTTCTGCTTTGTTCCCGTCCCTTTTTCTTTATAAACCAGTTTCTTCCTCTTCGTTCCCAGTTTCTTCTCTACAATCGGTCTAAATCCTTCCCTTAAGGTCGGTTTAAAAACATAAAACTGGTCTGGATTTACCGTTCCCTGCACGACATTCTCCCCTAAGCCGTATGCCCCCGTGATGTAAACTGCATCGCGGAAACCGGATTCGGTATCTATCGAGAACATAACTCCGGAGCACGCCAAATCCGAACGAACCATCTTCTGCACGCCAACCGAGAGATAGACACTGAGATGGTCAAATCCTTTATCCACTCGATAGGATATTGCCCTATTAGTGAATAAAGAAGCAAAACATTCCATAACCTTCTCCACCAGTTCTTCTTCTCCTCTTACATTCAGGTACGTCTCTTGCTGTCCCGCGAATGACGCAGTAGGAAGGTCTTCTGCGGTTGCACTGCTTCTCACCGCCACGTCAACTCCTTCTCCATACCTTTTTTCCATTTGTCTATAAGCAAGCCTTATTTCTTCCTCCAGCTCTTTTGGGCACTCCGCATTTTTTATCATATCTCTTATTTTGCTACCTCGCTCGGACAAGTTTTCCATATCGTGCGTATCCAAGCCCGCCAGCGTATCCTCGATTTTTTCTCGTATACCTGCTTCTTCTATCACGTATCTGTAAGCCTCAGCCGTAATGGCAAAACCAGAGGGAACGTTCACGCCCTTTTCAGTCAAATTCTGGATCATCTCGCCAAGCGACGCATTTTTACCACCCACTGAGGCTACATCCCTTGTTCCAACTTCCTCAAACCATCTTATGAATTTCATGATTCGCCCCCGATTTTAATCCTACTTCATAAAGAGATTCAAATAAATTTTGTGCTTTCTTATATAAATAGAATTATTCATTATCCTGTGGTATAAATTCTAAACACTAAACTCTAAATCCTAAATAAATCCCAAACGCGCAAGGAGAGGACTGCATATATAAAACACGGTTAACGTAACAATAACGAATGCTGGATAGACGAAGGATAGAGGGGAGAATTTATAAAAGAAGAACAGCATGAAAAAGACAATCCCTACTGGTATCACTATTCTCCCATCCCTCATATTTCTATACCTTATCCTGCTGATCATAAGCCCCGCTAAAATACCCATTAAAGCAATCAGAGGGAAAGAATACGGGTAAAATGGAAGATGTAATTCGATAAATACGAGCATAAAAGAAGCTAAAAAAATCGCACTCCCTGTAATGGGAAATCCTTCAAAATCTTTTTGAAAGGAAGGCGTTGCGTTGAACCTCGCGAGCCTTAGCATCCCGCTTATCATGTACGCACTGCAAAGAGCCAGCGTGACGTAAGCATAGCCATGTAAATACTCATTGAGAAACACGTAAGCAACAATTGCAGGTGCAACACCAAAGGAGACCATATCAGCAAGAGAATCAAGATATTTACCTATGGGCGAGCTCTCCATATTTCTCGCTACCATGCCGTCTAATCCATCAACCACAGCAGCTACTAAAATCAATACCAGCGCATTTTTAATTGCTCTTTCATTTACTCCACTAAGCACAAGAAGTATAGCAGAGAAGCCGAATAATGCATTGAGGATAGAGAGCAAATCGGGCAGCTTTATTAGCTCTAAGATGCTCCCTGTATTTATATCGCTATATGTTCGCATATTCTTTTTTAGTTCTTTCCTTCTGTTTTCTGCCCAGATAAAAGAAACGGTCTAATCTCCCGCTGTAATCACTCCATACACCCTCTTTTCCCTTTGCCTCCTCTCTTTTCTGTATCTGCAAGAATTCATTGAGCTGAGAATCGAGTAAGTCGGCATAACATAGTGCTTCTGCTTCTGCAAACAATGGTTTCACCGGAGAGCCCCACTCACCGTAATTATGATGACTCAGGATGAGATGCAGCAATCTTAGTTCGAGTTCCTCCGGGAAACCTTTTATTCCTTTTATCTTTTCCTCTACCATTCGATAACCCAGAACGACATGGTCCACCAGCCCACCCTCTTCTGTTACGTCTATCCGAACACAGTTGTACGGCTTGAGCTCAGGTCCTCTTCCGAAAACGCCCTGTCTATTTTGAGGTTCACATCAAATGACCGGTTATAATCTCCTGTTTCTGCTTCTTCTTCGTATTCTTCCATAAGCCAGTTCTCGAAGTCTATACCCCATGTCTCACTTTCAGGGTCGAGTGCATCGTAGGATTCAAATCTGCGGATGTATCTCTGCGGACTTGCACATGCTTCGAGTATATCATCCAGTTGCCTCTTCTCGATTTTTCCCTCCTCGAAGAGGAATTTAAAGAATTTCTTGAATGCGACAAGAATAGCACGGACATCGCTCTTACTGCTGTTCAGCACCTTCCGGATATACCAGTTCCCGATATAGTTCTCGATGTCCCTACCAGAGGTATCTAAAAGGCTCTTATCCTCGTAATCCCTGAGATAGTGTGAGGCGAAGAACTCGATCTGACCGGCGTGTGCTGATGCGGTCTCTTCGCTTATCCCCTTCTCCAGCTTTAAATGCTTGTAAAACTGCTTTATTAATCGTTCCGTATTCGATTCTCTTCGTTTGTGTATCTTTACTTCCATATTTTATTTCTCTCATATTATTAAACAGGAAAATATAAAAAGATTTAGCTCTACTGCCCGCAGGCACTTCTCTATCCGGATGCAATAAAATCGGTCTTCCGTTGACATCTACTGCTAAAATTTTAATTTGTATTTGTAATAATTTTAACCACCAGATTTATATATGCAATTTGGAGAAGCGATTTTGGGAAATTGATTTCCTGCGTGGACTTGCGATAATCATGATGATTCTCTTCCATTTACTTTATGATCTAAACTATTTTG
>JAODGL010000187.1 GCA_025464585.1 Methanosarcinales archaeon
CGGCAATTATAATTATTGCTTGGCGAATACATTCAAATATCTATCGGTAGCAGCGCTCAGACTGGATTTTACAAAAATAGACTATGGGGTGATTACACCAAGCGAAACGAAATGGGTGGAAGGAGATGATGATATGACAACACCATGCAAACCAACGGTCAAGAACGATGGTAACGCCCCGATGGATATATGGATAGAGTCATGGAATATGACATCAGATGATGGAATAATACCAGCAGATAAACTGGGTGCAAGGATAAATGGAGCTGAGCAATGGCTTGCTCTGCCACCGGGTGTATTATTCGACGTAGACATGCCAGGATGCACACCCACATCAATAGACTTCTCGATACATGCACCGCTCGAAACACCACCAGGCAACTACTCTGGATTCATCAGGCTGACAGGACAGCATGGATACCCGAGACCAGAAGGTGGGCTTGGAGTTGCAGTTCTACCAAGATTTAGTACTGTGCAAAATGGAAGTTCAGTGAATCTCAGTATTAAAATTGTCAGCACAGAGAACTTCGATGACTTATTTCACGTTTATTTGACCAATGATAGTAGCCTACCGCCCGATTGGCAAACTAATCTGGCATGGTTCAACTGGACATCAACCTATGTTGAGATACCAAGCAGGGGAGAGGCAGTGGTACCGCTCAGGGCAGACATACCAACTGGAGTTTCCGGATACAAAGCATTCCGTGCAATGGTGGAATCAACAAAATGGACGCCAAAGGCATTTGATACCGGGATATTCAGCATATCTTAGCCGGGAATATATCCACTCCCACCACTCTCTCTCCATCCTCCACGTTCATCAACCTCACACCATGCGTATTTCTACCCTGTGTGGGAATGCTCCGTGCTGATATTTTCGTCACCATACCATCAGAAGTGGAAATCATCAATTCGTCATCGTTCTTCACTTGCTTTATGCACACTACTTTACCGTTCCTTTCACTGACTCTAATGCTAATCACACCTTTACCACCCCGGTGCGTTTCTCGATAAGCATCCAACCTCGTTCTTTTTCCATACCCTTTCTCTGTAATCGTAACGACTTTTTTTAGCTCTTTCCCCGAATTCAAATCAACAGCATTAATACTTGCTATCTCATCGCCCTTTTCCAATCTCATTCCCCTTACGCCTGCGGCATATCTGCCCATTTCACGCAATTCCTCTTCATCGAACAATATCGCCTTTCCATTCTTCGAACTTATAATTATACCCGCTCGCTCCGCACCCTGTAAGGGCTTAATTAGAGCCACGTCTGCTAATGCATCCCCCTTCTGCCTATCAACCTTAACGGCAACGATTCCCGTAACGCGTATAGACTTCAAATTAGCGAGTGTGCTCCTTTTTACAATCCCCCGTTTAGTAGCAAAAACGATAAATGAGTCTG
This sequence comes from Methanosarcinales archaeon, assembly GCA_025464585.1. Lineage (GTDB taxonomy): Archaea > Halobacteriota > Syntropharchaeia > Alkanophagales > Methanospirareceae > QMVO01. Next base: position 1,406 of record JAODGL010000187.1, read on the forward strand.
TTCTTGTTCCCGCAGCTATCTCCCTATCCATATCCTCGGGTATAGGAATTAAAGCAGCTATTTTTTCTCTCTCCTCTCCTTCCCTCAGCAGGTTTAAGCTCAGCCCCGGGATATTCACCAGAGGTCTGCCTTTTGCATGGCGACTGCTTGGAGGAATTACATAAGTATTTGCCTGGTATGCTCTGCCAGATTCTGTAAATAGGATGATGCGTTCCCTCGTGGAAGCACGAATGAAATTGACGATAGCATCATCTTCCTTCTTTTCTATCACTGCTATCCCCTTTCCACCTCTCCTCTGCCGCTTAAAAATGCTCGCAGATAAACGCTTCACGTAATCACGCTTTGTAAAAAATAAGATTACCTCTTCCTCCTCTATCAAATCACGCTCACGTAACTCCACCATTTCCTCTATTTCTGTTCTTCTCGCATCGCCATACTTCTCCTTTAGTTCTACCAGCTCTTCTTTTATAACGTCGAATATTCGTGCTTCTGATGCCAATACCTCCTTCAGCCAGCCTATTTTTGTCTCTAAGTCAGCTCGTTCTTGCTCTATTTTGTCACGCTCCAGAGCACTCAATCGAGATAGTTTCATCTCCAGTATCTCTTTCGCTTGCTCCTCGCTCAGTTCAAATCTGTCAATCAGAGCGGATTTAGCAGTTTTGCTATCGCTTGATGCTTTTATTAGCTTTATCACCTCGTCTATATGCGATATTGCGATGATTAAACCCTCCAATATGTGTTTTCGGTGCTCGGCACGCTCTAATTCATATTGCAGCCGCCTGATCGTTACTTCTTTCCTGTGCTTTATGTAGCACTCGATGAGTTCCTTTAGCGTTAATACGCGTGGCTCGCCATCCACCAGAGCGAGATTGATTACACCAAAGGTGGTCTCCAATTGTGTGTGTTTATATAGTCTGTTTAAAACGATAGAGGCATTAGCGCCGGGTTTCAATTCTATTACTACTCTCATTCCTTTGCGGTCGGATTCATCTCTTAATCCACTAATGCTCTCTACCCGGTACTTCTTTGCAAATTCCGCTATCTCTTCTACCAGTTTGCTTTTGTTTACCTGGTACGGGATCTCGTGTATGACTATTCGCTCCTTTTTAGCCTTCTTTTCTATCTCTACCTTCGCTCTTATCTTTATACTGCCTCTACCAGTTTCATACGCATTTTTTATGCCCTCATAGCCAAAAATGATACCGGCAGTGGGGAAATCAGGTGCTTTTATTATTTGCATCAGCTCCCTTATACTCACTTCTGGCTCGTCTATTACTTTTATTATGCCATCTACAACCTCAGTTAAATTATGCGGCGGGATGTTAGTAGCCATACCAACAGCGATACCAGAAGAGCCGTTTATCAACAGGTTAGGGAGTTTTGCAGGTAAAATCTGCGGCTCCTTCAACGTGTTATCAAAATTAGGGTTCCAATCGACCGTGTCTTTTTCAAGGTCAACCAGCAGCTCCTCTGCTATTTTTGATAGCCTCGCTTCTGTATATCGCATTGCTGCGGCAGCATCACCATCAATGCTGCCGAAATTACCTTGACCATCTATCAAGGGGTATCGGTAAGAGAAATCCTGCGCCATTCGCACCATCGTGTCATAGACGGCAATGTCACCATGAGGATGATATTTTCCCAGGACGTCACCCACAATCCGCGCTGATTTCTTATGTGGTCTATCGTGTCTGACGCCCAGCTCGTGCATCCCGAATAAGATACGGCGATGCACCGGTTTTAGCCCATCGCGTGCATCAGGAAGAGCTCTGCCTACAATCACGCTCATAGCATAGTCTATATACGAGCTCTTCATCTCGTCTTCTACACTGACTTCTATTACACGCTCACGTTCATGTTCTTCTTCTTCTCCTTCTTGCTCCGCCTTTGCAACAGTTCCGTTTTTCATAGTCTTATACCCCTTTATGTGTATGTAAGTATCGTAACCCCAGTACGAACGCTGACGCCGTATGTATGGCCATTCCCAAATCCTGGTTGACTATTCTCGCATTCTGAGAACTGTATGGCGCAGGCACCTGTTCGAACTTGCCACCTCTCTTCTTCACCATCACCTCCGCATGGCTTAATAACTCAAGCGACGCGAATCTCGACATCTTACGGTTACCCCTACGGCTGCTAAGATTCCTTGCTCCCTTCATCTTCAACTTCTCGAACACGAAAGTCCGCACACCGTGCGCTATCGCATACTCTATCAGCTCTGATAACGCTTTTAGTCTCGTATCTTTTGCCTTATCCTCAGAATATCCCGGACTGTTCACTTCCGGGAAATGGTGATTTCTCGCTTCTATTAGTAGTCCGTTGCTTCTCATTAATATCATATTTATCCTATCGGAGTTTAAATCGAAAGATGCTATATTCTCTGCTTCTTTCTTAACCCTCTCTACATTATCTTTCTTTGCATATAGTTCCACCGGGATACTTATATATAGCCAACATTTGTTGCCTTTCAATGCGATCCCTGCTGAATAGCTATAATTTTTTAATTCTTCTAAAATAGGTTTATATTTCTTCTGAGTTTTTAGGTTTCCTTCTACCCATTCATGCTTACCATCGGCATGTGCTATCTTTATCCTTATCCGCTCTCCGTCTATTTGGATATTTCTATTTCCATGTTCCCTCCCTGCTCCTTTACCATGACTGAACAAAAGCGGCTTCTTTAGCGATAAATGGTCTTGTAATTCATATAGCTTTGCCTTTCTGTATGCTGCTCCGCAATAGTGCGTATTTGGAATCGTGTAATATAAACTCTTCTCTATTTCCTTCTCTGATAGTCCCTTCTTGATAAGATGATGTGCCTTCTCTACCGCTTCTTTGAATAGCCGCATCGTGTAGAGTACCTTTGCTCTCTCCAAATTTTCAAATTTCAATCTCCCTTTTATGGTCGCTTTTCCTTCCGCTGATTTTTCAGCCATAATTTCATCGCCTCCTCTATCGCTTTCCCTAAAGCTCCCTTTTCCTTCCCTTTCGCTTCTAATACTCCCCTTCTGAATTCCATCTCGACATCATCATCCACTTTTACGTTTATTATCCCCATTTTGTCTTCAACCTTTATATACTAATACAACCATATAAATAAATAATGAGACTGATGAAAGTGGAGGTCGATGAACGCAATGCATCGGCTGTCGGTGAGCTCGTGGCAAGCAGTGATGGCGAAAATGGTTCGGAGAGAAGCTGCGGGGTAAGCTGGCACCGAGAAGTCGGATGATGACCACTTAGGTGGACATAAAACCACTTATTTGCGAATCCTCATGCTCGCTTTCGTTTATTACGATAGTATATTAGTTAGAATTATTGATGTATCGTAACTGTAAGCAATAAAAGGAAAATCAGGAAGAGTACATTAAAATAGGGCAGATGATGAAAAGAGTAATGACCATTGGGGGGTCGGATTGCAGTGGTGGGGCAGGAATACAGGCAGATATAAAAACCTTTTCTGCGCTCGGTGTTTATGGCTCATCGGTACTCACCGCTATTACAGCCCAAAACTCGTTTGGCGTGCAAGCAAAACAAGAAGTGCCTGTTAAACTCGTGGAGGCACAGATAGAATCCATTATGTCCGACAAGGGCATTGCCGTAGAATATGCGAAAACAGGCATGCTGTATTCCTCAGCAATGATAGAAGTGGTAGCGAAGCACCTTAAGAAACATAAAATCCCTTTTGTACTGGACCCTGTGCTGAAAGCCGGTTCAGGAGGAATTTTATTAGAAGAGAATGCCTTAAACACACTTATCGAGCTCCTTTTACCTATTTGCGAGGTTGTAACGCCAAATGTTCCCGAAGCATGCTTTATTTCTGGTTTAGAGATACGGGATAAAGAGGATGCAAAGGAATCAGCACAAAAGATACACAAAATGGGCGCTTCGGCGGTAATCATAAAGGGAGGACATTTGGAGCGTGAAATAGCAGCCGGTAAAGCAACGGATTTGATATACGATGGTGCATTCGAGGAAATAAGTAGCGCGTACATAAAAAGAGAAGAAGAAAAAATAGTGCACGGGGCAGGATGTTCGTTCTCCGCTGCTCTATCTGCTGAACTCGCAAAAGGGAAAAAATTGCGCGACGCGGCTCTATCGGCAAAAAAGTTTGTACATGATGCTATTTCAGGCGGTGAAGAATTGTCTAATTTGGTAGTGGTAAACCAGGTGTATAGATTGCGGAAAGACGCTGATAGGTATCGAGTGCTGGAAAACGTCAAGGAAGCAGTCAGGATGCTGAAAAGCACAGCAGATTTTGGAAAGCTCATACCTGAGGTTGGGACAAACATAGGTATGGCAGTAGAAGGTGCAGAAAGCGTGTACGATGTTGCGGCAGTGGACGGTAGGATAGTCCCTACGAAAGAGGGGATACATGCGGGAAGCGTGGATTTCGGCGTGAGTGACCATGTTGCAAGGATGATATTAGCAATGATGAAGCACGACAAAGCGAAAAGAAGCGCTACTAACGTAAAATATTCAGCGGAAATCATAGAAGCGTGTAAAGAAGCAGGGTTACTAATTTCAGCATTTGAACGAGAAAAAGAACCAGCAGCAGGCGTGAAAACAATGGATTGGGGTGTGAGCGAAGCGGTGAGAAATCTGTTAAAAGAAAAATTGCCCGATGTGATCTTCGACCTCGGTGCGGTTGGAAAAGAACCGATGGTGCGAATCTTTGGTAACACCGCGGTGGAAGTAGCGGTAAAGGTGAAGCGGATTGTGGAGCGGTTAACCCACTAATAAGCGTCCTTTGCAATTTGCATTTTGCAATTTGCATTTTGCATTTATTAAAAGTGCCGATACCCTTTTATTTCCATCTTCTCCTTCTTTTTCTCTTCACGGATTTTAGTACAAAAATAAATCCCCTCTTCTGCCGGCACTACTTTACCTATAACACTCATTTTTACTTCCCTTCTCAGCATTTCCCACAATTCTTCTTTTTCTATCACTTGCGCATCAGCGGTAAAGAGCAATTCGTAGTCGCCACCGTAATAAAACGCGAGCTCCCGGGGGTCAAAGCCATGCATTGATAGAACAAAATCTCCTGCACTTCTTATCTCCTCGCTCAGTACTGGCACTTTATCCTCATATATCTCAAATCCCACCCCGCTACTTTTTGCGAGTTCTGCTAAGGAAAGCGCGAGACCATCACTTATGTCAATCATTGAAGTTACCAATCCAGAGTCTGCGAGAATGATGCCTTCTTGTATCCTTGGCACAGGTTGAAATAAAGCCTTTTTTGCTGCTGCTTCAACTCTTTTTTGTACTTGTATCTCTTCTTCTATTAGTTTCATGCCAAGTGCAGCATTACCAAGCGAACCTGTTACGCATACCAGGTCACCAACTCCGGCACCTGCTCTCCTCACGGGGTTGTCAGCAAACCCGAGACAAGTCCCGGTTAAGATAAGCTCTTTGCTTCTCGTTATGTCACCGCCGACCACTGCGGTATTATAAGCAGAGGCGCATTTTTCTATTCCTTCTACTACCTTATCCATAAATGACGTCGCGGTGTGTGCGGGGATGCCCATTGCAATAGTAAAAGCAAAAGGGTGCGCACCCATCGCCGCGATGTCGCTTAAATTAACGGCAACGGCAGTCCAACCTATTTGAAAAGGTGTTATGCCTTTCGGGAAATGCGTTGATTCTTGCACTGTATCCGTGGTTACTACGAGATATTTATGTCCGCTTTTTGCTTTTGCTATGTCTATAACGGCGCAATCGTCTTCTCCCGCACCTGCTGTTACGGTTTGCCGGTCTATATGGAATCTTTTTACTATTCTTTCTATTAAGCCTGTTTCGCCGAGTTGTTCTATCATCTTTTTTACCTCTGTGGGGCGAGGACTTTGTCGGCTTTCTTTAGAAATTTCTTTGACCTGTTGGAATAATATATGTTAAACGTCATAAACTCAGTTCTTTTTTAAGCTCTTCGTGTGATGTTAATTTCCCCTCGGATTTTTCTATCCTGTACTCTTGCAATGCCTCATAGTCGTCTTCCGTCATTATGCTATCTATATCTACCATATGCTTTTTTATCTCCATTTTCTCATATTTAAGACGAGGGAAGTTCTTCAATATCGTATCAAAATCCTCGCCTGC
>JAODGL010000210.1:0-2970 GCA_025464585.1 Methanosarcinales archaeon
CTTTTATTGCTGATATGGTGAAGAAAACCAGGCAGGCTTTTGATGGATTGCACGGAAGCGTTGAAGCCGTCCTGACATTGTTCTTTTTGTCTGTTTTTGGGATAGAGCGACCTTTTCACTTAGAAGACCTCTCAGACCTCGGATTTGCCATCCTAACAGGAGTGGAAGAAGGTTCCTGAAGGAGCATATAATGAGTACACCGACCCCGGGGATCCAAAAAAGAAAATCCTTGTCGCTGATACGAGGACAAAGATAAGGGGCTGCAAAGAACCAATTCGCACTATTTTAATCCTGAACGAGACTGCGAAGAAAGAAAAGGACAGATTTTATCCCATATACACGAACGATGAACTCACTCCCATATACAACCTCCTGGTCGAGTACCGCAGCAGACAGAACCATGAGTTATGCTATCGTGTGTTGACGCACGATTTGAGTCTTGACGCACTTCCTAAGAGCTATCCACTGGATCCAAAGGCTGAGAAGGTGCAATTCAAATATGGAAATATCATGGTTGAAGGATAAAGTTTTGCGATTTGAATTCGAGAGCGAGGAGGAGTTCAAAAAGCGGAAATCTTTTTTGTCCGCAGGATAAAGTGATGCAACAATTGATGATTAGTCATCTGTCTGCGAGTTCTAAAAAATTGCAATAATGCCTGATCTAATGCCCAAATCAGAATTATGAAGGCGGAAATTTTTATAAGTGGTATTGCATCTGCTGTATGAAATATCGTGTGCGATAAAAAATTTGAGGAGATGAAAAGTAAGAATACAAATAATAATCCAACGAAAAAGAGTGCGACCAGACCATAGTCGCTTGCACCCGACCGCGCAATTATCAATCTTGAACCATAACCAAAAGCTCTGCCTATTAATGTTCCCATAAAATCTTTTTGATCAAACCTTTTCTAAAAGTTTGCTTTGGCGATTTTTCGCAGCGATTCGTATTTCAAAGCATTTGAGAGCTCATATAGCAATAAATCCGGGACGATGGCATTCTCTTCTCCCCTTCTTACCCTTTCCCTTATCTCCAATGCCTCCTTCGTATACTCCTCCTCAGAAAAACATTTTACAACAACGGAAGCGTCCAGGACAATCATCTCAAATCACGCCATTTCCTGATCTCTTTTGCACCTTCCCACTTTTTCGATTTCTCTCTCAGCCCATCTTGAATTGCGATAGCTCTCTCTACCTTGCTTCTGTCCCTAAGTCTCGCCTCCACAATTATCAATCCTTTTTCTGTTATGCTATCCATCTTCGCAACATCCATCTAAACTACACCCCTTCATATTTCTCAACTATTTTAATTGATTAAAAATAAAAAACATATCTTGCCGTCTCGACAACACAAACTTTTGGGATGTACACATCTACATCCTCCTCTTCTAACTTCTTAATGATGAACCTCTATTTCCCCTACTTCATCGAGCAATTTGCTAAAGTTTCCACTGATTGTTATCCTCACTTTCGGTTTTTCTGGCAAATCCAGTTTCGCATCTATGTATATTTTTTCATTTGCCTGTAATTCTCTTAGCTTTAATCCCATATCTCCATTTCTATTCTATTATTTCATCCGCGATTTCTTTGTCAATACTCATCTTTCCGTGGAACTCTTCTATTGATGTTTTCTTCACCTCTATCTCTACTTCCTCGCCTTCTTCCAGGTTCAGCTTCTCCAATGGAAGCTCCCATCTTCTTTGAACTCCGCCACGTATTTTATCATCGCTGCCGGGATGCCAAGCGCACTAACGAGCATTGCAATTCCATAAATCGTGGATGCTATCCGGTATAATCCTAAATCGCCCGCACCGCCCTAACGCAATGGTAATGACAAAGCCAAGTGGTAAGGTGACTACGGATGCAAGAAAGGTTATGCCGACGTCGAATGCGAACTTTTTGCGAGGTTGCATATTGATTTCACTCAACTCCGGGATTCATCACTGCTTCGCAAGCGGAATCCCTATCAACGCCAAGATATTCTGTCATTACCTCCTATTTTAACAACCTCGAGAATTCCTCTTCCGTTAAGCCTGCTTTTTTTATCGATGAAGAGGAAAGGATGGTTAAGCGACCGAGGGAGGTCTCGTATCGTCCTCAACCGTGTCCTGGAATAGGGCAGAGGCTCCGAGGTAAGGAAGGTATAACCCGGAGGGGAAAGCCGGAATGATGCGATGCGAGAAGTCGGACGGATTTCATAGTAGCGATGATGTCGGTGCCGGTAAATGGCTGGCAACAGCCGGGAGGATAAAACACCGACTATGCGAAGGAATCCCGCTTTGGCGAAACCGAACAATGGGTGAGAAAGATGTGCTATACGGGAAATCCGTACGTGCGGTTCGATGAGGGGACGGAGGTCGAAAGACCTCCTCCTACTCTGCTGGATGGGGCTTTATATAGAAGGTGTATATGCCAAGCAAAAAACCATGGATTAAAAAATCCGAGATGCATGGGGATTTGCCTTCGGGTACTGTGGTAAGCGGATCGAGACAGCATGCCGGCGGTGTTGTCGGGATAAGAACAGTCGGAGGAGGTGATATAAAAAATGGCTAAAGAAGCACCGGAAATAGTAAAGATGAGCGATCTACCAGACGAGAGAGAGGAGGAAGTCAAAGTGATTGTAATGGACAAAAAATTGAGGCGGAGATTGAAAAACAAAAACAAAAAGAAAAAAGAGAAAAATATAAATAAACTATATTCCTATTCAATTCAAGAACAAGAAATCTTCTAAGAATAGGGGGTAAGGTAAAAAATGGAGAAGAGAAGTGGGATACCCGGCTTCACGGGGATATTTAGAGAGAGCATGGCAGAGATAAAAGACGGGTCGAAGGTGGTGTTTACGGGCTCGGTAGCAGTGTGCACACCTTTTATCGAGTTGCTCGCTTACACAGTGCGAGACCGAGGTTTTGACATGTTATATGTGCCCAGAGCAGATGCAAAGGAGGCGAGAAAAATAAAGAAGATAGAAAACAT
>JAODGL010000210.1:3115-9655 GCA_025464585.1 Methanosarcinales archaeon
ACCATGGAGGTCGTTGTCAAATAATGAATGCGCCGGCCGGGATTTGGACCCGGGTTAGAGGCTCTTTGCCCTTCAAGTTCTTTCTTTTGAAGAAAGAAAGGTTGGTTGGCAAGCCTCTGTGATACCAGGCTACACTACCGGCGCATCATTATCTATTCTATTATAAACTCTTCTCCAATCTTCGGCGCTATCGCTTCACATCTAAAATTATCACTCACCCATGTTGCGAACTCGTCTGTATGTTCTCCATGAACTGCGAACACAACCTCAGTGCCATTCCTGCAAAATCTCGACACTATCTCCTTCAGCTCCGAATCACCCGCGTGAGCAGAGAAATCATATTGCTCCACCTTCGATTTCACTTTCACTACCTCTCCATCCGTCTCCACGCATCCTTCCTCTATCAACCTTCTCCCATTCGTTCCCTCTATCTGATAGCCAGTAAGGAGCACTTTGCTCCTTGGGTCTTCGTGTATTTTTTTCAGATAATACAGCACAGGTCCACCATTAAGCATTCCTGCCGTGGTGACAATTACGGAGGGTTCCGAAAGGGCTTTCTTTCGCCTCCTTGAGTTTACAAACTGTGCATCACCGAAAGCATCATTCAATGCCTTCGCATTTTTTAAGAACGCAGGCTGACTCCTGAACAAACTAAAAACGCTCAGTCCCATACCATCCACATAAGGGGTAAGTCCATACGAGTGCAAAATCATCACTATCTCCTGTGTCCTGCCCACGGCAAAGCACGGCACAATCGCATTACCCCCGGAATCTAAGGTTTCCGTAATGGAGTCTATGAATTCTCGCTCCAGTTCCTTTCTGTTTCCATGTTCCCGGTCGTAATATGTACTTTCTATGAGCAAGATGTCAGAAGCGGGAAACTCACGGGGAGAAGCACTTTCCATTAACCGCGACACACCCGTTTTTATATCACCGGTATAAAACAGGCTTATATCTTCACTCTCTTTTTTCAAATACACCGCCGAACTGCCAGGTATGTGCCCTGCATTATATAATTCGAGTTCATAATCATCACCAAGGGAACCGTCTAATGTGAGCCGCTCGCCATAAGCAACCGTATGTGTATGCTCAACCATTTTCCTGATGTCCTCTTCTCCGAAGAAAGAAAATCCCTGGTCTCGCCCTACTTTTATCGTATCTCTGCCCAGAAGTCTGGTTAAATCACCGGTCACCGAAGTCATATAAACGTCCGGTGTAATATCCCCTGCATGGGACATCAAACTTGGGACCATACCAGAGTGGTCGAGATGTGCATGGGAAACAATCACAGATTTGGGGGAAAAACTTCCATTTCCCAGGGGTATCTCTGGAGGGTCCGATGGTCTGAGTCCATAATCTAAGACGATTTTCCCATCTACCAATATTGCAGAACGTCCTACTTCGTTGCAACCGCCAAGAAATTTTATTTTCATTTTATTTTTTACGTCACCTCTTTACCTTGCGCGGGATTTCCACCGCCGCCGCCACCTCTTTCCGTCTTGGTTATCTCCACTCTCCTCAGTGGGTACACCTTCTTCGCCGCCTTATATATGTCAGACGATAACTTCCCAAGTATTATCTCCTGTATATACTGGTTAAGCTCTAAGCTCCTTGCTCGACTTAAAATTATCTCTTCCATTACCTTTCGTATTAGCTTTACCTGTAACCCACTTGCTTTTTTTAGCGTAAAACAAGCAGATTTTACACATAGCTCCTCACCATCCTTTGTCAAGACAGAGATATTTGAGTCTATCTTTGAGATCCCTTTCCTCGCTAAGCTCCGTAGATAGCCATTATCGATCTTATGCCCTATGAATTTTGTATAAGCTGTATTATGATCTACCTCGTCTATTTCGAGCAATAATTTCAAATTTGAACTCTTTATCAGCTTGCCTGTAAGCTCCTCTAAAGTCATCTCTATCTTCCTTCCGATTAACTTAGACGGCTCGTCTGCCACCGTATCCCCTGCCTTTATATCGCCAAATATCTTCGGTGCTAATACCGTGTACCACTGTTTCGCTTTCCATTTATCCTTTGGTCTTTTTCTTACCAGTTGTGCTCACACTCCTTTAATTTATTCTGTTTATTATAAGAAACCCTTTACTTATAAACCTTTCTTTAAATTAAAAAAGAATTTAAAGCAGATTCAAATATCTTTCTCCCATCGCCATCCCCTTTTTCTTCTCCCTTCCCCTTTCTCCTTACCCGCGCCATCCTTGACCATTCTGAATCCAGGAAGGCATAGAAAGCCCTTTCCGGGTGTGGCATCAACCCCAATATATTGCCTTCAGGGTTACATATCCCGGCGATATTATAGATAGAGCCGTTAGGATTCCAGGGATAAGGAGCATAATTACCCCCGGGATCAACGTAGCGGAAGACGATCTGGTCGTTTTCCTCCAGCCGTCGTATATATTCCTCCCTCTTTTCCTCCGCAATAAAAAACTTCCCCTCTGCATGTGCGCACGGCATCTTCAGGATACTGCCTTTTTCTATCCCTCTTGTGAACACGCATTTTCCCCTGCTTTCATGCTTTATAAATGTTGGGCGACATTCAAACCGAGCAGAATCGTTTGTTGTCAGTGCCACCTGTGGCATCCCGAGCTTTCCATCAAGAACAAATCCCGGAAGTAATCCCATTTCTACTAATACCTGGAAGCCATTGCAGATTCCTAATACGGGCTTTCCGCGCTCTATAAAAGCCTCTATTTCTTCCCCTAATGCTCCTTTTATCCTCGCAGCGAGTATTGCCCCTGCCCTTACATAATCGCCGGATGAAAAGCCGCCCGGTATCACAAGTAAATCATAATCGTTTAAATTCCTCCTTTCATGCTCTTTCACTGCTCCTATCAATTGTTTCAGATGTACTATCTCCACCGATGCACCCAACCTCTTGAAAGCTAAGCTCGTCTCGAGTTCGCAGTTTGTTCCTTCTATCCGCAGAATGCATATTTTCGGTATCTTCATGTGACTCTTCGAATTTGCTAACTTTATCTCGTAGCCATTTTTATTGTTGTACATAAAGTATAACTCTTTTATCTATAAGACACAGGTTTACACGGATTTACGCAGATTTATTTTCATAGCCAAGTCAAACTTTTTCAAGCCATGCTTCATTATCTTTATGATTAAAACAAATTTTTATTCAAATAAGATGTTCACTTCACCCTCTATGAAGAGGACAGGAATTCTATCTCTTGGTACGCCGGTCTTATGCTCTGCTTCAAGCTCGACTTTCTTTACGCTCTTGCCAGCAGCGATAACCTTTTTATCCACTATCGCCACCCATTTGTCCGGATATTTCTCTTGCAAATCTGAATAGTTCTTCTCTGCCCATTTCTTATCCTCCCAAAATTCTTTTGGTTCTATTTTTATCCCTTCCATCTCCATCACCTTAATTGTACATTATTTGCTATTAGTATAAATTTTACAGTGTTGCAAGAAGCTTATCTTTACGATTTCTGGCATTTTGCCCCATGTTGCGAGCATATCTTTGTAGATCACAAGTGCGCCTTTTATGCCCGCTACATGACTGAGCGAATGGAATGCTTTTGAGACCGAATGAGCATCAGTTACAGAATTGCAGAGCGCAGTAGCTGCGGCATCTGAGAGCGATGCGCTATTGCTTATCACGGTTGCAGCATCTGCGTTACCAAAGCTTATGGAATGCCCCACCGTCCCGGAAGACGTGCATATACCTAACAATGAAGTCGAGGGTTTTATCCTGAGTGCAATCCTGTTCGAGAAGGCACTTTCCCCTGCATATATGCCAACAAGCACCGGGCGATCGCTTATCAACGCAACATCACCTCCATTATCCACCATTGCGTAAGTCGCTCCTGCATCACGCATCGCCTCTACCGCGAACTCCGCTAATGTTCCTGCAACTGCTGACATCGGTCCTATGTCGAATTTTCCAGCAGATTCTATCATTCTTATCGCTATCTCCGGTATCTTATCTTTTTCTTCTACCTGGTAACTTTCAAGCGTCACGAGGAAATAGGGATGCCAACGCACGAATCTTTCCAATTCCTGTCTGCGTTTCTTTAATTCCTCTTTTGCAATCTCTACATACTTCCTTTCGTCTGCGGTTATCCATGCGAACGTCTCTTTTAGCCTGAAACTCTCTCTCATCTCGTATCCTTACGGCTTTAAATCAATCCAATAATCTCATCCAGCACGTAATTTATAAAATCCTCCTTCTTCGCTTTGCTGAAAATTGTTACAACACCGTTTCTTGTTACCCCTACCACCGTTCCATACCGTTTAGACTTCAATACGATATACCATAGCTTCCCATGCTTCAAATGGTCTGTATATATAGACGTGTCAGCTAAAGCAGAGCCATACAGAGACAGTTTTTTGATATTTGGGATGTCTACATCGTCAAAGAAGATTACTTTTGTATCCTCGAAGTTATCCTCATGAAAACGCTCAAATCGCGCTGGCTCAATCCTCACTTCTACTATCTTCCCTGTTGTGATGAAAAGTATTTTGCTCAACTGATTAGCGATGTTGTTGGCCCTCGCTTTCTTCTCCATAATCGTTAGAACTATTCTACCCGTTTGCTCCTGTTCGACAAAGAAGAAAGGAGCTTCGGACGTGGTTGGTATGTGCACACGCTCGCCATGATGATAGACCTCCAGAAGCTGGTCCTGGATGAAAGTTCCATGCAAGGAATCTCCGATTAAGCGTAAATCCTTTATCTCGGTAATCAAACTTATATCCCTGTCGTTCTCCTTAAATTTATCTTCTGATTTAAAACCCCTCAGCTTGGCGGCTATCGTATGCAAGTCGGCATCAACATCCCCTTCAATCAGGAATAATTTCCCTGCTAAGACCATCTTCTATTCTATAATATAATAAATATGCTGTGTTGATAAATTTTTCCCTTTCTCTTTTGGATTTGGAAATTAGGATTTTTCCCTCCTTGGCGAAGGAGGACGAGGCGCTTTATAAGGACGCCTCATTTGCGTACCACACGTTAGACAGGTAGTGGTAATATAATCACCCCGTAGACGAACGCGCGCATTTTTACCGGGGATTAAGAATGAGTTACAACAAGTGCAAATCCGCATCTTTAGATGCGATGGTATTCGCACTCGATACCGCATTCCAATCTCACGAGCAAGCTGCACATATCTATCACTCCTGCTTTTTGCTTTTTCATCTGTTTTTCTTGCATCCAATTCTGCGAGCTCGAACAGCCTCTCTATCCGCTGCAATGCGATGTCTTCAACTTTTCTTCTCCTTTTTTTCCTCTTCATCCAATTCTTAGTTAGGAAAGAAAGAGTTAAAATTAATCCTAACTAACTAATACTCTAACAGGAATTTTTTCCCATACTGGGGTGCCTTCAGGATCAATTCAATATCATCCTGAGATAAATTCATCTCTACTCTTTCCAGAATTTTCTTAAAGCTTTCGTTCTCCATGTACGGGGTATTGAAATCCAAATCCTCAGAGAATCTTGGGAGGTTATAGAAAAATCTCAATGCAGTGCCGCCTACAAAGAACATTGACTTAGCAAAGTTACTTTTATATATGCTATTCAGGATTATGGTCTGGAGATACTCTCTAAGGATAGCCCTTTTTTTGCAAGGGGTAGACCAAGTTCTCTTTCCTCCTCCAAGAGATATTCAAGCTTCAGCATTCCGACCAGTTCCTGCAATCCTGCAATTTATTGATGGTTACTCTGTTAAAGAGTTCAGCATATTCCAGTGCTTTTTTCCACTCTATCTTCTTAAGGATGTCCGCATCAAAGCGTTCTTCATCAAAGTCTATCGATATCCCATGACGTAGTTTAAAGTATAAAAAATCAACCAGCGCCTTTTCCATGTCTGCAATCAAAACCTTATATCCTTCGTAATATACAATCCGGTAGCCAGTAAATACCCTATGTATCTCATTTCAATTAATCATAGTTATTTGTGATTTATAGATATAAATATCTTCTCTAATTTAAGAATGAGTGGCAACAAATGCAAATCCGCATCTTTAGATGAGATGGTATTCGCACCCGATACCGCATTCCCAATCCAAATATTTTAGTTAGGAAAGAAAGACTTAAAATTAAAAGAGAAATGAGAGAGGAGGGAAGTGCGAATCTGCTCAAAAAGGCGAGAACCATAGCAGATTTTCAATTTGGTGCCGGTGCAGGAGAGGTTTTGTTCGCGCGAAGCGTAGAATTTTCACTCTCAAAGACGAGAAGGATATCACAGATAAAAGAGAATGGAAGGAGAATAGCGACTCTAAGGAGCTATGATGGGCTGCTAACACTAAGCATAGAAGGGGCACGGAGGTTACATCGGTTCTTCAACTATCCAGGATTGAGGGTGGTTATGAACGAGGAGAGCAGAGAATTTATAAGGGAAGGAGGAACTGCTTTTTGTAAACATGTAATAGATGCCGACCCGGCGATAAGGGCTTATGATGAGGTTATACTGGTGGATGAGAAAGATAACCTGCTGGCAACAGGGAAAGCGATGCTATCTTGCGAAGAAATGAAAATCTTTGAGCATGGCGTGGCAGTGAAGGTGAGG
>JAODGL010000210.1:9822-13005 GCA_025464585.1 Methanosarcinales archaeon
GTCTTAGCTTCGTTATCTATTTCCGCAGGTATTTCCGAATGCCCAACCGGATAGCTCTCAGCCAGTTCAACGGGACAGGGTCCAAACGGTGGTTTCACAAAAAATACGTGGTCATAGTTTTCATCTTCGACTTTTGACCTTTCTGTCGTGGTTATCAACACATTTCCTGACAATTTGAACCTGTTTAACCTGTAGGAGTATCTCAATACCTCTGGTCTGCTGGCAGAAGTTTCACCAAGGTAGAAGAAGGAACGTTTCTTCGTAATAGGGTCGTATTTCTCAATCAGTGCAGAATATTTTGCCATTTGCTTCAATCCATTCAATAAAGCGGGATATGCCCTGCATCTCCTCTCGCACAGCTCCCACAAGCTTCCCTCCACTATACTCTGCTTTACTACTCGCATCTCCTCAAATGTAACCCACAAGTTATGCGATGCCAATAAATCCTTGTTTTCTTTTATCTCCTCCACACGATAAGAGGAACATACAGGACAAGAACAGGGTAGATACTGCAAATCGTCCACTTTTATCGTCCCGGCACTCGTTATATATCTCTTCCCTTTTGCATATAACGCATACGCTGCGGAATCAAAGAGGTCACAGCCCAGAGCAACAGCCAAAGAGAAGAGCATAGGGTGACCGGCGCCAAAGAGGTGAACAGGAGCATTCAACGGCAAATTCGTCTTCGCTGTGATGATTATATCCACCAGGGTATTGAACTTGTATGTCTCCAGCAATGGCACTATACCTCCTATTGCATACAGATCAAAACCTATTTCGGCAGCGTGCTTCGCGCTCTCTTCACGCAGGTCCGGGAAAGTGGAACCTTGCACAACTCCTGCAAGCATCTTATCCTGAATTATGCTTCTTGCTTCTCGCAGCCTTCTCACCGTCTCCTCCAAATCCCCTTTTGCTTTTTCTCTCTTCGCGTATGGCGCTGTCGGTATATCCAGAGGCACACATACATCAGAGCCTATACGCTGCTGAAAATCTAATATTTCCCTGTTACTCACCTCTACGTCTTTATACTCGAAGAGCTGGTAGGACCCGGAATCAGTCATTATCGGCATATCACAGCCCAAAAACGAATGAATGCCTTTTTTAATGGCTTCTGCTCGTAAGTCCTCTTTTTTGTAAATTAGATATGCATTTGCAATGAGCATCTCAGCCCCGTACTTCTTCATTTCTTCTGCCCTGAACGACATGAGGTTGGGGTTGATTACAGGCATTATCGTTGGTGTCTCTACGTTACCATGCGCCGTTCGAAGCTTTCCTATTCTCCCCATTAAGTCCTTATGCAATATTTCAAACTTCGTCATGTTACAATTCCAATCGTATCGGTCAGCTTCTCCCGTGCAACAGCAAATGACAGAGTTAAATAGCTCAACTAACAGCTTTTCTTTCTTCCTTGATAAGGGAAGCAAGTTGAGTTTTAGAGCTTGTTTTCATTTCTTTCTCTTTTGTCTCTTCAAATCTTTTTTGAGAACATAACCTACAATTGCATTATCAATAACTTTAGTCTCACTTGTATGAAAACCTTTTCCAATTTTTTTATGGATGCTATCTTTCCTTTGGATAGCAATTGAAATGAACTTGGGATAAATTTCAGAGAAACAATCTTCTATATATGGTGGACTTGGAGAATAATTATAGAAAAATAGTAGAGTATATTGTCTATCAATGGGTGGCATCAAATCTGGAAGAAGGTGGTGTATCGCCTTACTATTGAAAACAATTTTAGTCTCCCCTTCCCCAATTTTTAAATTTTCTATGAGTTTCCGAAGGTGAGTAGTTATAGAATTATCAATGCTTATTTCTGTGATTCTTTTATTCCCAAAAGTTAAGAATCTTTCTTTCTGTGAAGTTATGCTTTCCTTGAACTTATCGAAATCAACTAACTTTGTATTCGTCTTACCCATTCTATGTAAACCCCAAGAAGCTAATGTAGCATATAAATACTCGAAAAATTGGTCACTTTCGAGAACATTTGAAAGACCATCCTTACGCAAAATTTCTACGGCTTTTTTATGAAAGTATAAGGATGGACCTGAAAAAATAGAGGCTTTATCGAAATATTCTACAAAATCATCAAAGTTTTCTATGAGTTCCTTTACTCGCTTATTCATTCTTTCCAAGGTCTTTTGTTGCCTTCTCATAGGGCTTTGTACAACAGTTTTATTGGTGAAAAAGATGGATGCGACCTTAGTAATAGATGTATGCTCTATATATTTAAAAGGTCAATGTTAAATCGCAAGGTGGGTCTCCTGCGCTGTGAACCTATGAACATACTTGCCATAGACATCGGAGCCGGAACGCAGGACATAATGGTTTATGACGATAAGGAAGGATTCGAAAACGCATACAAGCTCGTTCTACCTTCTCCCACTCGCTTCTTCGCCGGGGAAGTAAGGAAATCAAAAGCGGATTTGGTAATCTTTGGTGACACAATGGGCGGCGGTCCCTTCACACGTGCGGTGCACGAGCATCTCAGGAAATACAAGGTTTACATGACAGAAAAAGCCGCAAAAACGCTCAGAGACGATTTGAAAATCGTTAAAAACTATGGGATAGAGCTTATATCCGGGGATGAAGTAGAGCACATGAGTGAAAAAGCAAAACCAATAAGAATCTCGGATTTAAATCCCGGACTCCTGTCGTTTCTTTCTTCTTTTGGCGTAGATACATCTTTTGACGTCATCGCAGTAGCAGTTCAGGACCACGGTGTAGCACCCCCGGGCGTTACAGACCGAGAAAATAGGTTTCACTTAATCGAGGAGAGAGTAGGGAGAGGGATAGAATCATTTGCTTATCTTGATGGCGTGCCGGAAAATCTTAGCAGGATGCACTCGATTTTTGAATCAGTAAAAAGGTGGCATAAGGGACATGTCCTCCTGATGGACACAGGACCTGCCGCAGTCTTGGGCTCGCTTGAAGATGAAAGGATAAAAGAGAAGAAGCATCGTATCTGCATAAATGTTGGAAATGCGCATACAATTGCGATGTCCCTGAATGAGGACAGAATAGCGGGTGTCTTTGAGCACCATACAAAACTCCTCGATAAACAAAAACTCAGGTACTACATGGATAAACTTTCGCAGGGAACGATAACTTTTAAAGAGGTCTTTGACGACGGTGGACACGGGGCACTGGCATTGAATGGGAACCAACCTGAGATAATATCGT
>JAODGL010000030.1 GCA_025464585.1 Methanosarcinales archaeon
TTTGCGGATGAATTTGATAGTGTGAATTGTCAATGGATTTTACCGGATTTCTTCTGCATCAAAATAGAGAGAACAAGCGAGATTAAAAAGATTATAGAGATTTACAATTCACTGTTTGCCGAGTATTTTCCGAAATTTAAAGAAGGAGAAGAATCACCAATAAAACTCGCTATTTCATGCTCCGGCATAAAATTCGCTTTCTTCTGGCACTGGAAGTTCCTCGAGAGCCCGGAAAGCGACATCAACCTCAATCTTGTGGGCAAAGGCGAGATGCATTTGAATATGAACCAATTAGACGAAATTCTGAATTTAGATTTGAAACGGCTTGGAACTGCTTCGTTACATAAACTGAGCAAAGTTGCGGAGGTCTCCAGGCGGCTATCAAAAATACTGCTATACGATAAGGGTGATTACAGATTGTATGATGAGTATAAGGGTTTAAGAAGATTAGTAGATGGAGGTATTGACTTCCCAAATATCCTGACTTATGCGAAAATGATGAGCGATGAAGAGGAGGAAGAAGAAGCAGCGAAATGAAGTTTATTGAATGCACGCTCACATCAGAGATGCTGTGCATGGGTGAACGGATAAAGAAGGGGCAGTTCAGACCAACGGTTACGACAATTCCTTATAGTCAGATTACCGGGGCTTTAAAGGCGATATTTGGTGATAAAGACATACATGCAGTCGGGCATTTTCCATTCAAAAGCGAACAGGCGTTCAGAAGAGAGCACGTGCAGATACTGACATATTCACCGAGAGACCGGGCGCTTGATACGAGCATTCTCCCGCTGTATATCGAGTATCTGGTGGATGTTGAAGGTAAAGTGTACATCGTGGAAACAGAGGATGCCAAAGATATATTTAAATCTGATAAACCAATTTCAATTTACATGGGTGCGTTTAAAACAAAAGGATTCGGGAGGTGCGAGTTGAAAAAGGTGAAGAATATAGGAGATAATGATTTGAAGGTTGGCGAAGGAATGTTAAATACGAGAATCCCGATAGCAAAGGTTGAAGAGCTAAAAGCAAAAGGGGATAATTTTCATAAGGATTTGATCGACAACGATGCGACAACGGATTTTTTAAGAGATATATTCGGCATTGAACGTGTGAAGAAAGCGCGATATGGATATTTATTTGAGCCGACATCTGCGACTTCAGGAGTTTATGTGCTCTCGCTGTTCGAGGATAGTATAATAGAGGGACCAGGATTTTTGTTGAAAGGAGATGATGGAAATGGATAGGATTGAAAAGTTAGTGAGGGAGATAAAAAAGGACAGAAATGTCTCGAAGGAAAATTTTTCAGGGAGATTAATAAATACAACAGGAGAAATATACGAAAAGTATGGTTATGGAGCAACCAAACTATATCTTATCGACAAAATAAAGGACAAAAAGAGGTCATACGAAGCAAAAATACTTCTCAGAGTAGTTGAAAAAGTAGAAGATGCAAGACTCCCTTCCAGTTTAGGAGGATTTATAATAAGGAAACTCAATGCAGTAAAAAAATCTGAGGAGATGTTAAAATGAGAGAAATAAAAGAATACAAAGTGCGTTTGAGGACGGAGAGCCCGTTTAGGATAGGTGGGCAGAAGGACCCGTTTTCAAAGGTTGACCAGCCGATAGCAAAGATAGGGGGTAAAATCGTTGTGCAGGGGACTTCTCTAAAGGGTGCTTTCAGACATGAGTTGGAAGTGTATTTAATCGAGAACTATCCGAATAGAGAGGGTATGAAGCCATGCATACCGTCAGACAATAAGACGATATCAAAAGATGAGCGAAAGTTGATAACTAATGGAAAATATAAAGGAGCGAGTTGTGTATATCCATACAAAGAGGATAAACACGATAGTAGTCAAAAGCGAATCTGCCCTGCTTGTTATCTCCTTGGGGCACAAGGACTCATCGGTTTTGTAACTGTACCTTTCCTTAATGCAGACGTAACACCGAGCGATTTATATTCAATCCGGGTAGACAGAGCAAAAGGAACCGCGGCTGAAGGGACGAATAGAGGGTATCCGATTATCCCGGAAGGAATAGAATTTGTGGGTACGCTTACCGTGCTAATAAAGGATGGCGTAAGAGAGTGGGAGCTTGGAAAGGATAGAGTGTTACAAGATTCCGCTGAAGGTGATAAATGGCTAACAGGAGAAGAGAACTGGGATGCAAAGCGAATCCTTAAAGAGTTGATAAAAGAGAGATTAGAAGCGATTAAAGTGATGGGTGGACTTAAATCCAGTGGTGCGGGAAAAGTAAAAATAACAGTAGAAGAAGTCAAATGAGGAACAGTAAAGTAAAAGGCAGAAAGGGTGATTGCATATTCTGTGTAAGAATGTAAAAGCATGTATTTATATAGGATGAAATAAAAAGTATAAGTGAAAAGATGTGCGAGAAAAGGACGGAGGAGATAAGAGAAAAAGGGGAAAAGGAGCGAAAATCGGCGCTGTCGAAGAGGCTAATCCACTAAAACAAGGATTGAAACGGAATTGAAAAAACTTATTTCTTAGATTACCCTACTGGTCGAAGAGGCTAATCCACTAAAACAAGGATTGAAACTGGGCTATAACAAAAGTTTCTGGTTCCTTGTATGCGTCGAAGAGGCTAATCCACTAAAACAAGGATTGAAACTTCAGTTCAATGTACCATTTCGTTTTGACTTTCGCAAGTCGAAGAGGCTAATCCACTAAAACAAGGATTGAAACCCCCTGAACTTTTCGAGCCACGCAGGTGCATATGTTAGTCGAAGAGGCTAATCCACTAAAACAAGGATTGAAACTCAGTATTACTTAATGGTTACGACCTTAAAGTAGAGTCGAAGAGGCTAATCCACTAAAACAAGGATTGAAACTGTAAAAATATACCGGAAGTACTGATTTGTCTATACAGTCGAAGAGGCTAATCCACTAAAACAAGGATTGAAACCTAATGCTAGTAAGAGCAGTGGTAAAGCAAGAAGTTACAGCGTCGAAGAGGCTAATCCACTAAAACAAGGATTGAAACATGAACGCGTGGCTGGTGTATGGTATGGTACCAGTCAGGGTCGAAGAGGCTAATCCACTAAAACAAGGATTGAAACTCGAGTATTTTGAATCCGCTGTATTTTCTAAAAAAAGTCGAAGAGGCTAATCCACTAAAACAAGGATTGAAACATTGCATATAGCCTCTGATTTGGGTAGTAATCTCATCGTCGAAGAGGCTAATCCACTAAAACAAGGATTGAAAACCTTTCATTTAACTGACCTCCTTTCATATCCCTTCGGTCGAAGAGGCTACAAAGACAGGTTCAGGAGATAAGGGAAAGGATAGGGGATGGAAAAGCAGTCATAGCGGTTTCAGGTGGGTTGATTCCACCGTTTGCGCCGTTCTCACGCATCGCGCGGTAGGAGACCGATTGGTAACAGCTTTCATTGATGATGGATTGATGCGCGAAGGCGAAGCGGAACAGGTGATAAACTTTTTCAAAGCGAGGGAAATGAATGCAAAGCTGGTGGATGCCGCTGATGAGTTTTTCGATGCCTTAAAAGGATTTGTTGACCCCGAGGAGAAGAGGAAAGCATTTAGAAACACGTTCTACGCGGTGCTCGCAAGAGTTGTGCGAGAGGAAAACGCTAATTATTTAGTGCAGGGAACAATAGCAGCAGACGTTGTGGAAACGGTGAAAGGAATCAAGACACAGCACAACATTCTTGAGCAGATAGGCATTGACCCTGGAAGTTATGGACTGACCATTGTTGAGCCTTTACGGGAAATATACAAACACGAAGTAAGAGAAGTTGCGAGGAGTTTGGGGTTGCCCGCAGAGTTTTCGGAGCGCCCTCCTTTCCCCGGTCCCGGACTTGCTACGAGGGTACTTGGTGAAGTGACGAGAGAACGCGTAGAGATAGAAAGAAGAGCTACGAAGATAGTAGAAGAGGAAACTGCTGAAATCGAGTCATTCCAGAGTATGGCGGTTTTGATGAACGACAGGGCTACCGGGATCAGAGAAGGGAAAAGAGCGTTTGGCTACACAATCGCCGTTAGACTGGTCAAAAGCACGGATGCCATTACGGCAGAGGCGGTTAATGTTCCATGTGAGGTCTTAAAGAGGATAGAAAAGAGGATTACGACTGAAATCCCGGAAGTTGTGCACGTGCTTTATTCGCTATCTGATAAGCCACCGGCAACGATAGAGTTTCAATAGGATAGCAACCACAAGATTTTACAGATTCTCACGAGAAATTGTAAAGATAAAAGAAGTCAAAAGTCTGTTTTCTGTTTTCTACTTTCTGTCTTCTGGTCTGGGGGTTAATCTCGTGGAATCTCGTGGTTTAATAATTGCAATTTATTACTGGAATGACTATAAACGCATCTATTTTTATGCCATTACAATGGCGAAAGATGCAATAGAAGCATGGATAATTACGGCGCTTCGCTACGGCGATGAAATCCAGGCGATTGACGGTTGTTACCTGCAATATGCGATTGATGAAATTCAATACCAACATGAATATTTATAAGCCATTATAACAATCATAGCATAGGAGGCTTATGAAGGAGTTAGGTAAAATTAGCACGGAAAAGATAGAGAGGATAAAGGAATTGATGAAACAGTTTGACAGGCTGGATGATGAGGTTAGAAAAGACCTTAGAGCTTTGTTGCCAGAGGGGACGGATTTGGGTTTTGTAGAGGACTCCTTTGAGCCTTATTATATGCCTATTCCCGAGGATTATATCCTCGAGCACCATATAAGCTCGACATCAAAGCACTTTCATGAGAAATTTGAAGAGAGGCATCTCGTGGTGCGAAAGGATGGAACAGTGTTGCTGATGACTTCGGAAGAATTGTGGAAAGGTTAATTAAGAAGATTGATTTGATATTTGTTTTGGCGATTGCATTTGCTTTGTTCGTTCGCGCGAGTGGGGTTTTAAGTGCGAGCAAATGGATTGCAACGATAGGTAAAAAGGTCGTGGCAGAGGGGGACGATGCAGAGGCGGTTTATAAAGAAACAAAGAATAAATACCCGGGTAAAAAGCCGTCATTGGCTAAAATACCGACCGGAGATACCCTGGTATTATGACCATAGAATTCAGATACCGTGAAGAGGATGTTCCACCTTTGCTTGGGAGAACCGATGTATTTGATCGGTTTAGGATTATGTTTAATCCGTAACTCAGTGCATTTTACGTAATAGATAAATCTATTTTTTCTGGATAGGCGCCATTACTGATTTGGATGAATATGAATAGAGAAATCGAGATATGCTCTATTACGTATATACGTAATATGTTGAATATTCTTTTGCTCCAATCTTCTCGCTCTTTTAGACGAAAAGGAGTCAGAAAACCTCTGAAGAAAAATCATATTACGTAAATTAGGCGGCGGAAGGTGAGGGAAGATATATTTATAGTGCTGAGTGCGTATGAAGCACCAGAGAAGATGAAAAAGTTATAATATGGTTACAGAAGAAATAAAACCAGAGGATATTATGGCGGGAGAAAATTGGGAAGAAGGGTGGAAGGAAGAAGAGTGGGCAATCGTGGAAACAACAGAATGTCCGAAATGTGGGTCTAAATTGGAAATAAAGCAATTTGATGCCGATTTTTTAAATGGCAGAATCACGGTGCATGGGTTTGAAAAAATGTATTGTCCAGCGTGTGGATATGTGTTTATGAATTCTAAACAGGCACAACTATATGAGGATTTGTTGGATTATTTTACTGAAGCAGATAAACTCTATCGCCTTACAGTCCAAAAAATACCGGTACGGGTAAAAGCAGTAAAAGCAGGAGTTTAAATGGAAGATGGAAATAACATAATGAAGGAGGAGAATAATCAAATCATGGGAGCTGCTTCTATCGCATTACCGCAAAGGCTCGTGGTGAAATTAAGGGAAAAGGCGGAGGAGACGGATTCACTGCCCGAGGAGTTAGGTATTGATTTGCTGAGTAAGAGTTTAAATGAAGAACTAGACCCGGAGGAGCTTGTAGAACATTATCAATCGCTTAGCGAGAAGTATCTTACGGAAGCGAAAGAATTTCTGAGTAAGGGAGATTTGGTGCACGCATCGGAGAAGTTCTGGGGTGCAACTGCATTAACAATTAAGATGGTGGGAGCTAAAAGAGGATTGAAGTTGGAGAAACATGGCGCTATATGGTCTTTCGTGAGCAGGATTTCGCGAGAGAGCAGGGATAATGAGCTTATTCTACTTTTTCATGCGGCAAATGGATTACATAAAAACTGCTACGAAAATGAACTGGACCAAAAAGCGGTAAAAATTACTGCTGAAAGTGTTGAAAAGTTAATAGAGAAATTGAGGAGGATTTCGTGATGTTTGTTTTCTTGGTTGCATTTGCCTTGTTCTTGTTGTATATAAAGTATAACTCTTTTTCTAAGACACAGATTTACACGGATTTACGCAGATTTATTTTTTTAAATAGTTTAACCCTATGGATTCTTATCATTAAGCCCTTTCAGGGCTTGCGGGGATGTGGGCAGAGCCCACAAGTGTTAATCTGCGTTAATCTCTGTGGAGTATTCGTTTTATGAAGCTGACGGGTCAGGTATTAAACATCTTCGTGGCGTGGGTGGCGAAAAATGAGCGAAGGGCAATTGCATTTGGAAGATGCGAAGAGGTGGTATCAAAAAGCGGTTGAGGAGTTTGAGATAGCGAGGGAGAAGAAT